>CBDVBX010000080.1:0-13897 GCA_965372335.1 uncultured bacterium | reverse complement strand
GTCTTCACATTGACTCCTTAATCTTCCCATAGGAGTAGAGAACTTTCGTAACACTTAAGTGCACTTCATCAACCCGTTTCCACCGATTCACGCTTGATCACCACCGCCCCGCTGTCGTAGAGTCGGCCATCAACACCATGTCGGCATCGCGTCACCTCGAACGCATCGCCGATTTGTGCACCAACATTGCCGAAGACGTGATCTTTCTCGTCGAGGGAGAGATCGTACGCCACAACCTCTAGGCAGCCCGATACGCCACCGCAGCGGGGTCAACTTTTCCGTTGTTTGATTGTAGTTATAGTACCTGCCCCATCAATTGGTGTCCGCGAGCACGCGTTGCTCGTGGCGCGAAACCTTAGGTCGGGTGCCGATACGCCGTCCCACGGGACCTCCAACGTGGGGCGGCGTTTTTTCTATGGCGGGCGAGGCCCTGCAGTATATAATGGTAACCGTATGATTGGAAAACAGATATCCCACTACGAAATTCTCGATAAGATCGGCGAGGGCGGCATGGGCGAGGTGTTTTTGGCCCGGGACACTCGGCTGGGCCGCAACGTCGCGCTCAAGTTTGTCCCCGACCACATACGCGGAGACGGTACGGCTAGAGAGAGGTTGTTGCGCGAAGCAACCGCCGCGTCGAAGCTGAGCCACGCTAACATAGTATCCCTGTACGACATCGGCGAAGACGCCGGCCGCGACTTCATCGTGATGGAGTACGTCGACGGGCGTTCGCTCGGTGACATGATCGCCAACGATGATCTCACATTGACCCAGACAGTCGACCTGGCCAGCCAGATCTGTCGCGCGCTCGCCGCCGCCCACTCGAATGACGTCATCCACCGCGATATCAAGTCGGACAATATTTTGGTGACGACGGACGGAAAAGTCAAAGTCCTCGATTTCGGCCTGGCCAAAATCGAGGGTCAAAGCCGGCTCACCGCCGACGGCTCGACGGTCGGCACGGTGGCATTCATGTCACCCGAACAGCTCCGAGGAGAACAAGTCGATCAACGCTCCGATCTGTTCTCGCTGGGCGTCCTGCTCTACGATATGGTCACGGGCCGCAAGCCGTTTCAAGGCGAGCACAGGGCGGCCGTCAGCTACTCGATCTTGAACGAAGAACCGGAACCGCTGGTGCGCTTCAAGGCCGATGTGCCCGACGAGCTGCAGCGCATTGTCGGGAAATTATTACGTAAAGACAAAGACACACGCTACCAAACAGCAGGAGGGGTACTGTCCGACCTCGAAGCGCTGAAGAGAACGGAGGCGTCGCCCCAAGAGCCTCGTATGACCCGTTTGCGAAAGCGGATCATATCGAGTCTAATCGGGGTGCTCGTGATCGCCGCGGCGATCGTGGGCTATCTGGCCACACGTTCCGGCGAACAGGCTGCGGTCACCGGGGAGGAACACCGCGTCATGATCGCTGTGTTGCCGTTCGACAACATGGGACCGGCTGCAGACGAGTATTTCGCCGACGGGATCACCGAGGAGATCACCGCGCGCCTGGCGTCGATACACGGGCTGGGTGTGATCGCGCGGACCAGTATCCTGCAGTACAAAGACACGCAGAAATCTGTACAGCAGATAGGGGATGAACTCCACGTCGACTACATCCTGGAGGGGACTGTTCGCTGGCAGCATAGCGCCGGTGGACCCAGCCAGGTCCGCGTAACGCCGCAGTTGATCCGTGTGACCGATGCCACACACATGTGGGCGCACATCTACGACAAACCGATGACCGAGGTGTTCGACGTACAAACGGACATCGCGATGAGCGTGACTGAGGAGCTGAACGTCACGCTCTTGGATCCCGACCGCAAGGGCGTAGAAGCCAGACCGACGGATAACATAGAGGCGTACGACTTCTATTTGAGGGGCATAGAGCACCAGTTCAAGCGCCAAAACATCGAGCACCTCTGGACTGCCGAGGATATGTTCAAGAAGGCGATAGAACTGGATCCGGATTTTTCTCAGGCCTACGCGATGCTCTCAGAGGTTCATTCCAGTCTGTATTGGTTCGCCGCCGACCGAACGCAGGATCGACTGGCGATGTCGGAAGAGGCGGTACGTAAAGCGGCAGAACTCAATCCGAATGCGTTTACGACGCGAATGTCTCTGGGGTACCACTACTATCACGGTGAGCTGGACTACGACCGTGCGCTGGAGCAATTTGAAAGAGCGAAGGAAATTCAACCGGGGAGCATGGCACCGTACGCTGCGATCGGTTATGTCAAGCGCCGGCAGGGAGAGTGGGATGAGAGCCTGCGACACTTGATGCAGGCGCTCGAACTCGACCCCCGGTCTTCGGAATTGGTGTACGAAATTGGCGAGACCATGGTCGATCTGGAGCGTTACGAGGAGGCCGAAGACTACCTAGATCGGGCCATCGACCTGGCGCCAGATCAGCTGGGGGCGTACATGTGGAAGTTTTGGATGTACATGCTGTTGGCCGACCTGGACAAAGCGCGCGCGGTCTTAAATGTGGCGCCCTACGATCCAACGTTCCAACTGGAGGCGGAGATCGATTTGTGGTTCCTGGAACGGAAATTTGATCGGGCGCTGGATGTGCTTCGCCGTAACAGGATCCCAGCCTTGTTTTCGCATGTGTACTACATCCCGGTGGCGGAGCTGATGGCGTACACCTATCTGGCGAAGGGTGAACTGGATCAGGCCCGTGCCTGGTTCGATTCTTCGCGCGTCCAAGTCGAAGCGCTGATCGCCTCGGAGCCGAGCGACTCGAGATACTACAGCGCTCTCGGTGTGGCGTACGCCGGCCTGGGACGCAAAGAAGATGCGATTCGCGAGGGTAAACGCGGCGCGGATATGATGCCGGTATCAAAAGAGTCCAAGCAGGGCCCGCCGAGACGAGGAGACCTTGCGCGTATTTACGTGTTGATCGGTGATTACGAGGCGGCCATCGACGAATTAGAGTACCTGTTGTCGATACCCGCATCGCCGGTACGTGCGCCGTTGTTGAGAATCGATCCGATATGGGATCCGCTTCGTGACCACCCACGGTTTCAAAAACTGCTCGAGCAGGACCACCAATAACGATGTCCAAAACGCAAACGGCATCCCCAGACAGAGCCGATCGCCTCCGGTCCGATCGCCTCCCGTACGTGCTTCTCGAAACGGACAGGCGAGACCCGGACAACGGCCGATCGTTCCTGTTCGAACGGCCGGTCGGTGAGCTTCGCTTCGAGCCGGGTGACGACCCGCGGCGATTTTTCGAAGCTATCGACCGTGCCGTCGGAGACGGCTATTGGGTGGCGGGATACTTCGCCTACGAGATGGGGTATACGTTCGAGCGAAAGCTCTCCCGCCTGCTCGACACCCAAAGCCCTGCCGGATCGTTGGCGTGGGTGGGACTGTTCGAGGATCCGACGATTGCCGAGACCCCAAGCGACGCGGCGTTGTCCGACAGGATTCTCACCCCGGAAGCGGACCCATGCCGGGTATCGAACTTCCGTCTCAACACCTCTTGGGACGAGTACGCGGCGGCTGTTTCCCGTATCAAGTGTTACCTCCGCGACGGCCAGACCTATCAGGTCAATTTCACTATGAAGCAGCGCTTCGATTTGGACGGTCCTCCGGAGGCTCTCTACAACGAATTGCGAAAGCGGCAGCGTGTGTCGTTTTCGGCGTGCTTGTTCGACGGCGAACGCACCATCATCTCGCTCTCGCCGGAATTATTCTTGCGCAGAGACGGCGGGGTGATCGGCGTCAAACCCATGAAGGGCACGGCAAGACGTGGCGCCGGCGATATAGAGGATGAACAGTTGGCCGCGTGGCTGGCATCCGATGCCAAGAATCGGGCGGAAAACGTCATGATCGTCGACATGGTGCGAAACGATTTGGGGAGAATTGCGGCGCCCGGAGGTGTGCGCGTGTCACGGCTGTTTGAGGTGGAGAAGTACGAAACGCTCTACCAGATGACGTCGACGGTTGAAGCACAGGTCCCGGAGAACATCGACTGGTTCGACGTAATGCGCAATCTGTTTCCATGTGCGTCCGTCACGGGTGCCCCCAAAATACGCACGATGGAGCTGATCGCTGACCTCGAAAAAGAACCGCGCGGCGTGTACACCGGCTCGATCGGATACATTTCGCCGCACGGTCGGGCGTGCATGAATGTCGCCATTCGCACAATGGTCGTAGACAGAGCGGGTAAAGGCGAGATGGGGATCGGGAGCGGTGTGGTCTACGACTCCGACGCGCGGGCCGAGTACGACGAATGCCTTCTCAAGGCGAAGTTTCTCACCGACCTGCGTCCCGATTTCGAGCTGATCGAGACGATGCTGCTGGAAGACGGAGACCTGCACCTTGTCGATCGCCACATGAAGCGACTGAATGAGTCGGCGAAACACTTTGGGTTTCGGTGCCCGCTCGACCGCATCGCGGCGACTCTGGCGGAGATGGCCGAACGCCACCCAAGGGGACGCCACAAGATCCGACTGCTATTGAGAGCGAACGGAGATCGCGCCGTGTCGGTGGACCCGATCGGCCGACCGCCCCGACAATATCGCGTCAAATTGTCGCGGCAGCGAATCGATCCCCGAGATGACCATCGTTATCACAAGACCACACACCGGCCCGTTTACCAGCGCGAAAGGGAAGCGGCCATCGCCGAAGGGTACGACGAGGTGTTGTTTCTCAACAAGAGGGGGGAATTGTGTGAAGGGACGATCTCGAACGTGTTTGTCGAAACCGGCGGGACCTTGTTGACCCCTCCGGTGAGCTGCGGTCTTCTTCCGGGTACGTTGAGGGAGGAACTGATCGCTCGCGGCGACTGCGAGGAACGCGTATTGTCCCTTTCAGATTTGCGGTCGGCCGCGCGGTTCTATGTGGGCAACTCGGTCCAAGGACTCGTCGCTGCTGCGTTGGACGGTTGAGTTCCGCGGACAAACCTCGCAGCCTGGAATCCAACCTCTATATACCGGCCCCACCGGCTTCGCCGGCTTCTGGGGCTTCGGATTCTTCGGGTCCATCGTGCAGCGCCATACAAAGTGGATACGGACGTTCGGGGTCGCACAGAAGCTCGTCGATCGTCGTGCTCTCAAACGCCTGCTGTAGAGCGCCCATCGCCTCGTCGAGTCGATGATGGAGCGGACACAGTACATCCACTTCCTGGATCTGATCCATCGGACAGCGGTGTATGCGCTTGAACGGATCGACGGCATTGATCACTTCGAGAAGCGTAATGTCCTCGGGTTTCTTATGCAGCGTGAACCCGCCCTTGGAACCGCGTTGCGACACCACCAGGTCACTTCGGCCGAGCTGTTGCAGCACTTTATACAAGTAACCCATGGGAACGTCTGTGATTTTTGCGAGATTCGCGGTGACCATCGGACGACCGTTCTCATTGGCCAGCACCACAACGGCCCGAAGCGCGTACTCAACCGTTTGAGAAAGCAATATGCTCCTCCCTCGTTGATGGGACTTTCTTCGGATATGAACACAGTCGATGGGGGCCGAACGACAATCGCGGCGCGTTTTCGGTGTCCGAGTCCCCGCGCACTGTTGCCGGCTGGTGCCGGCTTGGCGCCCACAGTACTCCGCTAAGTATACAGCCAAGCCAAGATATTTCAAGTGGATATGAATGTAGGATTAGTCGGCCGGAGCTTGCGGAGATCTCGCTCTCAGGAGTCTACCGGGATTGCCGGATCGGCAAATCTGGAATAGGTCGCTTCGACTTCGACCTCGATCGTCGGGCGCGGTAGGCGGTTTTGGGGGTGCCGCGTAAGACGGGTCTGTGGTATCATTAGTAAACATAGCAGTTAGGGCGTGTTCGCACAGGGGGAGCCATATGGAATTGCGGCCGAGAGAAGCCGTAACGGGCAAGCATACCGTCGCCCGGTCGTGGGTGCCGCCCTGGGTACGCGGTCTGGGCATGCCCGTTTGGGTCTGCGATCCCGACAGAAACATCGCTTATATCAACAGCCGGGCGGAGGATCTACTCGGACGGTCACCGGGTAAGTGCGTCGGAAAGCCATGCTACAAGGTAGTCCGGGGCAAAACGGCCAGAGGAAAATCGTGTTGTAGTTCGAACTGTCCGGTCACGCAAAAACTTCAATTCAATAAAGAGATCGAACCTTTCCGTATTCGTGTCGGAGCCGGGCGCCGGGCAAAATTGATACAGGTCGTGTTGATCGCCGCGCAAGCGCCCGACTTCGCCGGGCCTCGTTTGATCCACTGCATCATCGACGACGCAAAAGAACAACGTTTCAGACGGTATCTCACCAAAGTGATGACGCGTACCCCCCGCGCCCGCCTGGGCAAGCGCGCGATGAGCCAATTTCAGCTATCCGAACGCGAAAAGGAAATCCTGGCGCTACTCGCAGAAGACGAGTCGTTGCACCAGGTAGCCGACCGCCTCGACCTCAGTTACTCTACCGTTCGCAACCACGTTCAGCACATCTTAGACAAGCTCGGTGTCCATTCGATCATGGAAGCCGTTGCTTTCTATCTGCTTACGAGCGATTGAAGCGGCCTGGTACGGTCTCGATCGGGGCGCTCGGCTACCATGCAAAAATGATGCAAACGCATCATTGAAATCGGCTGGCGATTTTTGGCAAAGTCAGGGTGTGGGCGAAGCGCCCGCAGCCACGCACCGGTCGGGTGTCCATACCTCCGGCCGGGGCGGAAGTGGCGAATCAGAAGGATTTATCACATACGGGAATGATTCATCCCGATCGCGCCAGAGGCACCCGTCACCCCCTGACGGGTGTCCCTCTGGCGTGGCTATTTACATAGACACCACTCGAAACCCGTCAGAAAACAAAAGGGATGAGGCGTTTGGTTCGGCGGGCGTAGTCTGCGTACCCGTCGAAATGCGCCAACAAATTCCGTTCTTCGATCGTCAGCTTGACCAAGATCACGGCAGCGTGCGCACACCACAAGACCAACCGCCCGGGCACGAGCGCTCCCAGCAACCACCCGAGCGTCAACAGTGAGACAGCTGTGTACATGGGGTGGCGAATCCAGCGGTACGGTCCGCGGCTCACGAACCGCGCCCCCGGTTTGACGTCCGGAGTGATCTGGTAATTGCCGATCTCCATCGCCAGCATCGCCCAGACGCCGAGCACGATGCCGACGATGGCGAGAATGCGCGCGGCGGTCCCCTGGGGGAACAGGGGGCCACTCAAGGCGATGACGCCCATCAAGCCCAGCTGTAGGACTACGAGCAGATACGAGCGAAACTTTCGCATGGTCGTTTGAACTACGGCACCGGCGATCCATTGGACAACAACAACGGCATCGCAATGGCGTACGTTAAGAGAGTGATGAGGACGATGCCGAGTATGTTGAGCCAGAACCCCGCCCTGACCATCTGCGCAATCCGCACAAAACCAGAACCGAATACGATCGCGTTGGGGGGTGTGGCCACCGGCAACATGAACGCGCAGCTGGCGGCGACCGCCGCCGGAATGATGAGCAGGTAGGGGTGGATAGCCAGGCCGGGAGCGACCGCCGCCAGTATGGGTACCAGCGCAGCAGTGGTCGCCGTGTTGCTGGTGAGTTCGGTCAGAAAGATCATCATGGTTACGACCAAGATCACCAAAATCACCGGTGGAAATCCGGCAAAGGACACCACCTGGCTGCCGATAAATTCGCTCACGCCGTTGGTACGTATCGCGGCGGCGAGGCTTAATCCCCCGCCGAACAGAACCAACAATCCCCACGGCAGCCGAACGGCCGTCTGCCAGTCCATGACGAACACGCGCTTTCGGATGTCCACCGGAATGACAAATAGCACCAGCGCCGCCGTGATGGCGATCCCCGGATCGGTGAGTCCCGCGAACGGCCGCGCGCCGGCGAACGAAACATTCTGTAGCAACGGCCGGAAAACCCACGCGGCAGCGGTAAACGCGAACACGACCAGCACCGCCCACTCGCCCCGCGTCATCGGCCCCAAGGAAACGAACGCGCCGTGAGTAAGCGAGTCTTCGGCTTCGATCCGCCGGATTCGTATCGGATACAGTACGCGGGTCAGCAACAGCCACACGGCCGGAACAAACACCACCACCAGCGGCACGCCCACGCCCATCCAACGAACGAAGCTCACTTCGCCGCCCAGGTCCTCTTCGATGAACGAGGCGAGGAACAGGTTGGGTGGAGTTCCGATCAGCGTGCCGATACCTCCGATCGATGCGGCGTAGGCGATCCCCAGCAGAAGACACAATGCGAAGTTGTGTCCCGCCTCGCCGCCGAGCTCTTCGGTGTCGGCGATAGAGCGCTCCGTGTGGTGGGACAGCGCCAGGTCGATCACGCTGAGCGCGATGGGCAGCATCATGATAGTCGTCGCGGTGTTCGATACCCACATACTGAGGAACGCCGTAATGCCCATGAATCCGGCAACCACCATGTGAGTACGAGTCCCCACCAGTCGGAGAGTCATATAGGCGAGCCGCTTGTGGAGGTTCCACCGCTGCATGGCCAGCGCGATGATGAACCCTCCCATGAACAGATAAATCAGTTCGTTACCGAAAGGAGCGGCCGCTTCCCGCATCGACGACGCGCCGGCGGAGGGCAAAAACGCCAGAGGCAGAAGGGCGGTGGCGTAGATGGGAATCGCTTCCGTCATCCACCACACAGCCATCCACACGGCGAGCGCGGCCGTGGCGCGGCCCGAATGAGTGAACACGACCGTTTCTCCGGCACTGCCGGCGTATGTTTCGGGAAGGCAGAGATAGGTGACGAATGCCAGCACGGGACCGGCGACGAGTCCCGTCCACTGAATGTCTCCGCGGCTGAGTGTTTCTCGCAGTCCCATACCCGACTACGTTAACACGCCACACCGCCGGTGGTGAACGGTTGTTTGCCGCGCTCGGCTACGATATGTCCTCGACCTTTTGATGCTTGTCGGCCGTACGGATCCACCGGGCGCCGCGTCCTTTTCCCTGGACGGTTATCACACCGGCGTCGCGTAAGTCGCGCAACACCAGTTTGATCATATCGCGGCTGATGTGGGGGCACTCTTCTTCGATCTCCGAGATGGCGAACAAGCCCACCTTCCGCTCGATCGCCATACGGATTTGCTCTGTCTTCGACAGTTTTTTCGAACGAATCTCGCCCACGCGCTCTTCGAACTCGTGGTACGCCTTCAACAGGATGCCCCAGAAATAGTTGATCCATGGATACGGGTCGTGGGTGCCCTCGTGCCATTTTTGTGAGCTGGCTTTGAGTGATTCGTAGTACGTAGCTTTTGAGTCCTCGATAACACGTTCGAGACTGATGAACCGGCCGACTTGGATATCGGCGTGGTAGAGCAGCAGTAGCGTCAGCAGACGCGACATCCGGCCGTTTCCGTCGAGGAACGGGTGGATACACAAAAAATCCAAAATCGTCAGCGGAATCACGATCAGCGGTTCGAGGTGGTACTGGTTGATCGCGAGGTCATAGTCGCGAACCAGCTCTTCCATAGCACCCTCGGTTTCGGCGGCTGCGACGGGTTCGAACCGGATCTCCTTGATGGAACCATCCGGATTCGACTCGATGATCTTGTTATCGACATGTTTCCACTGGCCGCCGTCTTCGGGGTGGTAGCTGTACATTTTGGCGTGGAGTTGTTTGATCGAGTGAATCGACAGCGCCATGTAGTCGCCGGAGTCGTGGATGGTCTCCAGCACGTCGCGGTAACCGGCAATCTCCTGTTCAGAGCGGTCGCGGGGCTTCGTGTCATCCAGAACCAACGCGCGCACGCGGTCGGGCGGGGCGGTCACACCCTCGATGCGGTTGGACGATTCGTTCGATTCGATGCGGGCAACGCGTCGGAGAGACTCGAGTACCTCGGGGGTTTGGCGGGCAAACAGCGCTTGCATCCCTTTGTACTCTCCAATTTTTTTGAGGGCAGACGCCTGCCTCGGCGATAACCTTATGGATTCTATGAATTTGAGGTTTAGGGATCGCATCTCTGCCTGCCTGGTTAAATGGGGAGTGCGGCCTATAAATGGCGTAAAATACACCCAGATATTACACCATTTATACGCTGAATTCCCCTGTTTTTTGCTGATTCGATGGGTCTGTGGGGGATAGAGCAGGGATCGGGCCAAGGACGGCGGAGCCGCAATTGGGTAGCGAGGCACCCGAATGGGTGTAATGTCGCCGCAGTATTACACTGTTTCCTGCCTCTCTTCCCCCATTTTGCACTGGGAACGGCCGGAGGCCGTTCCAGCGGAGTAGTTACAGACCGCTAAGTCGTGAATTCTCATTCGATGAAGAGGTATCTGGTGAATTTCACCCAGGGTGCGAAAAATAACCCTCACCCCCCGTTGTCGTAAACCGGGCTCAACGTCCCCATTGTTCCCACGAACGGCCCAAACCGCCTGAAAAATAGTGGCATAGCGATTGCGGTAACGGGGTCAGCCGGCGGCAAAGAGGGATCGGGAAAGCCGCTCACCGCTGGTCACGGTCCGCCAGATCTTCATTATCAACACATCTAAATCGGGCGGACGCCTCGCAAGCACTTCAGGGAAAATCAGTCACTAGATCGTCAACGAAGAGATTTGGATCGACGTTATTTTCACCTGAAGCCACCCGAAGGAGGACACGGCCATGATCGGAACCAACCGAAGCGCGCTGTCTCCCTCCCTCCTGATTGCGGTCTTCTTCGCAATCCCACTTTGGACCGCGACAATCATGGCACAACCCACGTGCGAGATTCCGCTGTTTCTGGAAGAAAACGGAGTTTCCGCCAATGTGCTGTTCATCTTCGATAGCTCCGGCAGCATGAACGATGCGATCTACCACGACGCGTACGATCCGTACGTCACCCACTCCGGACCATTTGGTCAAACGAGTAAATACAGCGCGTCCTCGCCTGGCTTTTTTACGCCGGCAGACTTCGATGTCGCTTGGACCGACACCGTGTCAGCCTATCTGGTCGACAGCGATCACGGCACAAACGGTGGGTACTACGGCAACTACCTCAACTGGGTTTACTTCCACGCCACGCCCGAACAACGCGCGGCGATACCGGCGGTGACCCGTATCCAGGTGGCGAAGGCGGCCGTCAACGACATCGTACTCAACACCGAGAGCATCCGCTTCGGCGTGATGCGTTTCAACGGCGACACCGGCGGCCTGCTGATCTCGCCGATCGGCAGCGATCCGGCGACAGTCGTCTCCGACGTCAATGCGGTCGTGGGCGGTGGGTGGACGCCGCTGGCCGAGACGTTGCTCGACGCGTACTATTACCTGCGCGACGACTTGACCGCGATCGAGTACGATTGTCAGAAGACGTTTATCGTCGTCGTGACCGACGGTTTCCCCACGCAGGACCTGAACATCCCCGCCTGGATCGGCGACTACGACGGCGACGGCAACGAGCCGGGCACGTGCGCGAGTATCGGCTCCCTCTCGCCCAACAGCGACAATTGCTCGGACTATCTCGACGACGTCGCACTCTTTCTGCGTGAGACCGACATCAGAACCGATCTGGTCGACAAGCAAAACGCCATCACCTACACGATCGGGTTCGCCATCAACTCCGGTTTCCTCCTGGACACGGCGATCAACGGCGGCGGTCTGTACTTCACTGCGAACAACGCAGGGGAGCTCCAGAGCTCGCTGGGACACGTGTTCAGCGACATCATGGCGCGGATCTCATCCGGTTCGGCGGTAGCGGTCGTCTCGTCGGAAAACGCCGAGAACAACATGCTCTACCGGACGAAATTTCTGCCCTCCAGGTGGAAGGGACATCTCGAGGCGTTCGAGCTGCCGTATTCGGATGGCGACACTCCATTGTGGGACGCGGGTTCGGTCCTCTATAACCGGGATCCGTCAACCCGGAATATCTTCACTTCGCTCGACGGTCAAGTGACGTCTTTCGAAGTGGCGTACGTAAATGAGCTGACGCCGCGTCTCGGCGTCGGCATCGACACAAACGGCGACGGGATAGATGACGATTACGACTACGCGTTTGCGAACGACGTCATCGAGTTCGTCCGCGGTGTCGAGATAGACGGTTTCCGCGACCGACAGGGGTGGATACTCGGCGACATCGTGGCTTCGGCACCGGTGGTTGTGGGTCCGCCCAGGGGCTTCCGCCAGGATCCCGGCTATATGGACTTCCGGGCGGCTCACGAGTCGCGCGAGGCGGTAATCTATGTCGGTGCCAACGACGGAATGCTCCACTGCTTTCGCGCATCGGACGGCGAGGAGCTGTGGTCGTACATCCCCGAAATCTGCTTGGACAAACTCAAGTACCTGTGCGCAGACGGTTACTGTCACCAGTACTTCGTGAACGCGACCCCGCAGGTGTTCGACACCTACCTAGGCGGTTCCTGGCGGACGGTCCTTCTCTGCGGCCAGGGCGAGGGCGGAGACGCCTATTTCGCGATAGACGTCACCTACCCCGAAACGCCGCAGCTGCTGTGGGAATCGTCGCTACCCTCTTACGGCGAGAGTTGGTCGGAGCCGGAGGTAGCGAAAGTCGAAAGCTTCAACGACCCGGTGGTCTTTTTCGGTTCGGGTCCGGATTATACGTTCGGCGAGGCGTACCTCGTGGCGTTGGATCTACTGACCGGCCTGGAGGTGTGGTCGGAGTTGCTGAGTTCTTCGGTCGACATGAACATGGCCACGGCGCCGGTCGCGGTCGACATGAATTTCGACGGCGTGGAAGATCTGCTCTATGTGAGTGACCTCGCGGGTCACCTGTGGCGCTTCGACCTTACGTTGGGTTCGTGGCCCAAGAGCTTGTTGTTCCAGACGGATCAGCCCATACAGGCGAGTCCGATTGTCACTGTCGATGAGCTGGGTCAGGCCATGATCTACTTCGGTACCGGCAGGTACATCGACGTAGCCGACATCAGCGACGCGTCGCAGCAGACGTTCTACTGCATTATCGACAATCACTCGACTACCACCGTAGGCAGCTTTGATCTGGTCGACCAAACGAGCTCGATTCAGCCGGTCACGCTAGATCGACGCGGCTGGTTTATCGACCTCGTCCAAGCCCTCGGTGAGCGGGTGACCGAGCCCGACGCCCTTGTCGCCGGCGTGGTTTACTTCACCACATTTCAGCCCAACTCCGAAATATGCGGGTCCGGCGGCCACGGCTGGTTGTACTCCGTCGATTTTCGCGACGGGTCGGTACAAGACGATTCCGAAGGCAACGAAAACGACACGACCGAAGGCCGGGTGGAAGACCTGGGAGCCGGTATCGGTTCGGAGCCGGTGTTCGACTTCGCGAACGAACAGATCATCGTTCAGCTAAACAACACCAGCATCGAGATCAAGGACGTCGATATGGAAATCCGTCGTCTGATCGTCCGTTCGTGGCGCCAGATGTGGAACTAAAGAAGGGGATGTGTAAAATGAAACAAATATGGAACACAACAGGAATCATTTTAACAGCCGCTCTGATCCTGGTTCTTGCTGCGGATGCGAATGCCGGAGAGAATCGCAACAGAAAGGCAGTCGGCATGGGTTACTACAACAACAGCACGTTTTCAGTCACCGGCCACTATGTCGGTTCTCTGGATGGGCGGATCCGGGTCGGCGGGCGCGAAGTGTACGTTCCGCGGGCCACGACGGTCTACGTTGTTGGACACGGGATTCAGGAAGACGGGTACTTCGTCAACAACGCGCTCGTGTTCGTGAGCGGTGTAAAGAAACAGGGGAAGTGGGTAGCCACCATGGTAGTGGTCCGGCCGTCTTCGGACACAAAGGCCGGATACCGCAGAACCGGTAGGGCGAATCCCCTCGTAGGTGAGTTCGCGGATGACGTTCCCGAATAAACACGGGAATACCGATCCCGTTTGTCCGCGACTTTCTGGGCCACCCGAACCACGGGTGGCCCATTTTTTTTTGCCAGCTACACCCGCTCGGGCGTGGGGGGGCTGGCCCCGCCACCCGCGGGGGGTTGGCGCAGTATAATAAAAAATTTTTTACAATA
>CBDVBX010000079.1:0-13897 GCA_965372335.1 uncultured bacterium | reverse complement strand
GCGAAACTCGCGGTCGGTCGCCCCAGAACCACGAAGCTCACGGCGACTTGCCCCAGAAACCTCGGTAACCGTCGGCCCCAGAGCCACGGTAGCGGGCTGATCGTCCCGCTGCGCGCCTGGCCGACAGAGAGCGCGGCGGAGTTTAGTCGCCGGAGAGACGGAGGATGCGGAAGTCGACGTCGTCGGAGGGGTGGTACTGGTAAGATTCCGTGGATGCGTCGCGGATGACGTCCGGTGGTTCGCCGGCGGCAAGTACATCCCAAATGATCCACTCCACTCCGCGCGGACCAAGCGCTTGTATGTCAGACTCAGTGGGATACATCGGTAGCACCACGATTTCGCGTTTGTCGAGTGGCATCGCCAGGACGCCGCCCAACAAAGTGCCGTAGCGTTCCCACGGACTGCGAGCAATTTTGCCGGCTTCAAAAAACTGTTTGAAACCCGTCGCGTCCGCCATGCCCGGGAACATGTACTCCCCGCTGGTCTCGAACGTGGCATTACGAGCACTCGTTACCTCGCCCGTTCGCCCATCCGCCCATTCCAGCGCGAGCGTCGTTCCAGATTCCCAAACCACAGTGGCCACTACTCCCGCCGCCACGATCACGGCGAGCGCCCGCCACCATACGCGCCGTGCGGATGCCGCCGCGTAGATCACCAAGGCGATCGACGGCAGTCCCAGTGCGTGGAGCCAAACCGTAAAACGCGCCCACCACGTCGCTGGTTGTACGGCGAGCAGACACAACACCAGGATGGTCACAAAAGCAAACTGGCGTACCGGTCCCGGATAGCGGCGACCGATGGACAATAGCCACAGCAGTAAGACGGCGGGTACCGCGCCCGCAAGCCACACGTACCCCATCCCCCCAACCGGGGCGTAGCCAGAGATAGGCCGGTCGAATTGCAGCCACGATACCAACATTCGCGTCGGGCCCGGGTATCGCTCTAGCCACGGCGGCAGATTGGCTTCGTTGAACTGGACGTGGTCCCAGCCCTCGATGAGTACTTTCTCTCCCACCTTCAATTGAATCGGATAAATCGGATTGCCGGTAAGAATAGCGTTTCGAGTGTACCAATACCCTCCCACCAGTAGAGAAACGGCAACCACCACGCACAATCGAGATACCAGCAGCCGCCGTTTCGAGCCCCAAACCCACAGCGCCCCCAACGCCGACACCGACACGACCACGATGGCAAATGGAAGACCCGTCCCCTTCGAACCAAGGGTAAGCCCGGCGGTCAGACCCAATAACGACGCGTCCCACCAGCCGGAACGGTTCTCCTTCGCATCGAATACAAATACGCACGACGCTGCGATACACGCCATCACCGTCGCGGCGAAACCGGGATCGATGTAGCAGCTCACGCTCTGGCACACGAACACGGGGGCGCCGACGATCAGCGCACCCGCCGCCCACGACCACACACCACGCACCCCCATCCGTTTGGCGACGACGACCAGGGCCACAAACGCCAGGGGCCAATAGGACAAGTTACCCGCATTTACCCATCGGCTCGTTTGCAGGAGGTGGTGGACAAAAAAACTGGTGACTTCCACGCCCATCGGGAAGTTCACGAATGGGATGTCTGGCATGTGGCCGATCCACGAAACCCGACCTGCCGTTACCCACTCGTGAATGGCTGGAAGGTGGTAGTAAAGACCATCCCAATCGTAAGGCGGTCGCAGCGATGCGAGGCGCCACAGCTGCAGCCACACCCAAGCGGCCCACGCGATGGCGACAACAGCGAGCGCTTTGACGACAGCCCCCAGCACTCGAACCGCCCAGTCGCTGCTTCGACGATTGGTTCTCCGTGCCGGCGCTCCGTCGAGGTGGTTGGCATCGCGGAATCGGGTGGCAAACAAAAGTGCCGCCGCCACGGACACGGCGGCCGCCGCCACCGCGAGCGGCTGGCTGAATCCGATCCGGACGACGCCGACAAATAGCGTAAAGACCTGGATGAGGGCCAGAAAGCACGAATAGCCAGCGAACAACGATAGCGCGCCCAAGCGGCCGCGGTTGTTTGCCGGCTGGTTCGTCGATTGGTTCAACGGACCTACCATGATTTGAACACACTCGCCGAAATGCCGTAGAAGTCGTAAAACTTGTTGGTTCCCCAGTCCGCACGCAGATTGAGCCCAAAGGTGGGGTTGAAATACTCCGTGTAGTAACCCCTGACCCACACCTGTTCGTACGCGACCAGGAAGTCCGTGACGCCCACCTGCGTATAATTGACGTCACCGTATTCGACCGCCGCGCCGATATAGCGTTCCTGCCAGGTATACCATGTCACCCCGGCGCCACCCGACTTCGTGATCGTATCCCCTGGCTGACCGATATCATAATTGAAATATCCCCCGATGATCCAGTGTGCTCCCGCGTACCAAGTCAACGATCCGGCAATACGATCGTAACTGTTTTCTCCCTTGCTCTGTTCGGTCACATAGCCGATCGTCGCCCGGAGATTTCCCGCCGGCAAAAACGTATACCCCAGAGATACGTCCAAACGGTACCGCGGGAAGATGAACTTGCCCGATCCTGTACTCACGCCGATCCCAGTGCTCCACGATTTAGCAAAGTACGAGATGAACGCCGCCCCGATCGCAACCCCTTCGTCGCCGAATCGTTGGGCCCGACCCAGGTCGAAACGCAACATATACGCCCACTCCCTCGACATCGAAAACGTTATGAACTGATTGTTCCCGTTTCCGACGTCGTTCGTAAAATGGGTGAAATCGGCACCACCCTCGATGTACTTCGCGTGCGGTGGTGGCGCATCGCCATCGGCCGCTCTTGCGACGCCGGATACCGTCGCAAGAGCGCACAACACTGTCATCCACACGATAACAGCCGCACCGCCGGGCCGGCTGGCAACCACAATTCTATGCATCATTTTGAACATCATGTTCCGCTTGTGTTTCAAAAAAACCATTCCCCCGCGGTGCGGGCTCTCTATACAACGTGTTTTTCCAGCTCGCCCCCCAAGAGTAGAACGCAATAAATATCATCACGTCGAGCGGCAAACCGAATACGAAGAACAACAGCGGCAGCATCAACAGAGACGTATGATGCAGTACGTACGCATGGGCCAGGAACTGCATCGGAATCAACAGGAAAAAGTAGAGCATAATGATCAACGCTAGCGTCGCCTTTTTCCACAGACTGAAATCGAAAATGAAATAAGTAAAGGCGAGAGCGACGGGGACAAGCGCTATCAGCACCAATCCCGCGATCAATTCACCGTGTACGTATCCGCTCGCCCCATAAGGAAACTTCATCGGCACAAACGTAAAGAACAACTGGGCGCACGCTTGGAAGAAAACGACCACCCGGAGAAGATAGGCTACTGGCAAGTAACGCCGCGGCAAGAAAAAGGTCGAGAAGAACATGATAATCGTAACAATCGTGCCGATCAACAAATCTAATGCCTCCGGCAAGGGGCATTGTACGTACAGATATGGCACGGAGAAGCTGAACACGCTTGAGAAGCGATAGTGCGCCAACGTGACGAAAGATCGGATTCCCAATACGTCGCTCCAGAACGAAAGCATGTGCGCCCAAGCGACGCTCGCCCAATTCAAGGTGAGTAGCCATCCGGCCAGCAACACCAATGCCAGCCCGACGGACGACGCGACTTTGGCCATCCCACCCGGCGAAGTCAACAACGCCCGATGGTTCTGGATATACCCGCCCCTGAACCCACGGTGCCGAAGGTCTTCGATTTGCGTCAGCAACGCGTGCTGGCGCGGCTTATCGACTTGCGGTGTCTCCATTATCACTATCCTGCACTGGAACCATTTTCGGCGACGCCACACGCCCGTAACGGTGCGCCCAAACGGTGCCGTGCGCCACCACGCCGGGCTCGACGAACACAGTATCGGCGCTCACCGTGGTCGGTGTCTGCGCGGACCCGATCGTTGTGCCCTTGCGGACGTAGACTGCCCCCTCGGCCAGTATGGGACCGCGAATCCTGCAGTCCAATCCGATGTGGATGTCGCGCTCGCTCACCAGGCTACCCTCCACCTCGACGCCCTTCTCCAAAACCATAGTTTTGTGGCTTTTGACGCTTCCCGTAATTCGCACGCCGGACCCGATGTGTGTTCTGCCGGTCACCACCAGGTCGGTTTCGACGATTTTGCCCGCGGGAATATCCAGGTTGCCTCGAACCAGCCACCGGCCCGCCGCCACCTCGACCGGGTTCGGGAGATCACGAGGTTTGAGAACCGCCGATTCCCGGTACACCATACCTCCGGCCAACTCCCCCGCTTCGGGCTCGTAACAAAATTCGATGCGCGGCGCGTTCAGTCGTTCGAAGCGGCAGCCGCGTTCGATGCGTATGTACTGATCGGCTGACGCCCGTCCAAATATGATCGACTCTGATTTCACGCTGACGCCGCGGCCGGCATGCAGCCACCGCAGCGAAGTGCTCCGTCGCCCCAGGTGTATCTCCTCTTCCGCCAGCACCGCTCGCAACACATTCCGTTCTTCGCCCACTACCGATCCGTCTGCGAAGATCTCTTCCGTGAACACCCCTGACTTTGGCAAACGAAGATCGGCGCAAGACAAAATCACGGGGTTGTACCCGCGTCGCCACAGCCCGCTCCCCCCGGGCAACGGTGTCTTGCCGTCGCCGACAATGACGTACGGCGTACCGTTCTCCAGCGTGCCCCGCTCGGTTACCCGTGACTTCCGGCAGGTTTCCAACGTGTCGCCCAGATTGGTCTTCACAAACTCACGAAATCGATTTGCGAAATAGCGGATGTCTACCTGCGAGTCGCGCACAACCTTCAAAGGCTCCGCGTCCCTCCTTTTACGCCACTCGACGATCGCCGGTGTGAACGGGAGAAGCGCCAGCCCGAAGGCCAGCAGGAAAAACGCTATGACTGCCAGCGCCGGACTCATCGCTCGCTCCGTTCGTCGCCACTGCCCTTGCCGTTGGGCTTGTTATTGGATCCGTTTTTACGGCCGTTCGTGTAACTGTTGGTGTGGCCGTTGAAATTGTTGTTTCGTTCGGTCTTATCCCAGACGACCTCGCCGTTTTTGCCATTTTTGCCATTTCCGTTGATCGCGATGTGCGAAAAGGCGGCGCGGCTGACCGAGAAGAGACTGACAAGAAATCCAAAGAATACGAATGGCAGCAGTCGCACGCGCTCGCGCGACCCATCCAGCTGGGCAGCCGCCGTGATCTCGTAAAACACCGCGAAGTTGCCCAACGTGCTGTACGAGGTGACGACAAATATGAGTATGAGACTGGATCGTGGCTCGCCGAGATACCAGAGAACACTTCCCAACAGCCAACCAAAGATCAGAACGGGAGACATCGTGTACACGCAGAGGAGCAGCAGCCCGTCGAGCTTCTCGGTCCACCGGGTACGACGGTTCTTGAGCAGGGAAAAGCTGTATCGTCTCGTCGCCTGGTTGTGCCCCTTCGCCCAACGCTTGATCTGACGCAACCTCGATGTCCACGACTCCGGCACCTGCTCGTAGCACTCCGAACGATTTTGATAAACGGTCTTCCACCCCCCCAGCAGCAGTCGGTATGTGGCGTCGGTATCTTCGGCCAACGAGTCCTCGCGCCACCCGCCGACGCTTTCGAGCGCACCTTTGCGAACCCCGCCGACCGTTCCACCGTACTGCGGAACCATTTTCATGTTCATGCGGGCCTGTTGGTCCACCTGGTATCCACCGGCCCGTTCCAAATCGAGCAATCGAGTCAGCAGATTGCACTCGACGTTGTAGGGAACAACGCGCCCCATGACGGCGCCCACCTCGGGGTCAAAGAACGGGGAAACCAGCTGCTTTATCAGCCCTCGGCCGGGGACGTAGTCGGCATCGAACACCAGCAGGATATCCGTCTCGACCCGTCCGAGTGTGTCGTTCAGCGCCGCCGCTTTGCCGGCGGTGCCTTCTTTTCGGTGGTAGGGCTTGATCTGTTCGGGGTGTCGTGCGGCGAATTCGTCGATGATGTCGCCCGTTTTGTCTTTTGAACGGTCGTTGACCGGTATGATCGACAGTTTTCCTTCTGGATAGTCGACTTCGAGTAGCGCTTCGAGGACTTCGGCAATCACCATTTCTTCATTGTGTGCCGGCACCACCACGGTCACTTCCGGCCACTTTGCCGCGTCTACGTCGAGATACGGTTGCCGCTGCCGGCCAAACAACCGATTTAGAGTGAAGGCGTAGTGACGCACCACATAAATGCACACCATGGCAATGACGGTGAAGAACAGCGATAGTAAAACGGTGACCAGCCAGTGCCGTTCTCGCACTCCGCTCGACGCCGCTTCCCGCGCTGTGACGACAGTCGGCGCGGGCACGGATCGGTCGACAAATATTTTTACGTACTCGAATTCGGCCTGTCCGCCGTTGACCGCCAGGTGGGGTTCGGTATAAACCGATGCAGGGAATCTGCCCTCGACGTGCCTAGCGGCACGCCTGGCGGCACGCCCGGCAAGCGCATTCCCCTCGGTGAATCCGCCGTCCGCCGCGCTCGAATCGGAGGACGAGTACACGTGCTCGTCGTTTATGAATGCGTCAAATCTTCCTTTGCGGAGCACAAATCGCAAGGTATACCACTTGCCGCGTTCCAGTTTTTCACTGATGCGTACAAATCCGTAAACGTAGTCGATCGAACGCACCATATGTCGCACCACGACCTGGCTTTCGTCGGCCACGATCTCCATACCGCTTTCAGAATGAATAACCCGGTTGTTTCTGGTCAGCAGCTGCGCATCGACCCGGTGATTTTCCGCGTCTCTGACCAGCCTGACTTTGGTTTCCAGAAGGGCGTTGTCGGCGTGGGTGAACGGAAAGACATAAACGGCGATCCTTCCCGTGGGATCGTCACCGGTAAGAACGCCTTTCTCTATTCGCCAATCTCCCCATCCCCAACTGCCCGGGTACCACCCGTCGGAGAAATCCCAGTTCATCACCTGGGTCCAGCGAGTTCCGTCTATTTCGACGGTAACGCTGTCGGCGGGGGGAAGATCTGTCAACTCGCTGGGAAACCGGTTCTCGTCAACACCACAACCGTGGCTGAGCAGTTGCGCGCACAACGCAGTAGTTAAGACGATTGTCCTTACGAGTGTTCTCATATCAGTTTGCCACGTGGAGTGTCGGATTCCACTCTTCGACCGCTTCACCGATCAGCGCCGAAGCGATTCTCGGCGACGCACCCCCGTCGCCGTACAGATCGACCGGGCATGCCATTCTCCTATACGCCCGCTGATCATCGAGCAGGCGCAGTGCTTCTTCCACGATCCGGCCGCTGTCGGTGCCAACCAACCGCGCGTTCCCGGCGTAAACTCCTTCCGGTCGCTCCGTCACATTCCTCAACACCAGCACAGGTTTTCCCAATGATGGGGCCTCTTCCTGTATGCCGCCCGAATCTGTCAGCACAAATTCGCACCGCCTGAGCACGTGTATCAAGGTCCGGTAGTCCAGTGGATCGAGCAGGTTGACGCCGTGTACTCCACCGAGAACACGGTGGACGGCGTCGTACACCTTTGAGTTGGGGTGAACGGGATAGACGATCTGTACCCGGCCGCGATATCGATTCGCAATGTCGAGTAAAGCCTCGCAGATCGACTCCAAAGGCGACCCCAGGTTTTCCCGGCGGTGTGCCGTGACCAGTATGATCCGGCTGTTATCGGGCAGCCCCTGCAAAGGATCGCGTTTGGGTCCACCGTTGAGGGTGGCCAGCGTGTGGAACAATGCATCGACGCCCGGGTTGCCGGTGACCAGAATGTTCGCTCTGTCGTGCCCCTCTGCCAAAAGATTGGCGCGTGCCGCCGATGTGGGGGCGAAGTGAAGATTCGCCACCGAGCTGACCAAGACGCGGTTGATCTCTTCTGGAAACGGTTGCGTTTTGTCGAATGTCCTCAATCCCGCTTCGATGTGCGCCACGTTGACGCCCCAATACGACGCCGCCAACGCGGTTGCCATCGTAGTGGTGGTATCTCCCTGTACCAACACCCAGTCAGGACGCTCCGAACGCAGGACGGAACTGAAACGGTCCATCACCCGCGCGGCCACGTCGGCCGGTGACTGCCCCTTGGTCATCAAGTCGAGATCGTAGCTGGGACGGACGGAGAAGAAATCGAGCGCTTGATCGAGGATTTCGCGGTGCTGGCCCGTTACGCACACGCGGTTACGCACCGAGTCTCCGCGCGCCTCCAGCGCGCGCACAACCGGCGCCATTTTGATCGCCTCGGGACGAGTGCCGAATACCGTGAGTACGTTGATCATCGCGGCCTACCTGCGGTGGTTACAGTAAGCACATTGACCACCGCTGCCGGCCTGCGGTGATCTCGGCGCTATAATCGGGCTGGAGCTATTTGGATTCGAGCGGTAAGCAGGCGGGATATAACAAACATGCCCGGCGGACGCAGCTCATCCTTGGCTCAGCCTTCACGGCCGGCCGGTCCGGGCAATGATTTACTAGTGAGTTAATTGTATCATATCTTGGCGGAGATGTGGGACAAAATATCAGGAACTTTTTGAATATTATTCAGTACACTCTGTTGTCCGTACGCTTACCAAAATCCCATGGGAAAAGTCCTCGATTCCGCGGGAGGTTCGACATGTCCAACAGACTGATATCCGTTGTTTTTGCTCTGGCGATGATCGCCGGCACCGGGGTTGCCGTCGGTGGCACCCGCAGCGGCGTTACCCTATATAATGGAGGCCCCCAACATACCGGTGTGTATAATACACAGCCGCTCCGCGAACTGACCGGCCTCAAGTGGACGTTCGAGACGGTTGGCGATGTCACGTCGCCGCCGCTGGTGTACGACGGCGTCGTCTACTTCGGCGACTGGGAAGATCACTTCTACGCCGTCGACGTCGAGACCGGAAAGGAGCGCTGGCAAAAGGAAGGCGTGAAAGCGGCCGCCGGACCGCCGACGATCTACAACGGCGTTGCCTACTGGGGTGCGCACGACGGGAAATTCTACGCGCTCGACCCCAAAACCGGCTCGGAGTTGTGGGCATTTCAGACCGACGGCGGCGTTTGCTTTCCCCCGCTCGTTCAAGACGGGCTCGCCTATTTCACCAGCCATGACAAACACTTTTACGTCGTCGATGCCGAATCCGGAAAACTGGTGAACAAGTTTGCGGCCGAAACCGGCAGCTGCGCTAGCCCGTCGGTGTACGGCGACCTGATACTGATCGCCGATTGGAACGGTACCATCTTCGCGTTCGAAAAAGCGCTGGCCAAGGAACGCTGGCGATTCGCCGCTGACGAAAAAGTCTATCACGCGCCGTCGATCCACGATGGCGTCGCTTTCTTTGGAAGTTATGACCATCATATTTATGCCGTCGACGCCGGCACCGGCCGGATGTTATGGAAGTTCGATACGGGTGAAAAGGTCAGCTTGGAGCCGGCTGTTTGCGACGGCGTCGTCTACAGCAACACGCAGCAGAGTCATCTGTACGCGCTGGACGCCAAGACCGGAAAAGTGATCTGGGATTTCGACCGCGACGGCAAGGTGTATTCCAAGCCCGCCATCGCGGGAGACGTGTTGTATTTCGGCAGCGGCGATCACTTTCTCTACGCAATCGACCCCGAGACGGGCGAGGAAAAGTGGAAGTTCGAGGCGCAATCTATGGTGTGCAATCCCATCGTCCACGGAGGACGTGTGTTCTTCGGTAGCGGCAATGCCTTGTACGTTCTCGAATAGAAACAGGGCCGCCGAGCGCGTGTGGATCCGGGTGTGATTCTACCGCCCGCCCAGTTTCTTTAGTTTGCGCCACACACCCGCGCCGACCATTTCATCGGCGACGGCGAGGATTCGGCGGATTGCAACCAGGACATCCTCATCACCCGCCCAGTGACGGGCCAAAACCTCAGGACTGGTGTGGTTCAAGATACCGTTCAAAACGAGAGCGGCCAGCGCGATGTCATCGACGTAGCCGATCGGTCCAAGCATGGCCTCGGGTATCAGATCGATCGGAGAAATGAAGTACGCCAGAGCCCCGGCAAGTTTTACCTTATCTTTGGCCGGAACATCGGGATCTGCGGACAGTTTCCACATCAGGTGGAATAAATCAGGTGCGAGTAACAGATACTCGGCCCACTTGTCGGACCGGCCTTCGTCGGACTTGAGCCACTCGCGGATCCGTCCGCGAAGTTGTTGGTAGAAATCGCTGTTTCGGTCAGACATGTCCTCATTATAACCGAGAACCCACCAGACGCGAAGCCGGGCCACTGCGTTCTTGATTATCTCGCAGCTTTATTGGTAGTTTCGTGTGTATGAAAAACTCAGGACGCGGCCGGTCTAAGGGGCGAACCCGCCGGCGACGACAACCCGATTGGGCTTTGCTTCCTCACGAATCTCTCCTCGACGTGCGCATTTGTGACCTGGACGTGACCATCGAGGGCACCTGGCTCGAACGCCAGATCGAACAGCTATATAATGAGTTGGCCCGCCGCGGGTTGCGCTTTCGGCCGCACTGCTGGCTGTCGGGCGAGTGGTTCACGCCCGACCATGTCCCCGGGATCGCGATCCCCTTTTATCTTGCACACACTCGGCTGCGAAAGCTGGAGGACCGGATGATGTTCGAGGTCGAGGGTGGCACCAGGGTGTGGTGCATGCAATTGTTGCGTCACGAAGCTGGCCACGCGTATGAGACCGCTTATCAACTAGGGCGCCGGCCGCGCTGGCGCAAAATCTTTGGCCGGCCCACCAAACCGTATCCCCATTCATACCGCCCGCGCCCGGTGAGTAAGCGCTACGTTCACCACCTCGACTGGTGGTATGCGCAGAGCCACCCGTGCGAAGATTTCGCGGAGACGTTTGCGGTGTGGCTGGGGTCCACCACTCGGTGGCGACGGCGATACGATGGCTGGCCCGCGCTAAAAAAGATTCTCTACGTCGACGAATTGATGACCGAACTGGCGGGCCGCGCTCCGCGGGTGCGCTCACGGGCCAAGGTCGAATCCGCAAACCGGATCCGAATGACACTTCGCGAGTATTACAAGACCAAGCAGTCACGTTATGAGAGCGATCACCCCGATTTCTTCGATCGCGATTTGACGCGTCTTTTTCCGGATCCCCACGGAGCGGGAAAATACCCGACGGCGGCGGCTTATTTGCGACGGACTGCGCCCGATCTGCGCCGGGTGGTCTCGGAGTGGACGGGTGAGCACGCCTACGCCGTCAATCTGGTCATTAAGGACATGATCAAACGCTGCCGCGAGCTAAAACTACTGCTGACCCGGCCGCACGAGGAACTCAAGGTCGAGGTCGCCATCATGCTCACCATGCAGACGATGAACTTTGTGCACGGTACCGACCACCAGATTCTAGTTTGAATCAACGGAGCGGGTATGAAAGCGCCCACAAAACTTCGCATTCTCATCGTTACCAATCAGGAGTACGAGCATTCGGAGAACAAGTCGGACTTCAAAGACAAACCGATCGTCGAATGGAAGTCGGAATACGACGTAGTTACGGCTCTCGACAATCTCGGACACCAGACGAGAGTTCTCGGGGGTGTCACAGAACTGGCCGATATTCGTATGGTACTGAGTGCCTACGAGCCGCACCTGGTGTTCAACCTGCTGGAAGAGTTTCGCGGCGAGGGGATTTACGTGCCTTACGTGCTAGGATACCTCGAACTGATGCGCCAGTCTTTCACAGGCTGCAATCCCTACGGCTTGGTGGTGTGCGACAACAAGGCGCTGTTGAAAAAAATTCTCCGCCACCATCGGATCCCAGTACCGGATTTTACGCTGTTTCCGCGGGGGCGTGTGGCAAGGCGCCTGCCGCGTCGGCTCCGCTTTCCAGTGATCGTCAAATCGGTTTCGATGCATGGTTCGGTCGGTATCGCGCAAGCGTCGGTCGTGACGAGTGACGAAAAACTCAAAGAACGGGTGGAGTTCATTCACCACCACACGCAGACGGACGCGATCGCGGAGGCGTACGTCGAAGGCCGGGAGCTGTACGCCGGCGTATTGGGTAACCGCCGGCTGGAGGTGTTTCCGGTGTGGGAGATGCGCTTCGGCAAACTCCCCAACGGCACGCGTGCGATCGCCACGGGCAAGGTCAAGTGGGACGAGGACTATCAAAAGAAACTGGGCGTCAAAACAGGCGCCGCCAAGGATCTCCCGGACGGCGTCGAAGATAGGATTCGGCGCTACTGCAAGAAAGTGTATAAATCGCTCGGCCTGAGCGGTTACGCACGGATGGACTTCCGCCTCACCGACGAGGGCAAGTTGTACCTTTTGGAACCGAATCCGAACCCGGACCTCAACGGCGAAGAAGACTTCGCGAAATCGGCCGCAGCCGCGGGCACGGACTACGGCAAGCTGATTCAAAAGATCGTCACCCTCGGCCTTAGATTCGCCAACGGCAACTAACGTCTCTCTCCGTCGATCATACCTATGACGCGCCGGCACTAAAACGGCGATCCAAAACACTCCGCTAGAATTCGTTGATTACGGTGATACCGATTTGTCTGAAGTCACCCATTGCGGCGAGTTCGGCCGAGGCTTCTGCGAGAGAAACCGTTTTGCCGATCAGTTTCTGTGGGCTTAGTTTTCCCGACACAATCATGTCCAGAACCTTGGCGTAGTCGGTTGCCGGCATTCCGTAACTCCCCACCAGTTCCAACTCGCGCGACAGAACCGTGTACATCGGAAGCAATACGTCGCTCTCGTCGGCTAGCAACAATCCGACCTGCACGTGGCGGCCGCGCTTTCGCAGGCACTCGATCGAATTGCGACAAGTTTTTATGCTGCCCAATGCGTCGATCGACACGTGCGCACCTCCGTCCGTCGTGTCCTTGATGGCGGCGGCGACATCTGTTTCGTTACGGGCGTTTAGCACGGCGGTCGCCCGCAGCGAGCGGGCCAATTCGAGTTTGCTCTCGTCGATGTCGACACCGACCACTCGTGCGCCCAACGCACTGGCGATCATGATTGCCGACAGGCCGACCCCACCGCATCCGTGTACGGCGACCCAATCCCCCGGGGCGACTTTACCCTGATCGACCAGAGCGCGGAAAGAGGTTACGAATCGACACCCCAGGCTGGCCGCGGTGACAAAGTCGATTTTATCCGGCAGGCGCACCAGATTTGTGTCCGCGTACTCGATCGCGCAGTAGCGAGCAAACGATCCCCAGTGCGTAAACCCGGGCTGAAACGAGTTGTCGCACAGATGGAGGTGACCTTCGCGGCACGGCGGACAGTTATTACACCCGCAGCAAAATGGCAGTGTGACCCGGTCTCCCGGTTTCCAGCGTTTGATGTTTTTGCCGGTCGATTCTACGACGCCGGCCATCTCGTGGCCGGGGACGTGCGGCAGCTTGATGTCCGGGTCGTGCCCCATCCAACCGTGCCAGTCGCTGCGACAGATGCCGGACGCCTCGACACGGATCACTACGCCGTCTGCGCTGGGTGCGGGATCTGCGACTTCTCGGATTTCCAACGGTTGTCCGAACGCGTCATATACCGCCGCTCTCACTCAGATCCTCCTCGTCGGTTCGCCCACAAATCGTCAAAGCTCGAAGATCTCCAACTCGTCCGCCACTCCGAACCCAGCCGCTTCGATGCGTTTTCGCGCCTCGCTATTGGGATCGATCGCCGGGTTGGTGTGATTCAAGTGAAGGAAACGGATTTTGGCTTTGTCGGTGGCCGGCTGACTCTCGAACAAGCGCATACTCTCTTCGATGAACGGATGAGGGATGTCGGTCATGCTGCGACCGGGGATTTCACCGTCGGCACAAAAGGTTCCGTCCACGTACGCGCGCGACGCCTGCGAGACCACTTCTACGATCGATTCATCCCACCGTTCCCACTTATCGATGTCGGAGATGTAGATCACCGAACCCGCCGGTCCTTCGATCCGATATCCAACCGTCTCGGTATACTCATCCCGGTGCGGCACGACGAAAGGCGT
>CBDVBX010000078.1:0-14121 GCA_965372335.1 uncultured bacterium | reverse complement strand
GGCGTCGATTTGAAAGCCCTTGACACGACACCAGATTCCGTAATAGGTTAGCAACACGGTTAGCCGGCCCTATGCATGTGAATTATCGCACAAGTAATCCCCGGCGATGGCACGGCGGCCGTCTTGAACGCTACCCAATTGAAGCGAAATTTTAGTTGAACGTCACGGCTAGCTCGGCGTAGCCCTTCGAGTCGACCGCCGGAAGTACATTCACGATGCCGATCGCTCTCAAATACGCTCCCGTGCTTATTCTATTGATCCTGGCGTTTGCCATTCCGGTACTGATGCTGTCGATTGCCGCGTTTACCGGCCCCCGCCAGGCGACGCAGCGCAAGCTGACGACGTTCGAATGCGGCAACGATCCGGTGGGCGAACCCCGTCATCGTTATTCGGTCAAATTCTTCCTCGTAGCTCTTTTGTTTGTCATTTTCGACATCGAAGCGGTCTTCGTGTATCCGTGGGCCGTATTGTTCCGGGAGCTGGGGTTGTTTGGCTTCGTCGAAATGTCGGTCTTCTTATTCGTTTTGATTTTGGGGCTTGTTTACGTGTGGAAGAAAGGAGCGCTGGAATGGGAATAGATAGCACTGCCATTACCAAGGCCGAGACGGGGATCATTACCACGCGGCTCGACGACGTGGTCAGGTGGGCACGAAAGAACTCTCTGTGGCCGCTCCCGTTCGGGACGGCGTGCTGCGCGATCGAGTTTATGGCAGTGGTGTCCAGCCCGTTCGATGTATCGCGATTTGGCGCTGAGCTGGTGCGGTTTTCTCCGCGACAGGCGGACTTGCTGCTGGTGGCGGGAACGATCAACTACAAGCTCGCTCCGGCGCTCAAGCGCATATACGATCAGATGCCCGAGCCGAAATACGTCATCTCCATGGGTGCGTGCGCTTGTTCGGGCGGCTTCTATGACAATTACGCGACCGTGCAGGGGATCGAACAGTTCATCCCCGTCGACGTCTATATTCCAGGCTGCCCGCCGCGTCCGGACGCGATCCTCGACGGCATTATGAAAATGCAAGAGCGGATCGATATCGAGCCGGTACCCAAAAGAGGCGTCCAGAGACGGCACGAAGTTACCGAGAAACTCAAAGACGAATGACACAGGAAATAGCAAAGCACGACGCCCTGGCCGAGGAGGTCGGCTCGCGTTTCGGCGAAAAGGTATTGGAGATCGACAGGTCGTTCGACGACCTGACGATCGTTACCGACAAATCCTCCGTGCACGACCTGCTGGCGTACCTCAAAAACGAAAAACGATTCGACCTGCTGCTCGACATCGCCGGCGTCGACTGCCTCCAACTCGACCAATCCCGAGAGAGATTCGAAATAGAATACATTTTGTACTCGGTGGGGAATGACCACCGAGTTCGTGTTCGCATCCCGGTGCCGGAGAACGAGTTAGACGTTCCCACCGTGACTGACCTGTGGCAGTCGGCCAATTGGGGCGAACGAGAGGCGTTTGAAATGTACGGGTTCAACTTTGTCGGGCATCCGTGCCTCAAGCGACTGCTCACGCATCACGAATTCGAAGGTCACCCGTTGCGTAAAGACTATCCGATCACACACGGACAGTGGTGCACCACGACCTCCGACCTCACAGACGAACTAAACGAGTAACTCGACGATCAGCGGAATGACGGACGACAACTTGAATACGAAACCAACGAAAACCCCGCATAGTGGCGCGGACGACGCTGTCGCAGGTCCGGATAGGGCGGCGGAACTCGATTTCGCGGGTGATACCGTTGACGGGACGTCATTGGAAGACATCAACACCGACCCGATGTACATCAACATCGGACCTACACACCCCGCTACCCACGGAACATTTCGCGTTTACTGCCAGCTCGACGGCGAAACGATCGAAAAAGCTGGTGTAGAAGTCGGGTACCTCCACCGTGGATTCGAGAAAACGGTGGAGACCCAGCAATATAATCAGGTTATTCCGTACACCGACCGGTTGAATTACTGCAGTTCGCTCACCAACAACATCGGATTCTGTAAAGCCGTCGAAAGAATGATGGGTTTAGAGGTCCCCGAGCGAACGCAAGTGATTCGCGTGGTCGTCATGGAGATTCAGCGGATCATGGACCACATGATCTGCGTGGGGGCAAATCTGGTCGATTCGGGTGCGCTGACCAACTTCTGGTACTTCTTCAACTGCCGCGAAAAGCTGAACGACGTTCTCGAGGCGCTTACCGGCGCGAGACTCACCTACAGCTACACGAGAATCGGCGGGTTGGCGTGGGATCTTCCCGAGGGCTTCCGCGATCAGACAAAAGAAGCGCTCAAAGACGTGCCGAAGGCGATCAAAGACGTCACCGGACTGGTGCAGAAGAATCGGATCTTCCAGGATCGCGCGCGCGGTATAGGAATGATCAACAAGGAAGACGCGATCAGTTATGGGTGGACCGGGCCGTGCCTGCGCGCGAGCGGCTCGGACTTCGATCTGCGAAAAGTCCGGCCTTACTACCACTACGACGAATTCGATTTCGACATACCGATCGGTGTTAACGGAGACGTTTACGACCGGTTGTTCGTGCGCGTCGCGGAGATGGAGGAGAGCCTCAAAATCATTTATCAAGCAATCGACAACATCCCCGATGGCCCGATAAACGTGGACAACAAAGATGTCACGTTACCGCCGAAAGACGAAGTCCACACCAAGATGGAGTCTCTGATCAATCATTTCAAGCTGGTGATCGAGGGGGTGAAGCCGCCCGCGGGCCGCGTTTACGATTCAATCGAGACCCCCAACGGGGAGTTGGGCTTTTACATCATCAGTGATGGAAGCGGGAAGCCGTACCGGATTAAGGTCCGCCCGCCTTGCTTTTATCTAATGAATACGCTCAAGTACCTGATCGAAGGCGCGATGGTCCCCGATATCGTGGTTACACTCGCCGGGCTTAACATAATAGCCGGAGAATTAGATAGATAACAGGCCGCCGAAGGCATTACGAACTTCAATGGAACAAGCAGCAAATACAAAAGTTGCGTTCGACGCAAAGAACGAAGAGAAATTCCAGAATCTTCTGGGGAAGTATCCGACCAAACGGGCGGTGGTGCTACCTGCGTTATGGCTGGCGATGGACCAGTGGGGATACCTGGCGCCCGAGGTCATGGATTACGTTGCCCGGCGTCTCGATCAATCGCCGGTATCCGTCTTCGCGGTTGTCGAATTCTACACGATGTTCAAGACCGAGAAGACGGGCAAACACCACATCCAACTGTGCCGAAACATGACGTGCACGATGCTGGGATGCGAGGACTTGGAAGCGCTCATGAAGCAACTGATTGGCATCGGCCCGGGCGAGAAAACGGACGACGAGTTGTTCAGTCTGGAACTGGTTGAATGCCTGGGGTCGTGTGGCACGGCGCCGGTGATGCGGATGGACGAGCGCTATTTCGAAAACTTGACAGAAGACAAACTGAAACGGGTTATCCAAGCTTGCCGGGACGGCCGCGACCCGGCGGACGAAGACCAATAGAATGGCAGACAAAATACTCAGCGCGCGTTTCGACGTGCCGGACAATAACAAGCTAGAGGTCTACAAACAGCAGGGGGGCTACCGCTCGCTGGAAAAGGCCTTCGCGATGTCACCCGACGAAGTGACCGAGGAGGTCAAGCGTTCGGGACTTCGTGGTCGCGGTGGCGCCGGTTTCCCCGCGGGGATGAAGTGGAGCTTCGTTCCCAAAGACACAGGCAAGCCCATGTATCTCTGCGTCAACGCGGACGAAGGCGAACCCGGAACATTCAAAGACCGCAAGATTCTCGAGCTGGATCCTCACGCGTTGATCGAAGGTATCGTCATTTGCTGCTACGCCGTCGGCATCGAAACCGCGTACATATACGTGCGCGGCGAGTACGACATGCAGATTGCCAGCATCCAGGCGGCAATCGACGAGGCGTACCAGGCTGGGTACCTCGGCAAGAATATCCAGGGATCAGGTACCGACGTCGACGTGGTAATCCATCGGGGCGCCGGAGCTTATATCTGCGGCGAGGAAACGGGTCTGATCGAGTCGATCGAGGGGAAAAAGGGACAACCGCGGCCGAAGCCGCCATTTCCGGCGGTGGTGGGCCTGTTTGGATGTCCGACGGTCGTGAACAACGTCGAAACCATTTCGAATCTGCCGTGGATCATCAACAACGGCGGCGACGCATACTCCGCGATCGGCGTCGGCCGAAGCACCGGTACGATGTTGTTTTCGATCAGCGGCATGGTCAAAAACCCCGGCGTGTACGAAGAAGCGTTTGGTGCGAACCTGTGGGAGTTCATCGAACGGAGCACCGGCGGTATGTTGGACGGCCACCAACTGAAAGCCGTGATTCCCGGTGGGTCATCTTCGCCGATCCTGACCGCGGAGGAAGCGCGCAACGTGTCGCTCGACTACGAGTCGATAGCGGAGGCCGGATCGATGGTTGGGTCGGGAGCGATCATGATATTGAGCGACAAGATATGCATCGTCAAAGCACTCGAGGTCGCCATGCGATTCTACGCGCACGAGTCGTGCGGCCAATGTCCTCCCTGCCGTGAAGGCACGTTCTGGCTATACCAGTTGGTGAGCCGTATAGAACGTGGAGACGGCAAACCGGGGGACGTCGAAAAGATCGTCAGCATTTGTCCCAACATGATGGGACGCACCGTATGTGTGTTGGCCGACGCAGCGGCGATGCCGGCGGCGAGTTACGTGGAAAAATTTCGTGAAGAGTTCATAGCGCACATCGAACTAAAAGGCTGCCCACTGCGGGCGGCGAGAGTAGGATAGACTCGAGATCGACATGAGCGTAAAAGTCATTATAGATGGTGTCGAATACGAGGCGAACGACGGCGAGCTGCTGATCAATCTGTGTCATCGCAACGGCATCGAGATCCCGCACTTCTGTTATCACCCCGGTTTGGGACCCGACGGGAACTGCCGGATGTGTCAGGTTGAATTCGTCAGCGACCGCGGGAATCGGCTGGGAATTTCGTGCAACGCGGTGGTGACCGAAGGTATGGAAGTGCTTACGAACAGCGAAAAGGTCCAGCAGGCGCGCGCATCGGTGGAGGAGATGCTGCTTCTCAACCATCCCCTCGATTGCCCGATATGCGACAAGGCGGGCGAGTGCGCCTTGCAGGACTACTACATGGCGTACGACCTTCAGGATGGTCGCCAGGATTTTCAACGTTATCGCAAGGTCAAAGCAGAGGTCATCGGCCCCACGCTGGTGCTCGACCAGCAGCGCTGTGTTTTGTGCGACCGCTGCGTGCGCTTCCTCCGTGACGTCGCGGGAGACGAACAGCTATTCATCGCCGGTCGCGGTCACAAAGCTTTTCTTACGACGTTTCCAGGCCAGGAGGTCACAAGTCCCTACTCGCTCAACACCGTCGACGTGTGCCCCGTCGGGGCGCTCACCAGCCGGGATTTCCGATTCGGTTCGGCCACCTGGTTTCTGAAGTCGACGGAATCGGTGTGTACCACGTGTTCGCGCGGGTGCAGCATGGAGATTCAGTCCAAAGAGAATACGATATACCGCATGCGGCCGCGTTACAACCCGGAGGTCAACGGGTACTGGATGTGCGACGAGGGCCGTCTCAACTACAAGTTTGTGAACGAAAACCGGATCACGCGACCCATACTCAACAGAGACGGAGACCGGCAAACCGTTTCGTTCGAGGAAGCGATTGGCGAGTTCCGCATCGTTTTGGGATTCTCACCCGCCGGTGTCGCCAGTAAGGGCGCCGGGGCCAAGGCGGTCGTTCTGGCCTCCGCGTGCTGTACGCTGGAGGAGATGTACCAAGCCAAGCGTTTGGCGAGGGATTTTCTCTACGCCGACGTGTTCGTTGCCAGGCACGTACCCGACGGCGTCGAGGACCCACTATTGCGCCGCGCCGACAAGCACCCGAACACAAAAGGCGGGCAACTGCTGGGCTTAGGGGTACTCGACCTCATCGGCGACGGCGACGAATCGGCGGTAAGGACAGTGGAGAACTCCCTGGGAGAGGATGGCGTTCTGGTCTGCGTCGGTTTCAATTACGATATCTCCGCCGCGCTGGAGAAGCTGGCAGACCGCGCCGTAAGGGTTGTTTCGATTTCCGGGTGCGAAAACGCGCTCAACGAAAAAGCTCAATTGGTTATCCCTGGCTTTACCTTCGCCGAGAAATATGGTCTGGTGGTGAACTTCGAGGGGCAGGTACAGAAGCTGTGGGTCGCATTGGATTACGCCCCCGATTTTGGGCCCACCGCGCAGCTGGTTCGTAACCAGCCGCATCCGGTGAGCGACTGGAGAGTGCTGGAGGATCTGATGACCTCTATAAGCGGCGAGGAAGGTGCCAATTGTGTGGCGACCATCCGCAAAGCAATATCGCAAAACGAGGCGTCGTTTTCGGGCGTGGATCTGAACAAAATTGGCGAGAATGGATTGCGTCTGAGCGGTCAGCCAGTCGGTTAGACCGATGATCTCGAGACCTGTCCGCGTTTGGCGAACGAAAGAATGATCGATACGTATCGCTCGGTGTCATAAATGGATTATTTGATAATTATACTAAAAGCCCTTTTCATCTGGATTGTACCGCTCATCTTCCTGCTCGTGTTGATCTGGGTCGAACGTAAGGGCAGTTCCTTCATACAGGATCGCACCGGACCCAATCGAGCCGCCATCGCCGGTGTGCGCCTCGCCGGCCTTGTCCATCTCATTGCCGACGTCGTAAAACTCCTCTGGAAAGAAATGATGATTCCGGCTGGAGTAAACCGGCTGTTCTTCATGGTCGCACCGTTCATAGGGTTTACGTTCGTATTACTATCGTTTGCCGTGATACCGTGGGCGGATACGCTCGTGGTGGCCGGCAGAGAAATCCCCATGCAGGTGGCCACGCTGAACGTCGGCGTCCTTTTCATCCTGGCGATCACGTCGCTCGAGGTGTACGGGGCTGTCCTGGCCGGCTGGGCGTCCAACAACAAGTTTGCGTTGTTGGGAGGGCTCCGTGCTACCGCCCAAATGATAAGCTACGAGATTCCGCTGGGACTAGCCATCGTCGGCATCTTCATGACGTTCGAAACGGTGCAGTTAAACGAGATCGTCCGCGGCCAAGGCGAGCTGCTGTGGGGATTTCTGCCGAAGTGGGGCGTGGTAGTTCAGCCGCTCGGGTTTATTTTGTTTTTGACGGCGGCGTTCGCGGAGGCCAACCGAAACCCGTTCGACCTCCCCGAGGGTGAATCGGAGATCGTCGCGGGGTTTCACACCGAGTACAGCGGGATGCGGTTTGCGTTGTTCTACATGACAGAGTACGTGGCGATCGTACTGATGGCGGCGCTGATTGCTACGCTGTATTTCGGCGGATGGCAGGTTCCGTGGATGCCGACGGAAAAACTTGTCGAGCACGCGTCGATTGTGCGCTCGGTATTGTTCGCAGCATTCGGAGTGGGAGCAGCTGTCTTTGCATGGTGGATGTGGGTCTTCACCAAACGTGTGCGTGGCAGGTTCGGCGACATGCGCGAAAAAGAGGGAATCGTCCTTGGCGTTCCGTGCGCGATTGCCGCTGTTGTTTTGCTATATCTTCTCTTCCGTTATTACGGAGCGCAGCCATCAGAAGCCGGCGCCAGTGTCGTCGCGCTGGTATCACAAACAGTGATGTTTCTGGCAAAGATGGCGTTTTTCTGTTGGTTTTTCATATGGGTCCGATGGTCGCTTCCACGGTTCCGCTACGATCAATTGATGCGGTTGGGGTGGAAGACGATGATCCCATTGTCGTTTGCCAACATACTCGTGACCGGTTTGGTCATTCTGTTGGTCAGCCGGTGAAGCCGGTGAAGCCGGTCTAAAGGAAAAGCGATGGCGATCGCGTTCTACATATTCGCGTTTCTGTCGATCCTGGGCGGAGTGCTGATGGTCACGCGCAAGAATCCGTTGAGCAGCGCGTTCTCGTTGATTCTTTCGCTGGTCGCAGTGGCGGGGTTGTTCGCGATGCTACTCGCCGAATTCATCTTCATCCTTCAGATATTGGTGTACGCGGGCGCGATTATGGTGTTGGTGATATTTACCATCATGCTCCTGAACCTCAAACGCGAAGAAATACATGAAACACCGGTGGGTAAGTTTCAGGTGGTGTTTTTGATCATCGTGTGCGCCGCGTGCGCATTCGGGTTCATCGAAATCTTTTCCGACATCCCTGCGGCAGACGTGGCGACGGCGGAAGATTTTGGCAGCATTGAGCAGGTGGGACGGTTGATGCTCGGCGAATACCTGTTCCCGTTCGAAGTTATCTCGGTTCTGTTGTTGGTGGCTATCGTCGGCGTTGTTCTGCTGGCCAAGAGGGTGATCTAGTGGGCGAGATTACGATCCAACATTACTTATCGCTGAGCGCTATTCTGTTCTTCATCGGCGTCTACGGCGTATTGTTCCGGCGAAACTTGATCATCATGTTCATGTCGATCGAGCTGATGCTGAACGCCGTAAATCTCTCGTTCGTGACCTTTGCCCGATATTCGGCGACGATGGATGGCCACGTCATCGCGTTCTTCGTGATGGCGTTGGCCGCGGCCGAAGCGGGAATCGGTCTGGCTATTCTGGTTATGGTATTCCGCAACCGCGCCACGGTGCAGGCGGACGATTTGACTTTAATGAGGGATTGAACACCGGGCGGATAACGGGTTTAGATGGAAAACTACCTCTGGATAATTCCTTTTTCACCCCTGGCGGGGGCGATCATCAACGGCAAGTTGTCGATCTTGTGGTCGAAACGGGAGAATGGGCCCAGCGAAAAACTGGTTTCCTTGATCGGTTGTCTCGCGCCGCTGATTTCGTTCGTGGTAACGGTTGTGCTGTTCTTCGATATGCTCGGCACCGATCCGTCGCGCCGTGCATTCCAGCAGACGCTGTTTGATTGGATCGTCGCAGGACCGTTGGACGTCAAATTTGCCTTTTGGGTCGATCAGCTCTCCATGGTGATGCTTTTGGTCGTCACCTGCGTCGGTACGATCATCCACTTCTATTCGATCGGGTACATGCGCGGCGACCGTGGCTTCGCCCGGTACTTTTCGTATCTCAACCTGTTCATGTTTTCGATGCTCATGCTGGTCATGGGCCAAAGTCTACCGATGCTGTTCGTGGGTTGGGAGGGCGTAGGTCTCTGCTCGTACCTGCTGATCGGATTTTGGTACCGCGATATGCTGAAAGCCGCGGCGGGCAAGAAGGCGTTTATTGTAAACCGGATTGGCGACCTCGCATTTCTGATCGGCATGTTCATCCTGTTCACCACCACCAGTAAGGTGGGATATCCGACGCTCGACATCCAGGTGATGAAAGCGATGGCCGGCCAGCACCCCGATTTCTTCGTGCCGGTGGCCACCGCCGCCTGCATCCTGCTGTTCATTGGCGCTTGCGGCAAGTCCGCGCAGATCCCGTTGTACGTGTGGTTGCCTGACGCCATGGCCGGCCCGACACCCGTCAGCGCTTTGATCCACGCCGCCACCATGGTTACCGCCGGCGTGTATATGGTTGCGCGTATGTCGTTTCTCTACGAGATGGCTCCCGTTGCGATGGCGGTGGTCGCGATCGTGGGAGCGGTGACGGCGATGTTCGCAGCCACAATCGGTATTTGCCAGCGCGACATCAAAAAGGTGCTCGCATACTCGACGGTGAGCCAGCTCGGATACATGTTTATCGGCGTCGGTGTAGGCGCCTTTTCGGCGGGTATTTTCCACCTGGTGACGCACGCTTTCTTCAAGGCATGCTTGTTTCTCGGAGCTGGATCAGTGATCCACGCTATGAGCGGTGAACAGGATATATTCAAAATGGGCGCGCTGTCCAAGGTGTTAAAGATCACGTCGGCCACATTCGTAATCGCTTCGATCACCATCGCCGGTGTGCCGCCACTGGCCGGATTCTTTTCCAAAGACGAGATCTTATGGTCGGCGTTCAACATGCACGTCGGCCCGCCGTGGCTGGGGCCGTTTCTGTGGATCGTGGGCTTTATTACCGCAGGTATGACGGCGTTCTACGTGTTTCGTGCCGTTTTTTCGACGTTCTTCGGCAAAAGCCACGTCTCTGAAGAAGCCAAACACCACCTCCACGAGTCACCCGCAGTGATGACCGTTCCGCTGATCATGCTGGCCGCCGGATCGATCGTGGTCGGTTGGCTAGGGTGGCCCGAGGTGCTCAAAGGCGCGAACGTATTTCATCACTTCCTCGCGCCCGTTTTCGGCGGCGCCCACGAGGCGGCCGTTCACACAGACACGCACTCGATGATAGAGGCGATCGGGGCCCACGGACAAGTGGCCGCGTCGGCCGGCGACAGCAGTCACGGCTTGGAGATTGTCCTCATGGTGTTGTCGGTGCTAATCGGAGTCGCGGGGATCATCGCTGCCTACATGTTGTATGTCAAAAATCCTGGGGTGCCCGGCAGGATCACAGCCAAGGTGAAAGTCCTCTACACGCTGGTGTTCAACAAATACTACGTCGACGAAATTTACGAGAACACACTGGTCCGACCGGGGTACGCGCTCTCCGACAGGGTCTTCTTCCGAATCGTCGATATGGGGATCATCGAGGGAATAGTCAACGGCGTGGGGATCACCGCACGACTCGTCGGCGCGGCGGTTCGGCTGTTTCAAACGGGCGTGGTGAGAACATACGCGCTGTTCATTCTGTTGGGCGTATTGTATATCGTGTATCGGTTGTTGCGATAACGGGGATCAGCAGTGGATTTGATTAGCATAATAACGTTTCTGCCCACGGCGGGCGCGGTGGCACTCCTGCTTTTCCCGAGGAATGCGCACGCGGCTATCCGCTGGTTCGTGTTGTTGATCACACTGATCACTTTCGCGGTCTCCATAAAGCTCCTCGTCTCGTTCGAGACGGTAGCGCACATGCAGTTTGTAAAGAGCGTACCGTGGATACCGTCGATGGGGATCAAATACAAAGTTGGCATCGATGGTATCACCTTGTTTCTGGTAATGCTGGTGACGTTCATCATGCCGATTACCGTGCTCAGTTGTTTCGGCGCCATCAAGAATCGGCTCAAAGAATTCTTCATCAGCATGTTGATACTGGAAACGGCCATGATAGGCGCATTCGTTTCGCTAGACCTGTTTTTGTTTTATATATTCTGGGAGGCGATGTTGATCCCGATGTATTTACTCATCGGGATGTGGGGTGGAGAACGGCGGATATACGCGGCAGTAAAGTTCTTCATCTATACGATGATCGGTTCTTTGCTGATGTTGGTCGCCATTCTGTACGTGGTCTACACGTACAAGAGTCAGACCGGCATACTCACGTTTGAGTATTCGCTGCTCCTGGGAACCTCTATGTCACCTTCCGAACAATGGCTGTTGTTTCTCGCGTTTGCGCTGGCCTTCGCCATAAAAGTGCCGATGTTTCCGTTCCATACATGGCTTCCCGACGCACACGTAGAGGCGCCGACTGCGGGCAGCGTCATTCTGGCAGGCGTGTTGCTCAAGATGGGGACCTACGGTTTCATCCGTTTCGCCATGCCGATGTTCCCAGCGGCGGCCATCAAAGCAATCCCAATCATATCGATATTGGCCATCATCGGTATCATCTACGGCGCGTGCGTAGCCATGGTACAAAAAGACGTCAAGAAATTGGTAGCGTACTCGTCGGTGTCGCATCTGGGGTTCGTCATGTTGGGCTTGTTCGCACTGAACACTCACGCCGTCGAGGGCGCGATTTACCAGATGCTCAATCACGGGATCTCCACCGGCGCGCTGTTTCTCCTCGTGGGCGTCATCTACGAGCGGCGACACACGCGGCTGATTGAGGACTACGGCGGCCTGACCCGAGTAATGCCTATTTACGCGGTTTTCTTCATGGTGTTTACGCTTTCCTCTATCGGACTGCCTCCGCTCAACGGCTTCGTGGGCGAATTCATGATCCTGGTTGGCGTATACCAGGCAAATTCGGTTTACGGGATACTCGCGACAACAGGTGTTGTGTTGGGGGCCATCTACATGTTGTGGATGTATCAACGGGTGTTCTTCGGCGAGATCAAGTACAAAGAAAACGAAGCGCTCAAAGATCTTTCGTTTCGCGAAATTGCTGTTTTCGCACCGCTGATTCTCATGGTCTTTGTCATGGGTATCTACTCGAAACCGTTTATTAGCAAAATGGAGCCGTCGGTAAATCTGTTCATTGAGCAGGTCAATTCTCATCGGACGACCGCGAAAACCGGCTTGCCGCGTGGCATCGAAGTGTCGTTCCCGTCCTCCCCATCGAGAGACGGCACAGTCGAAGCCACGTACGCCGAACCCGGACAGACCGAATCGGCGGCAGATGACGTGGGCGGCAGCGCATCGACAGGGGGAGGGGTGGAATGAACTTTCCCGTCGTCAGCGTCGAAGTCCTCGTCCAATTGACACCGCTTTTGGTGATGGTGTTTGCCGGGTGTGTGTTTCTGATGTGGGGAACGGTTTCGAAGGCACTTACACGCGCTCAACAGACAGTGGCGATTCTGTTTCACCTCGGGCTTTTAGGGCTGGTGGGATACCTGTGGGGCACACCCGCGTGGCCGGTTTTGGGTGGGATGGTGGTCGTCGACAAGTTTGCCTTGTTCTTCACCGCGATCTTCACGGTGTGTTCGTTGGCAACGATCCTGATCTCCGGCGGCTATATGAATCGATTCGGTATCGGGCGGGCTGAGTGGTTGGCGATGTTGTTCTTCGCCATCTCGGGAATGTTCGTGCTGGTATCTGCTTACAATTTGATCACCGTGTTCATCGGGATCGAGTTGATGAGCATGCCGATATACGTGATGGTGGCCTCGCACCGGCGTGACTTTCTGGCAAACGAAGCCGCGATGAAGTACTTCCTGTTGGGGGCGTTCGCCATCGCGTTCTTTTTGTACGGCGTGTCGTTGTTGTACGGGCTGCTGGGCACGCTCAACTTCAAGGGCATGCTCATGGAGATCGCGGACAGGGGATTGGCCAAGTATCCGCCGTTTCTGCTCGGCGTGGGATTGATTATGGTGGGATTTGTATTCAAGGTGGCCGCGGTTCCGTTCCACATGTGGGTGCCTGACGTGTACCAGGGCGCACCGTCCCCGGTGACAGGTTTCATGGCCTCGGCGGTCAAGGCAGCTTCGTTCGCAGCGTTTCTGCGGTTGTTTTACATGGCGTTCATGCCAGGCCGGGCGCACTGGGTAGGGATCGTCATCGTTTTGGCTATTCTCACAATGACGATCGGAAACATCACCGCACTCGTTCAACGAAATATCAAGCGAATGCTGGCGTACTCCAGCATCGCGCACGCCGGCTACATTTTGATCGGAATGGCGGCCATCTCGCTCGACAGCACGGCCGCGGCGGCCAGTGTGATGTTCTACACGATGACGTACTCGATCATGACGATCGGAACGTTTGCCCTGGTCAGTGCGATTGAACGGCGCGGCGGCACGCGCGGACTGGAAATCAACGACTACGCGGGCCTGGGTCTTCGCCGGCCTTTCCTGGGATTTGCAATGGTTTTGTTCATGTTCGCGCTGGCGGGAATCCCGCCGACCGCAGGGTTCTTCGCGAAGTACTATGTTTTTAGCGCCGCTGTGTCGAAAGGGCTGGTTTGGCTCGTCGTCCTGGGCGTGTTGAACAGCGCACTATCACTGTACTATTACCTTCGTGTGGTGGTGGTGATATACATGAAGAAAGCCGAAGACGACGTACCGGTGTACGATGATCTCGGCATCAAGATTGTCTTGGTATTTGCCGTTATCGCCGTGATTTGGTTGGGACTGGGACCCAGCGGCGTTATCCCCGGCATCGACAGTATCCTGGACTGGACCAACCAGTCTCTCCTCCCCATCATCCGCCTGAAGTAACTCTGTCGCTTTCTGTCTTTCGTGATTTACGTCCGCCCGACCGCTGGTTTCGAGGTCTTAGGGCGCGTAGCTGGGGGGGCGCTCCCGCTCGGGCAGTGCTCGCTAGCCGCCCTTAATCATTGATATGCGGGCGGCTGCTGCGCAACTCGCTGTCGACCCCCACCAGCTACGCGCCCTGGACTAGCAGAGGTCCAAGGCCGACCGACTGCGGGTTTCGTAGTTTCGGGGCTGACCTTCGGAGGTCAAGGAGCAGGTCGCCGCTGGGTTGAGCAGGCCGTTTGTCGGCGAGCCATAATAAGAGGTG
>CBDVBX010000077.1:0-14417 GCA_965372335.1 uncultured bacterium | reverse complement strand
CGATCTCTGCGTCCAGTGTCATACTGCCGGTACGATGCACGTTCGCTAGACAGATCGCGACAAGAATGTAGGAAACAGTGATGAAATCTCTTGGTCTTTCCCTGAGCTATTTACTTCCGGCGCTTTATTTTTGCACGGTATTACTCTACTTTCTTATCTTTTTCCGAAAGAAAAAGCATCTCGAGTACTTGACGACGTATTTTCTCGGCGTTTTGCTAGCGGTTCACGTAGTCAACATGACCATACGCTGGTTTGCCCTGCACGTGGTTCCTGTCTCCACTGTTTTCGATGCCATGTCGTTTCTCGCGTTCGCGATTTTGGTGGTTTACTTCATTATTGAGCTAAGCATCAAAAACAAAGCGTCTGGGTTCTATATCATGACGTTCGCGTTCGTCGCTGAAGTTACTTCCGCGATCAACTACAACTGGGAACCGGAAACAAACGAACTGCTTACAAACACCCCATTCGCGATCCACGCGTCTTTGAACATCATTGGTTATACCGCGTTATCGCTTTCCGCGATCTACGCACTGTTGTACATCATTCAAAACCGAAACATGAAGCTTCGCCGGTTTAATGTGATTTACGATCAACTGCCTGCGTTGACCTATTTAGAAATGATGAGCATCCGCTCAGTTTTGATCGGAATAGTCTTAACGGGATGCGGATTAATTCTTGGACATTACCAAACGCATCAAGTATTCGGTAAGTTCTGGCTGTCGGACCCCAAGGTGATCGTAACCGACCTAGCCTGGCTTTTTTACCTCTTAGGATACCTTGGAGCCCGACTGTTTCGCTGGCGTGGTCGATGGATGGCGTATCTATCGCTGTCAGGATTCACGGTGTTGTTGTTGGGTGGAGTGATCGTGGTCTTTTTCGCAGAATCTTTTCACGAGTTTTTTTGAAATATCCATGGACCCTTCAATTCCAATAGGTGTAATAGGGATATCGCACAAAACCGCACCGGTCGAAATCCGGGAACGGGTCGCGCTGTCCGAATCCGACCTCGGGACCGTTGTCAAAGGGTTGTTGGGTGCTTTTGCCATTGACGGTTGTATGGCGATCTCTACTTGTAACCGCACCGAGATATACGTCAGCGGTGAGCATTTCCAAACAGAATTGGACGGTATCAAAGCCTGGTTGGATAAGTTCAAGACCGAACAGTATTTTTCCAACGACCAATTTTCCTATACTTTTGTAGGTGCCGAGGCCGTACGGCAGTTCTACTGTGTCGTTTCCGGTCTCGATTCTCAAGTGCTTGGTGAACCACAGATTACCGGCCAGGTAAAGGAGAGTTACAACCAGGCGCGCCAGCTCAACGCCACGGGAATGATGTTGAACAAGCTCTACGAGTTCGGCCTTCACGCCCAAAAAAAAATAAGGACCGAAACCTTTTTAACCGAAGGTGCTATGTCGGTCAGTTTCGCCGGCGTCGAGCTCGCCAGAAAAATATTCAGCAAGTTAGATGATAAACAGGTACTTTTGATTGGGGCCGGAGATACGGCGGAGTTGGCCGCCACACACTTCGTCGAGCGAGGGATAGACGGCATTTACATCGCCAACAGATCGATTGAAAAGGCCAAAGAGCTGGCCGCAAGGTACAACGGTAAACCACTTGGTTTGAATGACTTAGAACACACTTTGCCGCAGATAGACATCGTGATATCGGCCACGTCGAGCACCGAACACGTCGTGACAAAACAAATGATAAGACCGATTCGTAAAGCGCGCCGACACCGCCCTATTTTTTTTATAGATCTGGCTATACCGCGCGATATCGACCCGGACATCGACCAGCTGAACGATATTTACCTCTACAATCTGGATGACCTTAACGAGGTAGTGCAGGCAAACATAGATAAAAGAAGACAGGAAATTCCCAAGGCGCAGAAAATCGTCGACGACTATGTCGCGGGATTTGACAAGTGGATATCAACCCACTCCGTTGGTTCCACAATAAACAGGCTACAGAGCTACTTCGATAACGTAAGGGTCAAAGAACTCGATCGTCTGGGAAAACGCCTGCCTCGCGACGGACACGAGCAAATCGATCATTTGACTCGGAGTATTATCAACAAAATCATGCACCAGCACATTAAGTTGTTAAAAAAGAGCGCGGGAGACCCCGAGCAACACGAACAGCACATCGATTTCGTCAGAAGGCTTTACGATTTGGACAACGAGTAGCATTCGAGGGCTAATGGATAAGATTCGTATCGGTACCAGAGGAAGTCGTCTAGCGCTATGGCAGGCGGAATACATTGAACAGGGATTGCGTCAGCGCCATCCGAACGTCGAATTCGAGAAAGTCCTCATCAAAACCCAGGGCGACCGCGATCAGAAATCATCCTTGACCCGTATCGGCGGTATGGGAGTATTTACAAAATCGATCGAAGATGCGCTGCTGCAGGGCCGAATAGATATCGCTGTCCATAGCCTGAAGGACCTGCCTTCGGCGCTATCTCCTGGTCTCGAGCTCGGCGCCGTACCTGAACGGGGATTTGTTGAAGACGTGCTCGTCACCGCCGACGGTTGTGTGATTCAGGAACTCCGTCATGCCGCCGTCGTCGGGACCGGCAGTATTCGGCGCCGCTCGCAATTGTTAAGTATCCGTCCGGACCTCGAGATACGCGATCTTCGCGGGAACATCGACACACGGCTGAGCAAACTCGAAGATCAAGATTTTGACGGCATAGTGATGGCACGCGCTGCGATCGCGAGGTTGCAGTTGAGCGAGGTACGGTACTACACGTTTCCCACCGGGATCATGACGCCAGGAGTCGGCCAGGGGGCGATCGGAGTTCAGGTGCGCTCGGACGACCAGGCGGTCCGCCAATTGACAGAGACTCTGAACCACCGCCCGTCGTATCTCGCGGTAAGCGCGGAAAGGGCTTTCTTACGCGAACTCGACAGCGGCTGTCAGTTTCCGGTGGGAGCCTTTGCGGCAATCGCGAATGACGAGATTACGCTGACCGGATTCGTGGGCAGCGAAAACGGCAAGACAATCATCCGTGACCAAATATCGGGCCGGACCGACGACCCCGAGGACATCGGTTTCTCCCTCGCGCGCACGTTTGTCGAGAAAGGCGCGCGAGACATACTGAACGGGAACATTTGATGGCCGGCAACCTCAACAATCGAACAATCGTCATCACCCGCGGCCAAGACCAGGCAGCGAATCTAGCGGCTAGAGTCCGTGAACTTGGCGGCGAGGTTGTGCTTTTTCCAACTATCAAGATAAGTGCCGCCGAAGACCGCCGGGCGTGTGGATCGGCTGCCCGTGATATTGATCAGTACGACTGGGTGGTATTTTCCAGTGGAAATGCCGTTCGGTACTTTCATGAGTTTACACGCTCCGGCGCAACAAATGAGCCGACTTGCAAGATTGCGGCCGTGGGCGAGCAAACCGCACGGGAATTGCAACACAAAGGTATCCCCGTCAATTTGACCCCCGATACGTTCCGTGCAAGTGCGCTGGTGAGATCTTTCGAAACCCTTGATCTGCACGGGAAAAAGGTACTGTTCCCCGCTTCAAACCTCGCGCGGGACGAAATCCCGGATGGTCTACGATCGTTGGGAGCCATCGTCGATCGAGTCGAAGTGTATCGAACCGATCCAAATTGGGACGTCGATGGAAACACCATGCGTCATATGATCGCTCGAAACCAGGTAGACTGCTTGACGTTTTGCAGTCCGTCCGCGATTCGGTTTTTTTTGAAGATAGCTGGGGATTCAGTCGTGGAAGATATCAACAACGGAGACCTTGTCGTCGGTGCGATCGGTCCCACGACCCATCGCGCCGTCGAGATGGCTGGCGTGAACAATATCATTATGCCGAAACTAAGTCTCGAAAACGAACTCATTGCGGTGATTGTCGAGTATTTCGACAACCTACGGTAGTCCCGGTACGGAGAACATATGCCAGAGAATGATTCTATCTACGTAAAGGCGATTCGACGACAGCCGGTCCCCCGGACACCACTCTGGATCATGCGCCAGGCTGGCCGTTATCTGCCGGAGTACAGGAAGTTGAGGAGCCAGCACGAGTTTTTGACCGTGTGTAAGACTCCTGATTTGGCTGCGGAGGTCACGCTCCAGCCGATCCGCCGTTTCGGTTTCGACGCGGCGATTCTGTTCTCCGACATTTTGGTAATCCCCGAGGCGATGGGGCAAAAACTCGAATTTCTCGAAGACCACGGGCCAAAATTGTCCCCTCAAATTCTCGACAACAAAGACATCTCCGCCCTCACGCTGGAACATTTGGAAGATCGGCTTGAATATGTTTCCTCAGCGATTCGCACGATACGTGCCGAACTCGGTCGGGAAACGCCCCTCATTGGATTTAGCGGCTCTCCCTTCACGTTGGCGACATACATGATAGAGGGGAAACCCACGCGCAATTTCAAGCATATCAAATCCATGCTATATCGTGAGCCCGATCGGCTAACGCAACTGCTCGAGATTCTCACCGATGCCGTGTCACGATACTTGACAATGCAAATCAAAGCCGGCGTGCAAGCCGTTCAGATATTCGACACGTGGGGAGGAATTTTACCGGTGCACTTATACGAGTCGTTCTCCGCCCGCCATATGACGCAGGTTGTCAACAACCTTGCAACTTACGATGTACCCAAAACCTTGTTCAGCAAGGGCGGTATCGATCTCATTCGTCAGCTCAAATACAGCAAGGCCGATATGTTGGGGGTCGACTGGATGACCGACATGAAAGAAGCGCGATCTATCGCGGGGTCGTCCTTTGCGCTCCAGGGTAACTTAGATCCGACTACGCTCTACGGAAGCATGGACATTATCAAGCGCGAAGTCGACAAGATCCTCGACGTGTTCGACGGAAGTAGCGGTCACGTATTCAACTTAGGGCATGGCATCTTGCCCGACATACCAGTAGACAACGTTCAATTCCTGGTCGATCACGTGCGCATGCGGAGTGAAAAATTACACGCCCGCCACAACGGCTGACATTTATCACTAGATGCCGGCCTCGGCTCTAAGAAGGTGCAACAATGGCCTCCAACAAGATTTCCGTCAATATTGAGTTTTTAAAAAAATACGACCGTCCCGGCCCGCGGTATACCAGTTACCCAACCGCCCCGTACCTGCATGAAGGTGTGGGACACGATGAATACATCACCCACTTGCAAAACGACGTCAAACTGAAAAACAACGACGACCTTTCGCTGTACTTCCACATTCCGTTTTGTGACACGCTCTGTTATTTCTGCGGCTGCAACATGATGGTCACCAGAAATAGGGAGAAGATCGAAGAATACATCGGGTATCTCGACAAGGAACTACGGACTCTGAAACCGCATATCGAAGGGTCTCACAAGGTCGCTCAGTTACATTGGGGAGGGGGGACGCCGACCCACCTCGATCCGGACCAGATCCGTAGATTGGGCAGTCTGATTCACGATCATTTTGATTTCACCCGCGACGCCGAGATTAGCGTCGAAATCGACCCGCGCGAGCTGACCCGCGAGCACCTTCAAGCCTTGAAGGATGTTGGATTCAATCGTTGCAGCATGGGAGTCCAGGACTTCGATCCGAAAGTCCAGCAAGCCGTCAATCGTATTCAACCCGAAACGCTCACTCGACAGACGGTGACGTGGGCTCGTGAACTGGGCTTTGAGAGCGTAAACTTGGATCTCATGTACGGGCTACCGCACCAAACCGTTGGCACGTTCCGAAAGACGATTGACTCTATATTGAAGCTCGACCCGGACCGCTTGGCAGTATTCAACTACGCGCATTTACCGCAGATGATAAAGCATCAGCGCATCATCAAAGACGAATGGCTACCGGAGCCCGAAGAAAAACTAAGGCTGCTCAAATTGAGCATTGAGCAATTGACCGACTCTGGTTACGTCTATATCGGCATGGATCACTTCGCCAAACCTGACGACGAATTGACGGTCGCAATGAACGAAGGCACCCTTTACCGCAATTTTCAGGGCTACTCTACTCACGCTGGATTGAATCTGATCGCGATTGGCATCACGAGTATCAGCATGCTTTCCGATTTGTACACCCAAAATTACAAGACTTTGAAAGAATACTATGCGGAGTTGGACGCCGGTAGACTTCCGGTCATGCGAGGCATCGAGTTGTCTCGGGACGACTTCGTACGTCGCGAGGTTATCATGGAACTGATGTGTAATTTCAGGTTGCGAAAAACGGATATTGAGGCGAAGTACGAAATCGATTTCAACGACTATTTTTCCGACGCACTGAAGAAACTCGAGTCGTTTGTTGGCGATGGCCTGGCAACGCTAGAAGACGATCTTATAACAATCACACCGCCCGGTCGACTCCTCATTCGGAACGTTGTGATGAATTTCGACGCATATATCGAACGAAAAGACGACGACAAACCGCGGTTTTCACGTACTGTGTGACGCGCCCACACCATCCCTTATTGCATTGCCCAATGAAAGTAGCAGTCATTATATCGAATATGGGAGGACCCGATTCGCTCGAAGCCGTCGAACCGTATCTATTCAACATTTTCAGTGATCCGGACATTATTGATATTCCGTTGCCGGCGCCACTTCGGAAGCGGTTCGCGCGGTGGTTCGCGGGCAAGAGGGCGCCCAAAAGCATCGAAATCTACCGCCAGATCGGCGGTAGGTCACCCCTGCTAGGCATCACGCAAAATCAAGCCCAGCTCCTGGAAGCAAACCTGAACAGGAATGGCGCTATGAACTTCCGCGTGTTCCCCGCGATGAGATACTGGCATCCACTCGTAGAAGACGTCTGGAGCGAAATCGTATCCGGTGGATTCGACAAGCTTGTGGTGTTGTCTATGTACCCATTCTACTCCACGACGACAGCCGGCTCGCTGGTGAACCTCGTGGAGCGGTTGAACCACGACGGCGATTTTAGTCGCGATGATCTGTTGATCATCGACCGCTACGGCGATCACCCGGCATTTATAAACGCAGTGGTCGAACAGATTCTCAGAGTTTTGGTGACTGAAGATATTCAAGACAGAGACCAAATCCACGTGTTGTGCAGCGCACACAGCATACCAGTTCGTCGTGTAAAAAAGGGTGATCCCTATCGCGCAGAAGTCGAACGGGCTGTAGAAGCGGTGCGGGAACGACTTCCCGATAACGTGCGGCTGGATCTCGCGTTTCAAAGCAAGATCGGACCAATCAAGTGGCTCGAGCCTGCTACGCCGGACAAGATCGACGAACTGGCCGCCCGAGGCGTCAAAGAATTGGTGGCGTATCCTTTGGGCTTCGTCGCCGACAATTCGGAGACTTTATACGAGATAGGAATATTGTACAAGAACCGGGCGCTAGAAAAAGGTATCGAGCACTTTTATCGCATTGACGCCCTAAATACTGATGAGCTCTTCATCGACGCTCTCGATCAGATTGTAACGGAGAAAATCGACGCGTTATGAGACCGAATAGACGAGTCGCCGTCGTCGGCGCCGGAATATCCGGCTTGGCGACTGCATACTGGCTCAAAAACAACGATCGCGACGTTACCGTCTTCGAAAGTGCCCACCGCGTAGGGGGCACGATTGTTACTGAAGAATCCGATGGTTTTCTTTTGGACCTCGGGCCCAACAGTGCTCTGGAGACCACCCAGGCGCTCAAGGACCTCATACGACATCTCGGCATCGAGGATCGGAGGGTTTACGCCAACGAAGCGTCGAACAACCGCTACGTCCTTAAGCGTGGGCAGCTGCAAGCGTTGCCCATGTCGCCGCCCGCGTTTCTCAAAACACGTTTGTTCTCGACCGGGGCGAAGTTCAGACTGCTCAAAGAACCGTTTGTGGCCCCCACCGACGGAAGCGACATTTCGCTGGCCGACCTGGTACGATACCGTCTGGGAAACGAGATCCTGGATTATGCTATAAACCCGTTTGTGGCAGGTGTTTACGCTGGCGATCCGGAAAACCTGAGCGCACCGGCGGCGTTTCCCAAGTTGTACGCTCTGGAGCAAAAATACGGCAGTTTCATCAAGGGGGCGATTAAGGGCGCCCGCGAAAGAAAAAAACGCGGCGAGGTGGCTAAGGACCGCGCAAAATTGTTCTCTTTCTCGAACGGCATGGAAATACTACCCCACGCTCTGGAAAGCGCACTGGGCGAGAACATCCGGTTGAACGCTTCTATATCGCAGGTAGAAAAAAAAGAACACCAACTCGATCTCCATGTGGCGGAAGAGGGCAAGGAACGGGTAGAATCATTCGACCAGGTCGTCCTCTCCGTTCCCACCGATTCGTTGGCGGGAATATTGAAAAACGTTGCACCTGGTTTGAGCGAACGTGTGGGCGCGGTTGTGTATCCTCCGGTCGCGGTGGTATTCACAGGTTTCGAAACCGAACACGTCGCCCGCGAGCTCGACGGCTTTGGCTTTCTGGTGCCGTCAGTAGAGCGCCGTAAGATTCTCGGTTCGATTTGGAATTCGACGATCTTCCCCGGCCGGGCGCCGGAGGGATACGTCGCACTCACTACATTTGTCGGCGGCACGCGCCGACCGGGCGATGTTGCCCTCGATGACGATCGTCTGCTCGAACTCGTCTTCGATGAATTGAACAATATTATTGGACTTCGCGGTGACCCGGCACTGGTTCGTATCAAGCGGTGGATTAGGGCTATTCCTCAGTACACTATGGGTTACCAGGAACTGCAGCGAATGTTCGATGACGTTGAAAGCAAAGTCACCGGTTTGTATTTCGCTGGAAATTTCAGACGCGGGATCAGTATCGGTGACAGCGTGCAGTGCGCACACGACACCGTCCAAAAATTGCTGACCGCAGATTGAAATGCGGCCAGATTTGTTTGGTCGTTACTGTTTGAGAGGAGAATGCATCAATGATCACACCTTATCACCGGCCTAGAAGGCTCCGTCGCAACGAGACCATTCGGCGAATGGTCCGCGAGACTTCCCTTTCCGTTGACGATTTGATATTTCCGTTATTCGTCATCGAGGGTAAAAACCTGCGAAATCCTATTAGTTCCATGCCCGGGAACGATCAGATGTCAATCGATCTTCTGACCAAAGAGGCCTCTGAAGTATACGAACTCGGAATACCGGCGATCATTCTCTTCGGGATTCCCGCTAAGAAAGACGCTCTTGGCACCGACGCGACAAGCGACGACGGTATCATTCAGAGGGCCGTGCGAGCCGTGAAAGATGCCGTGCCCGACTTGTGCGTCATTACCGACGTCTGCTTCTGCGAATACACCGACCACGGACACTGTGGTCCCATCGCCGACGGCGACGTCGACAACGACGCCACACTCGACTTGCTGGGGCGGCAAGTCGTTACGCACGCCAACGCAGGCGCTGATATAGTAGCTCCGTCGGGTATGATGGACGGCATGGTGGCCGCCATTCGCGAAGCGCTGGACGAGAGCGGCCATATGAAGATCCCCATCATGAGCTACGCCGCGAAATACGCATCCGGTTTCTACGGACCGTTTCGCGAAGCCGCCGAGTCGGCTCCGCAGTTTGGCGACCGAAGTGCGTACCAAATGGATCCGGCCAACGCCATCGAAGCGCTGAAGGAAGTCGAATTGGACGTCGATGAAGGCGCCGACATCATCATGGTCAAACCGGCCCTGCCCTACCTCGACATCATCCATATGGTGCGAAGCGAAATTGACCTGCCGGTGGCTGCATACAACGTCAGCGGAGAGTTTTCGATGGTCAAAGCGGCCGGCCAGTTGGGTTGGATCGACGAGAAACGCGTCGCTCTTGAAATGCTCACTTCGATCAAACGGGCGGGTGCCGACCTGATTCTGACGTATTTTGCAAAAGACGCCGCCAGGTGGCTAAAAGAATAGACTCGACAGAAGGAGTCCCCAACATATGTCGCGTAGTACAAAACTGTTTGACGCAGCCAAGCAACTGATGCCCGGCGGTGTGAATTCGCCGGTGAGGGCTTTTCGTTCCGTAGGACTCGACCCCGTATTCATAGCGTCGGGTAAGGGGTGTCGTATTCGTGACGTCGACGGCAACGAGTATGTCGATTTTGTGGGTTCTTGGGGGCCTCTGATCGCCGGACACGCCCACGACGAGGTTTTGGAAGCCATACACGAAACGGCCGCCAAGGGTACCAGTTTCGGAGCTCCAACCGAGCTAGAGGTCCAATTGGCGCAGAAAATCGTCGAAATGGTGCCGTCGGTGGAGATGGTACGGATGGTCAACTCCGGGACGGAAGCGACGATGAGTGCCGTTCGATTGGCGCGTGGGTACACGGGCCGCGACCGCGTGGTGAAGTTCGAAGGCTGTTATCACGGTCACGGGGACAGTTTCTTGATCAAAGCGGGGTCGGGCGCTCTGACGCTCGGTGAGCCTAGCAGTCCCGGCGTGCCCGCCGATTTTGCTCGCAATACCCTGACCGGACAGTTCAACGATCTGGAGTCAGTGGAAAAGTTGTTCGCCGACTCGGACATCGCAGCCGTCATCGTCGAGCCCATCGTCGGCAATATGGGCGTGATTCCACCGGCGGCTGGATTTCTAGAAGGACTGCGCAAGCTTTGCAACCAACATGGCGCGCTGTTGATTTTTGACGAAGTGATGACCGGATTTCGTGTGCACCCAGGCGGTGCACAGCACCTGTACGGCATCGACCCGGACCTGACCACGATGGGAAAGGTAATCGGTGGCGGCTTGCCGGCGGCGGCCTACGGGGGCAAGAGAGAAATTATGAAAACGATGGCGCCAGAGGGGCCCGTTTATCAGGCAGGAACGCTGTCGGGAAACCCGCTGGCCGTGGCCGCCGGCCTGAAAACGCTGGAGATCATCACCCGACCGGGGTTCTTCGATTCCCTCAATGACAAAGCCAACCGCTTCTTCGAGGAGTCTCGCACCTTTATCGACAAAAATGGCTTGCCGTTGACGGTCAATCACGTCAATTCGATGGGTTGCATGTTTTTCAAGGAAGGACAGGTGGACTGTTTTGCCGATGCCACGCAATCGGACACCGATAAGTTCGCCGACTACTTCCGCCGGCTTCTCGAAGCGGGTGTTTACGTCGCGCCATCGCAGTACGAGGCGCTGTTTATCTCCGGCGCCCACACGGACGGAGATTTGCAGTTCGCGTTGGAAAAATCGTCCGAGGCGCTGCTGTCGATATTCTCGTAACACTCCCGAGGCATCAACCGCGGTGGGACGCCAGTTCTTCCTCTACGCGCGCTTTCACCGCGGGGTCGATCTCGCCGGCATCCGCAGACTGGCTTTGGTGGGCGGTGTGACGACGCAGGTACACCACCACCATTATCGCCCCGACCACCAGCAAAACAATCGGTCCAATCCACACCAGACTGGCGAATCCCCTCTTGGGCGGTTCCGCCAGCACCTTCACCCCGTATTTCTCCACCAACGATGCCATGATCTCGTCGGCAGTCTCTCCATCCGCCAGTCGCTGTCGGATCTGGCCGCGGAGCACGTCCGCCGCGCCGCTCCCGCAATTTGATAGCGTCTGGCCGGGACAAAAAGGGCTCATCACACGATTGAATATGCCACGGGCTTCGCGGAGCACTTCCTGGTCGTACTGGGGCTGCTGACTGGCGTCCGCGGCCGGCGCGATCACGGAAACTCCTGCCAGCAGTAGGCATACGCCTAGCGCCCAGTTGATTCGATTGCCTTTTTTCACCTTATTTAGGCTCCTTGGTTTATGTAAGACCTAATATAACACGCTCATCCACTGCCGGAACCACAAAAAAACCATTGCGCATACCGGAAAGCCTCGGATACTTTGGAGCAAGATCGATCGGACGGCGCGGCGGCGGAGTCGTCACCCGTCCGGTAACCTACCTCCCAACAGAAAGGACGGTCGCGTTATGGCGGATCGAGTGCGTAAGGTCAATTACTGTTACGCGAAGGTTTCGAGCCGCGCCGGTCAGGGCGCCAAGCTTCTCGATGAGATAAAGAAGGCCGACATCAATATGCTGGCTTTCTCCGGCTTCCCGGCGGGTGGAGGTAAGTCCCAACTCGACTTCGTCACCAACGACATGGCGGCCCTGCGCCGGTTGGCAAGAGAAAAAGGATGGCGGTTGAGCAAAAACAAGAAGGGGTTCTTGGTACAAGGCCCTGACGCTTTGGGTGCGGTAAACCGACACGTGCAAAAACTGGCCGAAAAAAAGATCAACATCACCGCAGCTGACGCGATTTCTGCGGGCAAGGGACGATACGGCATGATCCTCTGGGTCAAGCCCAAGGACTACGCGCGCGCTGCCAGGTTGCTAAAAGCGAAATAGTCCGAGTCAACGGGTAGACGCGCCGACGGTCGTCTTGACAGCCCATACGTATATCCGTATATTAAACACGGATAGCGCGATTCCTTCCACGTCGAGACCCCCCACGTTCGGCATACTTCTACCCGGAGGGAGTGTTATGTACACTCTGTCAAAAGTACCGGCGATGCTGCTGCTCGCCGCGTGTGTCTTAGTGTCTTCGATGGCCGTTGCCAAAGACCCGGCGACGACAATCCGTGTCAGGGGTCAGGATCCGACACCTCGTATTCTCGTCATCGATGGGTCACCCGTACACAACATCGGAAATCTCAACCTGCACACGGGCAATTGGGGCGCTTTCGGCTCGCAGCCGGGGTCTGGAATGCCCTTTCAGGACGCTCCGTCGGCCGAGTGGCCGTCCGGTAGTGGCGTGGAGTACCTCTGGGTCGCCGGTTTGTGGGTGGGGGCGCTAAATGGCGGCATCCCGGCCGTTTCCACGGCGGCGTACGAAACCGAATTTCGTCCGACACAGGACCCGATTGACGTCGTCTACTATTCTTCCGAGGGGGCGGTTGGCGGCAAGCGATTGCCAGACCCCAACGCGGACGACGACGGCGACGGGATGATCGACGAGGAGTGGCTCGACGGCCACGACAACGATGGCGACGCGATGGTCGACGAGGACTTCGCCGCGATCTCCAACCAGATGCAGAGCTGCTGGTACACCGACGACCAGCCGGAAGCCATCCAGATATTCCCTGAACACAACCCACTTCACATCGAGGTTCGCCAACGGAGCTTCCAGTGGAGCGACACTGATTTCGATGACTTTGTCGGTTTCGACTACACCATCACCAATACCGGCAACACCACGTTGACCGACGTATACCTCGGCATCTTCTTCGACGGCGACGCGGGTTCGAGAAACACGCCGAATTACTGGCAAGATGATGCGACCGATTTTAGACGGCTACCGCTCGTGTGTACCGGGTGGGGTGCCACCAGCGTCGATATCGGATACGTGTACGACGCCGACGGCGACAACGGGCAAACCACGGGGGGGTGCGGCGTGTTGTTGCTCGACCATCCCACGGATCCGACCGGCGCCGTCGCGCCGCCGAGTGTGAACTTCGACAGCTATAGGACGTTCAGAGGTGACCAGTCGTTCGAAGAAGGCGGCCACCCGACCAACGACTTCGAGCGCTACGAGGTCATGTCCAGCGGCTTAATCGAGGCCGGGGCGGCCGGCGGCGACGTGAGTTTTTTGGTGAGCGTCGGCCCATTCGACCAGCTCGCGCCCGGCGAATCGTTGGAGTTCCGTATAGCCGTCGTCGGGGGCGGAGTCCCCGGGGGTAACCCGTTCGATTTGACACAGAACGCCGCTGCGGCCAGGCTGACGTACGAGGGCTTGTGGTATGACTTGGATAGCGATCTGACCACCGGTGTCGCCGGCCGGGAAACGCCGGTGTACGGACCGGCCACCAACGTCGTCGTCGACTCGTGCCAGTCGCCGCCGATCATCGTTCCGATCGTTCCGGCCGGACAAGTGGTGTGGGTCAATGACGATTGCGCGCGGGAGTCGTGGGCACAAATCGGATGCGGTTACCACGATTCTGACAGTACGCTTTTTCGCACCGGCATCGAAGGCAGAGAGGGGCAGGTCCATTGGGTGTCCCTGACTGGATTGCCGGTTCCCGTGTTGATCACCCAAATCGGCGTCCGCGCCAGTCACGCAGCGGCCGTCCTGAGTTGGGACATTTTCGCCGACGAACCGATCGACGGGTTCAAGATACACCGATCGAAAGCCGGTGGCGTGCGCGTCGTACTCCCGTCGTCGGCACTGCTGCCGCCCACCACGCGCTCTTTCACGGACGACGACGTGGTGAGCGGTGAAACCTACGGATATACCCTGGTGGCGGTGCTGCCCGACGGAGCTGAACTGGTCTCGCAGACTGTGGAGACGACCATCCCCTCGGCGGCGACCGAACTCCACCAGAATTACCCCAACCCGTTCAACCCGGCTACGACCATCGCGTTTACACTGGCCCAAAAGAGTGCGGTCAACCTGTCGATCTTCACGCCGGATGGCAAACTGGTCGTCACGCTGGTCGACGGTGTCCTGCCCGCCGGATTCACCGATGTTCCGTGGGACGGCAAAGACACCGCCGGAAACTACGCCAGCTCGGGTATATACCTCTACCG
>CBDVBX010000076.1:0-14428 GCA_965372335.1 uncultured bacterium | reverse complement strand
GGCGCGGCTTCGGCTGGCCCGAGCAAATGAGCGTATGGTGTGCCCGTCGGGTCGGCGACGATTGTTATAAAGAGAGGAGAGAGTGGTACACGCCGAGGTACTTCTTCTTCTCGCGATCCCATCGGTACGTTTCGTAGATTTCCGTGGCGAGTGCGACGCGTGCAGCCATCTCTTCCGGGTGTGCGAATACATATCTCAATTTGTCGGCCAGGTCTTCGTCGTTCCCCGGTTCGAAGAATACCAGAGAGTCCTCCGGAAAATACGCCGCGACCGAATCCAAGCGAGACGCCACAACCGGTTTGTGAAGCGCGACGTACTCGTACATCTTGTTCGTATGCACCAATACCGAATACCGATTTTTTTGGACCGGAACCACCGTCACGTCGGCAGCGAGGATTTCTTCGACCATGGTCTCGAACGGCACGAAACCCAGGTAAGTCACGTGGTCCGTCACGTCCAGTTCTTCCGCCAGTTTCTGAACCTCGGGCAGGTAATCGCCCTGTCCCATGAAACGGAACTCGACGCCTGGGATCGACTCCTTGAGTCGCGCAACCGCTCGGACAACCAGGTCGATGCCGTATCGGCGCTCGATTGCACCGTGGCAAAGCACCCGGAACTTGCCGCTCCGTCGTTCGCTTTTGCGAATGGCCTCGACATTTTCCGAAAGGTGCGCAAAACGCTCCAACCCAAATACCCGATCGTCAGGAACATTGACGATCACCGTGATCTTGTTGACATCCGCTCCGCGCGAGCCGAAGTTGTCGCGCATCTCCCGCGTGACCGTCAGTACACGATTGGCGTATTTTAGGCTGAGCTTTTCGGCCAATCTGATCGCCCCCACAAACAAACCACCGTACCAACGGTCGAACATCGTCTCGAACAGCTCCGGCATCGGCTCGTGCATATGGATCAGCACCCGGGCGCCGGCCAGGCGTGGTACCAGCGTGGTAAACACCAGATAATCGGGCATCGTGTTGACCTGGATCACGCGAAAGCGGTTTTTGAGGTCCAGTGCCATGAGTTTGAACGACGCCAACAAGAAAAACGCGTTGTACTCGAACACGTACCTTCCGATTCGTCCTCGCCGGTGTCTCACCGGCAGTCGGTGAACTTCGACGCCCTCGACGACTTCGTACGCGGCTTCGTTTTCGCTGCGCAAACAGATCACGTGCACGTCGAAACCGTCTTCGAGAAGCGCTTCGGCCTCGCGCTTGACGTTCAGTTCGAAAGGATAAAAGCTGTGCCTGACGATACAAACACTGCCGCGGTTGTCTTCCGATCGGTCGACCGCCACGTCAACCTCTCCTTTTTTGTTCGATCACACGTTCGTACAACGCCACCAGTTTCTTCGAGGTAACCTCGAGCGAGTAATCGGCCATATTATCGCGGCTGGCGAACTGAGTGGTGCGACTCAACGCTTCGTAGATCTTGTCAGCGATGTCTCCGGCGTCGGAATCTACGATATAACACCCGTCGATGCCGTCGATAACCGCCTTTACGTCGCCGACATCGGTACTGATCACCGGCACGTTGCACGCCAGCGCTTCGCGTATCGTAACCGGTGAGGCCTCGAACGACGATGTCATCAACAGCAATTCGCACGCGTTCATGCGAAGTGGAACCTCATCGTGCGGTACGTTGTCGAGGCCGATCAGTTGTAACGCCGACCCGCTTCGCCGGTTGTAAGCCGTCACACCTGCCTCGGCCAACTCGAACCGCTTCTCCAAGCGGTCGGGTGCCGATGGAAACAACACGTACTTCCCCGCCGGGTCCAGCCCCAGCCGCTCCTTCGCCTCCGTCTTGTCCATGGGTCGAAATACCCCGGTGTCGATCCCGCACGGGATCGTGGCGGCATCTGTAAGCCCTAATGGTTCAATAAGATGCGACGATACGACGACGACGGCATCCACGCGGCGGGCCATCGACCGTTTGAAACCCTTGGAGTAAGCCAACCGTTTGATCGGGCGGTCTGCCCGGACGACGTCCGCATCGCTGGTGATTTCTCCCTCGTGAAACGTCCACACGACCGGAATGCTTTTCTGTAGGGTGGCGAAAAACGCGCAAAACGAATGGTGTACGTGTATGACGTCGTAGCTTCGCGCCCGGAGCCGGCGCATCAGACCGAACGGCGCCCCAATATAATTCGATTTACTGGCTTTTCCGTTTACGAAGTACACGTCGACGTCGACGCCGGCCTTGCGTACCGCGTCGACTTCGTCTTTGACGAACGACCCGTAAAACGGCATCGCTGGAAATGGATACATATTGGTGAAGACCAGCACTCTCATTGAATTACGCCCGGGCTCCCGGTCTACCGGGGATTCAACTGACTGGGATTCGACCAAAGGAGCCAATTGACCACTGTGCCGTACCTCTCGTAGAATCGCTCCAAACTCATCCTCGCCAATCGTCTGTTGATTTCTTCCGGCGGCCAGTCGGCGTCAAAGATCTCGAAGCCTCCCCCATCCGCCAGCGTCCGAAACGCTTTCCGCGCTTCGATCAGGTGTGCCGTCCCCCCCTCCTCCGGCTTTCGCCGCAGCGCTTCCTGCGGATCGACGTCGAGTATGGCTCTTACCGCCGGCTTGGGCGATAAACGCCGCACCCAGCGAAGAAACAACGGGAGGCGGTCGATCGGTCGGCCGGAGAGCAGCGCAAAGTCGACCAGCCCATCGTACACGTACCGATCCGCTATGACCACGTTTCCGGTCCACAGCCACCACCGTGTCTTGACGCAGTATACCCAGCCGATGTCGAGTGCGTATAACACGCTAAAGCCAAACCGCAACAACGGATTTTGCAGCGACCGGCGGCGCGACTCCATTTTTTGTTCTTCGCTGGTTTCCGGCGCGTCATTGCTGCGGTCGTCGCCCCAGAATCTCTTACCCAAGCTGATAAACGCTCCCATGAACCGCGAGGACGCGCCGCGTGCCCACAATACCCTGACTCGCAAGTCGCACGTTTGCATCACCCTCTCCAGACGTTCCGCCTGAAGCGTCTTCCCGGAACCGTCGCAACCGCTGATAGACACCAAAAGTGGACGCTGGCTGCGAACGTGCAGTTTCCACCGCACCGCCCACAACAGCGTGGCCACCACATCCCTCGTTCTGCGCCACAACGACCGCGACGGATCGCGAAGGATTTTCCGGTAATAGATAACCTTGTTCTCGAAAAACGACATGCGCGCGGGCTCGTGTCCGCCGTATCTGACCTTGGGTAATAACCTGTGGGCAACCGATCGATATCGAGAGAGCCCCTCATCCACCTCTTCGCGCCGACCTCTCCCGAGAAGCTGCGTGCCGTACAAATCCCTCCACGCAATGTCCGCCACTTCCAACGCCGCCCAATACCCCTCCTCCCATCCAAAACGCGCAGCGGCCCCGCCAACTTCTGAGAGCGGCAGGTGGAGCCTGCCGAGGGCGCATTCCGTTGCCAATAGATTCCCCAGGGACAGCTGCTTGTCTTCGTAGAACCAATGCGCCAGCGTCACCAATAACGCTTCTTCTGGGCCCGGTATGACGATATCGGGATCATCGTCGGCCGGCCGCGCGTTATTCCAAAGCGAATCGGTATCGACGAATGGTACACCCCAGCCAACCACTTCGTGCAGATGAAAAGCGAAGCTGGTGCCGTCTCCGGGAAACCGGCGAAACAGAAACTTCTTGGGTTCCTCCACGTTCAGCAACTCGACATAACCGAGGTCGACCAGCCGCTTCCTCGCCTGGTCCGATCTCCCGTCGGGCACTATCACGTCGAGATTGCTGCTCAAGTAGTGAAACGACGGATACAAACCCGACGACTTGAACAGCATCGTCGCCACACCGTCTTCCCCAAACGCGTTTCTTATTCTCTCGAACTCACCGCGCTGCCTCTGGTACTCCGCCCGGTCTCTTTCGATGTACCCGGCCAGCGGGGACGAATCGACGACCGCCCCGTACCGCTCTCGCAGCCCCATTAGCGAGACCTTTTGCTCGAGCAATGCTTTGGCGGCGCTTTCGATTTCGCCGGGACTCATCGCGGAGAGGTCTGTCTCTGCGGAGGCGGCGACGATCCTGGCGGCAATGGCAAGCGGTGTGAGGCTCATTTGAAACTCATTGGTTAAGCGATTTCAGAATTCGGGCGGCTACTTTATCCCAGGAGAACTCCTCCATCGAACGGACGGGCGCGGCTCCGCCGGCGCGAAGGCCGGCCGCGGCGGCCAATAGTTCTTCGTCCGACTCGAAGTACGCCAGGTCACCGCCCGGTTGCAGAAAATCCCGCAAGCCCCCGAACGGCTTGCTCAACACGGGCCGTCCCGATGCCAGCGCTTCGAACACACTGAGCGGTATTTCGACGCACCCCTCGTAGTCTTCCACGGGAAATACGTAGCAGTCGCACAACCGGTAGTATTCTTCGATCGGAACCCGTCGGCGGACCACTCGTACACCGGCCGACTCCAATCTGCGTCGCAGCGATTCGTCCTCCGGCGTGCTGGTGCTGCCAACCACGATCACTTCGACCTCCGACGATTGCTTCAATTGAATCAGACTGGTGAGGTTCCGTTTTTCGCTGAGGTGACCGACGTGCAGGTAAACATACGCGTTTTGGCGCAAGTCGTACTTTTTTCGCAACGAGTCTCGTTCTTCCGACGAGGGCGGCCGAAACACCGCCGTGTCGACGCCCACCGGTGTGATGTCCGCTCGCAACGAAACTCGATGAAGATAGAGTAAGGATCGATAAGACGGCACGAACACGACGTCCGGGGCGGTTCGTCGCAGGATCGGCCGCACGGCCCGGCCGTGACGGCGGGGTATCAGCGCCACCATCCCGTGTATCGCCCGCGGTGCGTGATGCCGCAGCGAGTTCGCGCGAATGAAGCTCCCAAGTGTCGATGACGGAGACGGAACGTACAAAACGACGTCGGGCGAAAAAGATCTGATTTTGCCCCGGAGTGCGCTGCTCACAAATGTCCGCGTGCCGGGAACCCGCAGCGGAACACCGTCACCCCTACCGGCTTCACCACGTCCTCCGGAGGGGCCGTCCCGATCGACGTTCAATAACTGCACCTCGTGCTCCCGACCAAGGGCGCACCCGACCGACCAGGCAAACTTTTTGATCCCCTCGTCCCAGGGCTCGGCGAAATTTTCAGAAATAATGGTAATTCGTTTCATCGATCGACATCCGAATAACTGCCATACCCGCGACCTAAGCGCCTCTTAATCGGTGGACAAAATCCCAAATGGTCAGGGCGTCGATGTCTCCCGTCACCGCCAGCGCGCTGCGATTTCCATGCGGCCAGACGCCGAAACGCAATAGCGGTCCCGGGCACGCGCGAAGGCGGGCGACGCAGTCGAGGACCGTTTCCAGGTCGTCGTCTTCCCGACGGCCGAGGTGAACGGCGTAGCCTTCGTTCTCGTCACCCACCTCGACGACGTAGCCCATCTCGGTCAGTCTCTGGATCAACCTCCGGTCCGACCCCGGCGAAAGCCCCGCGCACGGCCGTTCGCCCCCCTGGCCCGCGTCCACGGCGATGGTCCCCGGTTCGACGAGGCGTTCGGAACTCTTCTCGCGCCAATACACGGTCGCACCCGGACAGGCTTTGATGTCCGCGCGAAACTTGCCGCCGTCTCGCACCAGGTCGATGCGGTTGGCCGTTTTGTCGACCCACCACTCGGCGATCTGGCCGAGCGTGGCGACCCAAATGCCCGGTTTCTTGCTGCGGGCGACGCCCAGCAACCCGCGCAATGCATCCGCAAAAAAATCGATTCTTTCCGGGTGCAACTGAAGCGTGAACAGTTCACCCCGCCGGTAAGACTCCTCCAGTATCCGGCTCCACACCTCCCCCAGGTAGTCCGCATCATTTATATACATTCGATCGAGGAGTATCTCGTCGTCGGGCAACGATACCGGAATTTCCACAAAACCGCGAAGCCGATACGGCAACACGATCATCCGGTCGACACCGACGGGCCGGTAAAACGCCCGTCCGCGCTCCAGTCCCTCTCTTTGCCGGGCTTGGAGCGAATCCTCGTCGATCACGTTCCAGAACACTGTCCGGTTGCTGCTGTAGCGGAACTTGTAGTCCTCGACCACCCGCATTGTGTCGTCGTTCCAGTGGAGATACGGTGCGCGAAAACCGGTGTAGGGAACGGCGTGCTCGCGGAACAATTGGATCGCGCGGCCCATGTGTTCGCTCTGTGAGGCGAGATCCAATGACGTCAGATCGGTGTGCGTCCAAGCGTGCACCGCCAGTTCTGCGCCCCGTTCGAGCAGCCGGTGTGCGAACGACGGATTGCGGCTCATGGGAAGCGCCGTTATCGGAAACGTGGGGCGGACATCGAATTCGTCGAGGACGTCCATAATACGATCGAAGCGCTTGCCCATCTTCCGCGGCCCACTGCCGAAGCGTCTTACGACCTGCCCGCTGCGGCGCGCAAGATTGGACAATCCTCTCGATTCAAACACGAATTTAAAAATGTTCACGCCGTTTGTCCTTCCAATGCGCGTCGTTGGTCCGGCCGTTAAAGTACGTCGCCGGCCAGCAATCGTTCGAACAGCCGCTGGCGGTTTTCGCACATCGTGTCGACGTCGAACCGATCGAGGACGATCTGGCGGCCGCGCTCGCCAAATGCCACGGCCATCGCCGCATCGTTCACCAGGGCCTCGATCGCCGTCAACAACGCTTCGCGATCATCCGGGGGCACGACAATCGCGCTGTGGCCATCTTCGACCATGTCACGCACACTCCCGACATCCGTCGTAACGACGGGCAACCCCGTCGCCATCGCCTCCAACACCACCGTGGGAAACGTCTCTGTTCCCATTCGAGACGACAGCACCAACATGTCGCTCATGCGCAGGATATCTGCAACGTCGTCTCGGACACCCGCAAACGTGACGCTGTCACCCATCTCCAAGCGGCGCGCCAGCGAATCGAGCCGGCCGCGGTCGGGACCATCGCCGACCAATAGTACACGCGTTCGTAGTCCCGATTTGACAACGCCGGCCGCCGATTCTAGCAGCAGATCGATTCTCTTTGCGGGTTTTAGAGCCGCGACGGCGGTTACAACGATGTCCGTCGGTTCGAACCCGAACTCGGCGCGCAGGCGTTGTATCTCGTCGCCGGCCGGCGGCCGGAACTGCCCGGTGTCCACGCCGTTGTAAATTACCTCGATCTGCCCGTTCTGCAGTCCCTCCGCTTCTACCAGGTACCGCCGGTGCGTGGGCGACAACGCGATCAAGGCGTCGGCTTCGCCCAGAAATGGCTTCAGGTAGGCGGGCACCAGCCGGCCACCCTCGGGGTTTCCCATGGCGTGAAACGCCACCACGAATCTATCGATCAGGCCAAACGTCTTGGCGAGGTAGGACAGAATGACCGTGTTGGGGTGCGAGTAGGTGTCGATCAATTCTACCTTTTGTTCGCGCAAAATGCGCGCAAGCCGGCGGAAAGCCAACAAGTCGAACCTGCCCCGCAGGATCCTTTCGTAGAAGGGAATGCCGAGGTCAACCATTCGGTGTTTCCAATATCCGCCGTTTTTGAGGCAACAGATACCGAGGCCGAATCGGTCGCGGTCGAACCGGGTGACAAAATCGTATAGCAACTTCTCCGACCCGCCCATCCCCAGTTCGTTGTCCAACACCAAGACGCTGTGTGGTTGTGATGTCGTCGAGATCATCGCTGTCCGCGGGTTAAAGACTCGAAGTGATCCATGTGGGCGCGCGCCGCCACCGGCGCCGCGAATCTCGCCTCTATCAATCGACGTGCCCTCTGCCCCATCTCCCACCGCGTGTTTTCATCTTCCGCTATGCTCGCCGTCCGGACGGCCACGTCCTCGAGATCATCGCACACGAAGCCGACTCGTTCTCCCGCAATCAACCCGTCAACATCGACGAACGAGAGAACCGGCGTATATCTAGCCCACGCCTCCAAAAAGGCATTTGGAAACCCCTCGAAACGCGACGTGTTCACCAGCAGAACGGCATTGCCCAGATACTCGGCTACGGCACTCGTCGGTATGCGTCCGGTCGCCGTCACATTTGGCAGCCGCTCGGCTTCGTCGAGGATTTCCTTTCCAAATGATGGTTCGGTGGACAGAGTCCCGCCAATCAACACAAAGTGCCTCTGTGGCATTCGACGCGCCAACTCGAGAAACAGCTCCGGTCGTTTGACCGCTCTCAACGCACCCACCCATACTATGGATCCGTCCTTGCCGGTCTCGCCGGCCTCGTCCAGCTCGACCGCGGTGGGAATTACTTTGGGCTCCCTATCGAGTCGCGCACGGCACAGGTTCGCCTGGTTGTCGTTTTGCACGACGATTCCAGCGGCATTCTTGACACCCCAAAAGTAGAGTAGTTTGTCCCGCAGATTTTCGATGATGACTTCGCGGTAAGAAAAGTCGGTGTCGCTACCGGCAAAGTAAACGAACGGCTTGGCGCGTCGCTTGCAAAACCACGCCGCCATGCCCGTCACCCAGCCCGCGCAGTGTTGAAAGTAGAGGTCTGCGTCCGCGCGATCGAGTGCGTCGAGCAGGCCCGTTGTACGCGGGTGCAAAAAACGCAACACCGGCAACCCGTCTCGAACATAGAACGCGTTGTGCGACGGAAACGGCAGGCTTCTCCCCTCTTCGAGGCCGGCGACCACGAGACTCACATCCGCGCCGGCAGAGGAGAATGCCTTTGCCAGGACCGCAGCCTGCACTTCGGCCCCTCCGAATTGACCGCCCGATGAGTTATGAAAGTAGGGGACAACGTTGAGAGAAATGATACATACTTTCATGCGGGACCTTAATACACCCCATGGGTACGACGCCTCGGACTACCACTCGACCAGAGGGATTTCTATTTTACCACGGCCTAACATCTGTTATAAAGACAAAACGTTAGCGGCTTTTGACGGCTCTGTTGTGCCCTTTAGACCGGACAGCGGCCGGGGGTACGACTGGGAACGACGCGAAGCGACCGGCAACGAAGGGAAACCGACTCGATGAATCTGGACCGACGCATTGTGTGGTACGTCGGTTTACTCGTACTCACGTCGATTTACTACGCGCTACCCTGGCGCTCCCACTCAACGCTGGCCGCTATCGCCGGTGTCCCCTTCGTGATTCTCTACACTGTTTTCATTCCGGGCGTCGCCCTCGACCGCCTTTTGAATCGGGGCCAGCGCGACGTTCTGGAGAGGATCACGGTGTGGGCGTTCGACGGCCTGGCGATTTTGTTGCTGTGTGCGTTCGTGTGGGCGCTGACCGGCGTTGGGCTTTCGGTTTTTGGGCGCATCCTCCCGGCGGTGATCGTCGCTCTGGCGGCGGCCGCCGCTGCGCGACGCCCAGGAGCGGTATCCCCCGGTGTTCCCGCCCCAATTGGTGGTGTCAGTGCAGGCTGGACCGTTGGAGCTTACGCCGTGTTCGTCGCCGCGATGGCCCTGCTCGTGCTCGTTGCCGGCCCCCCCGTGGACTACGGCAAGGACACACTCGACTATGTCGCCTACACCAACGAGGTCGCCGAAACCGGCGACCCGTTTCCCACCACGGCCTTTTACCTCGACCCAGGACCGGACGGCGCCGATCTGCGCAAGGGACTCCTCCATTCGGTGTACGGCTACTACAAGTTTTATCTCGGCATCGACGCGCTCGTGCTGTTCCGCGCCCTGGGTGCCGCGCTGCTGGCTCTGGTTTTGTTGGCCGTCTACACCGTTACCTGGCGGTTCTTTGGCAACCGGGCGGTGGCGGCCTTGGCCGGCGTGTTGTTCGTGATCGGCTTCGACGGGGGGCTACGTTCGGACCTCATTCGTTCGTTCTTTTACCCCAACCGGATCGGTCTAGGGTATCTCTTGTTGTTCCTGAGCGCAGCCCTGCCCGTGCTGGTGCGCCCTCGTCCGCGGCAGCTGGTGCTGTGTGCAGCGTACGCGTTTGCCGCGGCGGCGGTGCACATACAGTACACGGTTATGGTTGGATTCGCTGTTTTGACGATGCTGGTGTGGAAAACGTGCTTCGACACGGGCTCCCTACGCAGCCACCTCGGCCGGTCGATGATAATAGGCGCGGCGACGTTCATGGGGATGCTCCCCTATGCGGCGTTTCGGTATCTGACCGCGTATAGAGCCAGCGATCTTCACAGGGAGATACAGGGTTCGGTGTTCATCACCGACCGGTTGTTCGTGGCCGAGCCCATTGTGGCTTGGCAGAGCATGGGGTTTTTGGGCGCGGCTTCGCTGTTGGCGATCGTTCCCCTGTGGAGTAGGCGCCGGAGCAATCCCGCTCTCGGGTATCTCATCGCCTCCTTTCTCACGCTGATCGTGATCCAATTCAATCCCCTGTTCATGCCGGTGGTATTCCAGGCGATTACGTACCTGGTCTTTCGCCTGGGCATCATCTGTCCGTTTTACATATTGGCCGCGTACTTCGTGCTCACCGGTTGGCGGCCGGCGCCGCTGGGCGAGTCGTGGGGACCGCTGCGGGGGATTGCGTTGGCCGCGGTCCTGGTTGCCGTTGTCGGCGGACTGGGGCCAGTGTTCGGTGACAACGCGTTTTCGCCCCAGACGCTTCGGGCCGAACGCGAGAAGAGTCACCTGGGCTGGCAAAAGGGCCTGGACTTTCTCAACCAGCTTCCCGAACGCGCGGTCATCGCCAGCGATCCGGTGACATCTTATTCGATTAGTGCTTTTACACCGCACTACGTCGTTTGTACTTTCGACCAGCACGCCCCACCCAACGACCTGTTGTCGCGAGAACGCACCATCGCCGCCCGGGACATTCTCAGTCCATTCACTTCCGCGTCCGACAAAGCCAACCTGTCCGCCAACCTCCAGGTGACGCACGTGGTGGTAAACGAGAAACTCGGAGCGAACGAACTATCCGATTACTGGACGGTGAGCGGAGTCACCGCCCCTCTGATTGTGAGGCGGTTCCAGCTGTTGGAAGGGTTGTTCGAAGCCGAAGATGGTGGAAGCGACGGCGGCTTTCGCGTATTTCGATGGACCGGCAAGATGCCACGGCACGTCGAAGCGATTTTCAATCCGTTATTGCGGACCACGCTGCCCGTGGGCGCAACGCCCGTGGGAGAGACCGCGGGGTTGGCGCGGTGCGATGCGGCCGAGATCCGTCGCGCTGGCCCTGGAGGGCGTGGCAAGCGTAGCGTGTCGGCAATACCACATTCGCTCGTCACCGTCGAGCCGGGACAGGAAATAGAGGTCTCACTATTCTGGTCGTTGGATCGTGAACTGCCGCCGGACAAGTACATCGTCGCCGTACGATTCGACCGCGCAGAGTTAGACCTCCCGTTTGGTGGATGGCCGTCTCCGAAGATCGTCCGAAAGATCACAGAACGGTTGCGAGGCGAACGCTATCGTTTCCGGCAGGATCACAGGATTGCCGACGGTTTTCTTGACCCAGATTTGTGGCCGCGCGACTACCACGTGCTCGACATGGCGACCATCCGAATCCCGAAGGACCTGGCCAATGGGCGATACATCGTGCGCGCGAAACTGCTGAAGCGGTCGACGTCGCCGAACAAACCACTCCACGATTTCTTCTATGACGACGACGTCTATCACGGCGTACGCATTGGCGAGATCGAGGTACAAGCGCGGTGAACACGCAGGAACTCGTCTTGACCCTTGTTTTTGGCAGTGACGGCCTGTAGGATGTAGCCCAGAAGGCGCGACCGCCTTAAGGCGTGACCGCCGGTGGGCCCACACCCAGCAGCGAGGATCAGATGACGACGAAATCTTCCGCAGATTTGGAGACCTTTCCCAATCCGCAGCCCGACCGGGACTATCTCATCGAGTTCGAGTGCCCCGAGTTCACGTGCCTGTGTCCCAGGACGGGCCAACCCGATTTCGCCACCATCCGTGTTCGCTACGTGCCCGACGCACGTTGTATCGAACTCAAGTCGTTCAAGTTGTACCTGTGGTCGTACCGAGACGAAGGCGCATTTCACGAGGCGGTCGTCAACAAAATCCTCGACGATCTACAGGCGGGCTGCCGGCCGCGTTTTATGGAAGTAGAGGGGGATTTTTACGTCCGCGGTGGTATACACACCACGGTGCGCGCGTCGGTGGGACAATCGGACGCGGCGGCGTAGGCTATTGCGGTCGGTCAGTTCTCGTCGTCGCCGTGTACCATGGGGACAAAACGGACGCTGATAATGTGCCGTTCGACGACTTTCCCGTCCTTCTTTTGGATCAGCAGAAGTTCCTGGATTCCCACGCCGACTGGTAACACCATTCGGCCGCCGTCGGCGAGTTGGTCGATGAGCGCCTGCGGGACGGTCTCGGGCGCGGCGGTGACGATCACGGCGTCGAACGGCGCCTGCTCCGGCCAGCCTCTGTATCCGTCGCCGATTCGGACATCCACGTTGTCGTAGCCAAGCGTTTTCAAGCGCTCGGTTGCCTCCAGCCCCAGCTCTTCCACGATCTCGATGGTGTAGACGCTGTCCACCAGCTCTGCCAGCACCGCCGCCTGATAACCGGAGCCGGTCCCGATCTCCAACACCCGGTCGGTCGGCTCGAGTTCGAGGACCTCGGTCATGAGCGCGACGATGTACGGCTGCGAGATCGTTTGGCCGTAACCGATGAACAGCGGATGATCGTCGTACGCCTGATTGACCGAACCCCGCGGTATGAACCGGTGGCGAGGCACGGTTTCCATCGCCCGCAACACACGGGGATCCTTCACGCCCCGTCCCCGGATCTGGGTTTCGACCATCTTCAGTCGTTTTTCTTTCATTTTATCTGCCTTGGTGTCCTCGTCCTGGGCGGTGCAGGCCGCTGGCAACGTGATGAATAAGCCCAGCACAATAGCGGCCGTAAACGCGTCCGTGCGCCGAAATGCCCGTTTATTTGTTCTGGAAACTTGACGTTTCATGTCCCGATTATAATACTTCATATACCTCACCGACTCTAACGAAAAGGACGCGAACAATGATACGCACCGGGGGGCTTCCGCTACTGATCGTCTGTCTTTTGACCATCGCGTTATGGACCGCCTGCAGTGAGAAATCGCCCGTGGACAGTGTGGCGAGCGGCCCCTGCCCGGGCGAATCTGGATTTGGCGCCCGCCTCGCGGGCCAGGCGGGCCTAGCGGAAGCCGGCGATCAGGTGGACATTTGCATCCACGACGACAGCGTCAGGACGGTGTTCAACTCGTTCGGCCGCTACGACGTCACCGCGCGCATGACGGGCGACGACGGAACGGTCTACGAGTTCCAAATGGTGTTTCCCCACCGCTCGAGCGCGCGCGCGCTGAATCTCACCGGCAACCTCGCCGAGGCGCTCGCCGACCCCGACGGCGCTTGGTTCTACTTCCGCGACACGCCTGACGGCGACAACGGCGTGGAGTCGGTCGCCGTCATCGCCGGTACATTCCACTTGGGATACAGCGACACCAAGGTCGTCGCCGGAATGTTTTCGCACGTCGAGCTGGAAATGGAGACGGTGAACAGCGACAGAGGCGCGGGGACCCGGACGATAGTGGAGGGTTTCTTCTCGATCCTCACCGACTTGGACCAAAGCAGCGCAACCAACTGACACACAACGAATTACGAAAATTTACCGAAATTTATCGGCTTACCCCCCTTGTAAGCTGTGGCCGTTCCTGCTATATTCGGCATATTGGGGGGAGTGTTCAATGAACGGCAAACGACCCTGGCCCGACCGTGACGTGTTCGCGAAGGGGATCTTCACCGCCCTACCGGAGCACGAGTGGAAGGCCGCGAGGGAAATCGTTACACCCACCGTCGTCGGCAAAAAAAGGCTACTGTTCCGCGAAGGCGAAGCAGCACGAAACGTCTTCATCGTCGGCGCGGGCCTCGTCAAGACCTACAAAAACCCATCCGGCGACCGCGTCCAAATAGTCAACATCCTCGGCCCTGGCGACGTAGCGGGCGCGGAAGCGCTCACGCACAGCTTCTACGCCAGCTCTGCGGCGGCGTTGGCCCGCTCGCTGGTGCTCAAAAGCGAGAGGGGCGCTTTCCTGGATTTTATCCGCCGTAACCCCACTCTGTTGGTCGCGCTGATCGAGACGTTGAACTTGGAGAACGCCGCGTTGCAAACGCAATTGGCGCGCGTGGGCACGAAGAAAGCGCTTCCGCGCGTGGCCTCGTGCCTGCTGCTCTTCATGGAAAAGCAGGTCGAGCCGGGCCAACGCCGGCCGTTCAACCTGCCGATCAGCCGCCAGGAGATGGGCGCGTTCCTGGGCCTCTCGCCGGAGACGGTCAGCCGCCAGCTCAAAGATTTGACGACGTCGCGAGTCATCAAGCTGGAACACCGCCGCCTCACCGTCCTCGACCTCGGCCACCTCAAATCCATCGCCCAGGTCTAACTCTCTCTCACCCTCCTCCGCCTAATCGCTTGCGCCGCGGTCTGTACCGCCGAGTCGGATTTCGAGGTTTTGGGGCGCACAGCGGCGGGAGGGGCAGGAATAGAGGAGGGGTGAGTCCTATATCTCCTTTACAG
>CBDVBX010000075.1:0-15043 GCA_965372335.1 uncultured bacterium | reverse complement strand
CGGGTACGAGTGCCCAGTCGGGGGTTCCTGCCGCCTATCAACCGGAAAGCCGCTTCGACCTCGAGGATCTGGTACCTTCGGCACTGGAAGCTTACGCGACCAGCGAAGCGCTGACGGCCAAAACGGTCTCGGCCGAGCTGTCTGCGGATGGCCCCGAGGTGCTGATGCGTCCGGCTTTCTTGGGTTTGGCGGGAGACGACGCGTCGGAACCCAACGGGGGCGTGTCGTATCTACCCGTTTTATTCTCGGCACTCATGCCGGGAACTGGGGAGATGTATCTGGGCTACAAATGGCGGGGGGCGGCGCTGATAACCTTGGAAATCGCCGCCTGGGCGGGGTATTTTTACTACCGCGACGAAGGATTGGATGCGCGGGAAGCCTACGAGAGTTATGCCGACGAGCACTGGATTCTTCAGAAATGGTTGAACCACCACCCGGATATATACGATCCGTTTAACACAACGGATGCTACGATCGAACAACTGGAGCAAATCGGCCGTGACAAATCGGGCACCGAAGACTGGCCGGGTTACCTCCCGTACGTGTCCAAGGAGGAGGACAAACAGCACTACTACGAAAACATCGGCAAGTACGACTGGTATATCTCCGGATGGAGGGACTTCGACCCCGAGCAGGACGATCCTTGGATGAGGGATACACCGCTTCGCACCACGTACCGGGATATGCGTAAGGAGAGTAACGACCAGCTCGACACGGCGAACCAATTCATCTACATCAGCTTGGGAGTGCGCGTATTTTCGATCATCGAGACGGTTTTTCTCGCCCGGTCATCCGGGAGTTCGGATGAAGCAAAAGACGTATCGCGTAACCGGTTCAGGCTCGAAACACGGCCTCTGGGAATCCGCGGTGCAGAAATCGCATTGGAGTACCGGTTCAAATGAGAGGGACGGCGAGTCTATTGGCGATGGTGATGATCGCCGTGTTCACCTCACCGGGGCTGGCGACGGATCCCGCCGGGGACGACGGCGGTGGGGTGGCTAACCGCCCCGCTTTTAGCTTGCGCCACGCGCCTCAGACGCAGCTCACCCAAGCGACGGCCCACAACTCGGCTGTCATGTTTGGCGGCTCGGAAACCGAGTCGACGGGTGAGCTGTCAATGCGGCGCGCGGTTTTGTACTCGTTATTACTCCCAGGTTTGGGCGATTGGTACGCGGGCAACAAGGGACGCGCCAAGGCGTTCTTCGTCGTCGACGCGGCAATTTGGGCGACGTTTATTGTTTTCAGGGTTCAGGGCAATCAACGAGAGGAGGGCTATCAAAACTTTGCGACTGAGTTCTCCGGTGTCAGCGGCACCGGTCATTCCGACGAGTTTTACAGCACAATCGGTCAGTTCAACTCGTCTGACGACTACGAGGCCGACTTCAAGAAAGAACACCGCATCGACCTGTGGCCGGACGTGGGTTACGACGCGATGGAGAGGTACTATGTCGATAACAGGGTTTCCGATTTCCAGGAATGGGCGTGGTACTCTTGGGAGGTGAGGGTGGATTATCGTGAGATGCGATCGGCAAGCAAGCTCTCGTACCGCCGTTCGGGGTACATTTTGGCCCTGGCCGTGGCGAACCGCGTAGTGGCCTCGATTTTTGCCTTTCAGGCGGTCAAATCGAGCCGGAACGGTGATGGAGAGGGTGCAGAGAGCAGCCGTTACCGGGTAGATTTTTCCGGCTCTCCCCTGGCCAAGGGCGGGGAGCTTTCCGCTGGTGTTTCGCTGGTTCGTTCGTTCTGATCTTTCTGGAACGACGTGGCCAGTCGAGCGTAAACAGATCGGTCGGCGCGTCCATGACTTTTAACATGCGAATAACGACGTTGCTGTTGGCCGCCGCGGTGTTGGGAGTGCCAGCCGGGGGAGTGGGTCGTGCCGTCGCCGGTGAAAAGTTGGAGCGAGTCGCGCCAGTTGCCGTCTTCGCCGACATCGAGGGAATCACGCTCGGCGAACCCCTGGGCGTGGCGGTCGATTTCGACGGCAACGTGATTGTAGCGGACGGTTCACCGGGCCGTTTGGTGAAGTTCAACGTCACGGGGACGCGCGCGCAAGAATTCGATCAGCCGTTTGGCAGCCCCGGTTTCTATCCCACCGACATCGCCCTCTACGGGTTTTTCTCTTACGCCATAGACGAACGACAACGCGCATTGGTCCGTTTCGACAAAGACGGAACCTTTCGTGGTGTACTACTCAACTTCGACCAACTTGAGGGGACGAGGCGTGTGTCCCCGTACGGTCTGGGCGTCGACGCACAAGGAAGGATCGCGATTACGGACATTGAGAACCACCAGGTACTGTTGATTGATAGTTTTCTGAGACTCGACATTTTGTTCGGTAACTACGGCTCGTACGCTGGCCAGCTCGACACGCCGTTGGGTGTGTCGTTTACCGCGGACGGCGAGATCGTCGTTGCCGACACCGGCAATCGGCGCATCCAGTTTTATTCCGATGCGGGTGAGCCGCTGAGCATCGTTCCCACAGGGGAAGATCCAAGCCCGCTTCGAAGTCCCCGGCGCGCCGTAGTCGACGGCGAGGGTGTGCTCTATGTGGCGGATCCGACCGCGGGACGGGTATTCGTATTCGACGCCGAAGGCCGGTTGGTGAGCGAATTGATGCCGCTCGATGCGGATCAGTTTCAACCAACCGATGTCGAGATTCACCGCGACGGAAGGCTATTCGTCACTGACGCCATGAATCGGGTTCTCTACGTGTTCAAGGTGATGTAGCATCGACGCTCGTGTTTTGAAGACGCTGCTGACAGCTATTGTTGTTACCGCATCACTGTCGCTTGGGTATTCGCTCTCGCGCGGGCAGGCGACGTACGACTACGAAGTGTGGAGTGCGGCGGTCGACACACTCCGTGGTGCCGTAACCGGCGGCAAGCTCGACCTCGGCTCGGCTTTCGTCGTTCCGGGCAGTGAACGGGTGTTTGTCGATTCGAACCTGCTCTCCAACGAGGACTACGCAATCAACTATCGGCTGGGCGCGATTCGTCTCAACGCGCCGGTACGCGAAGGGGCGGTGATCGTCGTACAGTATCGCAAGGCACCCTTCATACTCAACCCTGTGTATTCGCTCCGCGAGGCGGAATTTTCCGTGCCCGGGAGCGGGGATACCATCACTGTATTTGCCGCGCCGACGGTAGAGAAAGCACGTTTCAATACGGGCAATTTAGTATTCGGCGGCACCAAGTCGATCAGCTTTACCGTGGGCAATAACCGCGGCACATCGCTCGACCAGTCGCTCCAGGTCTCCGTGGAGGGACAGCTCACGCCGACAATCAAAGTGAAAGCGTTGCTCTCGGACAACAACTTGCCCGTCCAACCAGAGGGAAACACCGAAGAGTTGGAGTACCTTGACAAGGTGTACGTCGAAATCGAAGGCACCAACGCCCGAACCGCGTTGGGTGACTTTACGTTCGAGAACTCGGTGTCGACGTTTTCGCCCCTGACGCGTCAGCTCAAAGGAATCTCTGGAGAGGCCTGGATCAACCAGGGGAAGATCGCGATCGCTGGCGCTGAGGCCAAGGGCGAGTTCAGGACGATTCAGTTCCGCGGCACCACCGGCTTACAGGGTCCGTATGAGCTGCTATCGGCGTCGAGAAACACCGGCGAGGTGATTATCGCCGGCACCGAGCGAGTCTACCTGGACGGGCGCAAGCTGGACCGAGGCCAAAACCGCGACTACACGATCGACTACGATCAAGGGACGGTGACGTTTACACCGAGGACGTTAATGACCAGCGACTCAGAGGTCGCCGTTGACTTCGAGGCCACCCAGCAGCGCTACGATCGCACCACGTTGTTTTCGGCCGCCGAGTCGCGCGCCATTCCCGGTGGATTCGACCTCCACTTTCTGTATGCGCGTGAGCAAGACAACAAAGACCGCCCCAAAAACCAGACTTTTTCCGAAGAGGAGCTGGAGATCCTCCGTAACGCCGGTGACGACCCCACAAATGCGGTCACCTCAGGCGTGACGCCGACCGAGCCCGGACGGGGGGGATATTTTCTCGTCCCCGCTGATTCCGTCGCCGGCATTCCCGAGTACTACGAGTTTGCCGATTCGCTCGGTGACTTCAACGTGTCATTCGTCGAGGTTGGCGTCGGGTCCGGTGACTACGAGTTGGGAGGGATTTCAAATCGCGGAACGCGTTACTACCAGTTCGTGGGAACGGGCCAAGGCAACTACGTGGTGGGCAAATTATTACCGCTGCCGGAGTCTGTGAGCCTGGTCACCGCACGGCTGCAGAGGGAACGCGGCGACCACCTCACGCTGGACGCCGAATGGAACATCAGCGAACACGATCGCAACATGTTCTCCGGTGCCGATGCAGCCGACGATATTGGCGATGCGGGCCAGTTTCGATTGGGAGTCAAGAATCTGCCCGTAGGTATCGGGAGATTCGGGCTCTCCGCAGGTCTCAGCACCATCGACGACAGTTTCAAGAGTTTCGACAAGGCGCGTCCGGCTTACTTCTATCGCGACTGGAACCTGGAAAACGTCCCATTACTCGGGCGCGAAATCATCGAGGAATACGCGGCGACTTTCGAGGGGGGGCAGACGACGGCCCTCAAGTACACGTTGGGTCGCATCGATCGCCCAGGCGTGTTGGGTGTTCGCCACGAAGGGAAGGTACGGTTGGGCCAAAACGCCGACCGCTTGCTCACCGCCCGCGTGTTTGACACCGAGACGGCACGACGAGAGGACGTACGCATCCGGGACCACGCGACGGTGACGGCGTCTCTCGGTTTGTGGCACATTCGTCCGTCGGTGGTGTACGCGCGCGAACGATACCTGCAAAGCGCCCGGGCCAAGTCCGACAGCGGGATCGCTTATCAACTCATCCGCGTACGGATCGGCGACCGTTCGGCAAAGAATGTAACAGCGGCCATCGAACTGGAAAACCGTGAAACAGAAGAGATAAGAGACACTCTGACCACGTGGACGGACACCCGGCGAGACCAGACCGTCACAGCGGAACTTGCCGTACGCGGTCGCGGTAGCGTCCAGGGCGAGCTCCAGATTACCCACCGCGAGGAATTGAACAGAATATTCAACGATAAACGGTCGACCGACCTCGCCCGGCTGAAGGGTCTACTGCGCTCGGCGCGAACGGGGATCCGGGCAGACGTCGACTACGAGATCAGCCAGACCGCTGCGCGCACGCTCAAGCGTTCGGTAGTTTTTGTCGGAGACGGCAACGGTGACTACAACGCGCAGGGGGATTTGGTGGGCAAGGGACTGGGCGGTTACACCGTTGTGTTTTCACCCACCACGAACACCGTTCCCACCAACAGGGTGGCGTTGAATTTCCGGTTCGGATGGAAGGCTTCCGGTCGACGAAGTGGACTGTTGGGCGGGTTGGAAAATGATCCGGCAAAGGGCCTGTGGTCGTGGGTCAAGTCGAACGTTTCGTTCGACCAGACCCTCACCGTGTCGGAAGAGTCGACGTTTGACCCCGCTTGGAAAGTCTACTTGATGGTCCCGTCGGTGCTCCAGCGCGACGGCTCGACGGTGTACGGATCGGTGCTCATCCGTCAGGACTGGCGGCTGTTCGAGGCGTACAAGAGCCTGTCGCTCACGGTTCGTTACGAGCGTAGGGACGATGAAGACAACCGATTCGAGGGCGTTAGAGAGCAGCGATTCTTCGGCCAGCATTTGGTGAGGTTGTCCCGATCCATGTCGAGCCTCCTGACGCTCACCGGGGAAGTCTCACGCGAAGTTACCAGCCGTGGCGGCGTGGGCATCGACCAGGGTGGGGGAGGGGCGTACTTGATTACGGCTCGTTCGGCACTGGCGGGTGTGGGTTTTCGGCTTCCGGGAGGGAGTAGTATCGACGTCGACCTGAAACTTACCGACCGGAGCGACTTCGTCTCGAGCGCCGAGCAGATACTGGTCACGATACGCCCCAAGGTGACCTGGCGCGCGACGCGGGCGGTGAGCGTGTTCGGCTCGTACGATCTCACACGGGTGACCAGCAGCGGAGATGTCGAATTCAAACCGGTGGTGTTTGCCAACGACGGCGATGCGCACCGGTGGAACGTCACGCCAACCATCCGATTGTCGAGGTATATTTCTTTTGTAGCCGGTTACAACGGCAGGCGGGAAACGGTGTTCTCCGGCAGGCGGATCACCGATCACGAACTAAAGGTCGAAACGCGTGCGTTTTTCTAGGATAAAGAAACAGTTGATCGAGTTGTCCAGACGGCTCGAGCCGAAAGCGACACCGGCGCGTTGGGTGGTGTCGCTGGCGCTGGCTATCACCGCCTCGGTGTGTCTCGCCGACGTGGCGTCGGCCGTCACCGTGGAACGGCGCGTGGTAGTCGTCGGCAACCGCGTTTTCAAAGCGGGGGAGATTCTCGAATTCGCGCGCCAAGGCGGTTGGAAGCCCGGGCTGGGGTCGGCCGGTTTGTCGGCGCTGCAGGAAGCGTACTTTCGCGAGGGGTATTTGCAGGCTTCTTTTCAAGTGATACCCGGTCAGATGGCGTCGACGACCGTATCGCTGTCCTCCGCGGCCGGCGATTCCGTCGTCGTCCTGGTCGTAGACGAGGGGAGTGTTGCTCGCTTGGGTCGCGTTCACGTCAAGGGAGCGCAGAGGCAAACGCCAGGCGCCATTATGGAGACTTTGGGGATCGAGGAATCCGCGGAGTTCGTTCCCAGGGTGTTTGATCGCCGCGTGGAGGATTTGTTGCGGTCGTACGACGAACAAGGCCACCCGTTCGCCCAAGTGTGGATCGACAGTCTGTCCCTCGACGATGGTAATGTTGTCCATCTCTCTCTGTTCGTCGTCGAGGGACGCGAACGCAAACTGGAAAACGTCACCGTAGAAGGCACGCAGAAGACCAAACCCGAACTGGTCGTTCGCATGTCCGGCCTAAAGCCTGGCCGTGTGTATCGTGGCGAGATGTTGCGGGACGCTTACCTGAGGCTCAAGAGCAGCGGGGTGTTCACCGATGTGGAACAGCCCAAGCTCCGGATATCCTCGGACGGTGTCGGAGTCGACGCTGTGCTCGTGGTCGACGAGGCCCGCCGGTCGAATTCCTTTGCCGCGGTTCTGGGGTACGCAGCGGCGGAAAACGGGCGAGACGACCAGCTGAGCGGACTGGTGCGGCTGGGACTCAACAACATCGGCGGAAGGCTCAAGGACCTACACGTGCTGTGGACAAACGACGGACGGGGTCGAAGCGAGACGAGACTACAGTACCGCGACCGGTATTTCCTGGGGCGGTTGATGATGGTGAGCCTGCTCCTCGAGCAGGTAGGGCAAGACACGCTGTACACTTGGCAGTCTGTAGGGGTAGAAGCTGGCCGCTCGGCAGGTCGAATCGGTCGCAACCTGTTGGGGGTGTCGGTGGGGGTTCACGCCGATCGCAACGTATTCAGCGAGGGCACACTGCTTCGGTCGTGGCGTTACCGCATCGCCACCGGCGTCTCGCTGATCCGGGGGAACCTACAGAGACGAACATTTTCCGATATCAACACCCGGTTCACACTGGCGAGAAAAAACAGCTACTTCAGAGAAGACGGCGGAGCGGAATCGTTGAACCAATATATACTCGAATTCGAGGGAGACGGCAGCGTGGGGCTCATGGAGTCGCTGGCGCTTTACCTCGGGCTCGCCTACCGCGGGCTGGAGAGCGGCGAGGAACTGATACCGCTTTCCGAACAGTTTTACATCGGCGGCGCCAGAACGCTTCGGGGATACCGCGAAAACCAATTCCACGGCCGGCGGGTGGCGACGGCGCGCAGCGAGCTGCGGGTGGGGAGCTCGGCGCAAGAGAATCTCTATTTGTTCGTCGACGCCGGATACGTCCTGCAGGAGACTCCCGTCCTCGACGGGATCGTGACCCAGGAGTTGTTCAGGACGGGCTATGGATTTGGATTGCGGACCGGTTCGCAGATCGGTGTGATCGGTCTCAGTTTCGGTATAGGTGAAGAGGTGTCGTTGGGCCAGGCGAAGGTCCACATACTACTCGAGCAACAATTTTAATGAATGATACGCCCCTGAGCACAGCAGTAAAACACGCGTTACGCCACACACTCCGGGACGTGCTGGGTGCGGCGTTCGAGACAAGGGACGCTCAGGTCGACATGGCCGTAAAGGTGGCGGCCGCGATTGAAACCGGAAGAATCGTCGTCGTCGAAGCGGGGACGGGACTGGGGAAGAGCCTCGCCTACCTGGTGCCGCTGGTTCTCCACTGTGCCCGTACCGGCGCGCGCGCCGTCGTATCCACGTACACCAAACACCTCCAGCGCCAACTGTTCGAAAAAGACCTCGTGCACGCGCTAAGATCGGCTGCCGGTGCCAAAGGCACGTTGACCGGAGCGGTGCTCATGGGACGGTCCAGCTACGCCTGCCGCCGCGCGATCGAGTCGACGCTGGGCGCGGATCGCCGTGGCGGGGCGCGCCCCGACATGGACACCGATCGCACGCTCGCCGACTGGCTTCGCATGGCGTTGAACAGTGAAACCGGCGAGTTGGAAACGCTTCCCGACGCGTCGCTTTATCTCGATGGAGAGTTGCGGCGCAAGATCGCGTGCCCGACGAGGGAGGCTGCATGCTCGGGGTGTCGGCTACGCGACGACTGTTTCATGTTCAAGGCGCGGCGCAAGGCGCTGGACGCACAGTTCGTTGTCACCAACCACGCGTTGCTCTTTTCCAACGTGATTGCCTCCGGTTCGTTGTTGGGGCCCTACGACGTGCTGGTCGTCGACGAAGCGCACCATCTCGAAGACGTCGCCACGGACTTCTATTCGCTTTCGTATTCACCGCACGCCATTCGTGGAGCCCATCACAGCATCTATTCGCCGGCGTTCGAGGAAACGGTGAAGTACATCCGGACGATGACGGCCGACGAGTCACCGGAGGACGCCGAGGCGATAGGAGATTTGTGGACATCGTTTCACGAGGCGATCGATACGGCGGACAAGAGCACCTCGGAGATGTTTTCCGTATTAGGGCGAAACGCGACCGCAGTTGTGAGCGCGCCGGGTAACTCCAGCGCCGGGCGAAACGCGTACGAAATCAAACAAGCCCTTTACCAAGAGGGCGCGCCGCTGCTTTACGGTGTTGACACGCCAGCCGCCGACGTGTCGCGGGCCCTGGGCCGTATGGAAGCGGCCGTCGAGGGGATACTGGATATCGTCGATCGTCACGATTCGCTCGCCGAAAGCGGTGCAACAGGCGCGATGCGGGCGATTCGAGACTCGACGACGGAGACGCACGCCGAGTTTGATTTCCTTGTTGCCGGATCGTCCGACGACCACGTGTTCTACGCGCGGCTAAGGGGGGGTACCCCCTCTGTGGGCGCAGACACTGCCCTGGCGCTCGCCGCTTCTCCGGTGGATGTGAGCGCGCGCTTGGGCACCACTCTAGAAGACGGGAGTCACGCTGCGGTACTCACGTCGGCCACACTGGCGGTGGACGGTGACTTCACGTTTACGCTCCAGCGTCTCGGGCTTGACCGCTGCCCGCGAGCGGACACGATCCGTTACGATAGCCCTTTCGACTTGGACGAATGCCGGGCGGTTTTGTTAGCGGCGCACATGCCCGATCCCGGAGACAGGTCGTTCGTGGGCGAGGCGGCAGACATTATCGAAACGGCCTCCGCCGCATGCGACAAGCGGGTGTTGGTGTTGTGTACGGCGCGCAGCCAGGTCACGGCGCTCGAACGTTTGCTGTCGAACACCAGAGGTAGTCGCGACGGCGAGGTGTTCGCGCAGACTGACGGGGCGAGCCGCGAGGATTTGATGGCGAGGTTCAAACGCAGCCGCCGTGGCATTCTGGTCGGATTGGCTTCGTTCTGGGAGGGGATCGATTTGCCCGGTGACGCTCTCGAACTGCTTGTCATCCTCAAGCTACCCTTTCTCGTCCCCAGTGAACCGGTCACTCAGGCGCGCTCGAAACGCATCTCAGATTCCGGCGACGTTGCGTTCGAAAAACTCTTCATTCCCGACGTCGTGCTCAAATTGCGCCAGGGGATGGGCCGTTTGATTCGAACTGGCGGAGACCGTGGGGCGGTGCTAATATTGGACCGACGTTTGTGGCACAGCCGCTATGGCGAAGGCGTTTTAAGGGCGGTGACGAACAAGTTCGTGCGTTGCAACGAACGTGAACGCACCATCGAATACCTCAAGACATTTTTCGACCAGTCGTGAACAGGAGTATTCCGAAATGAAAACCACGCAATTGAAATTCACGCGGGGAAATGTCCGTGCGCCGAGGGGATCCGAGCTCAATTGTAAGGGGTGGCACCAGGAGGCGGCGCTGAGGATGTTGTGCAACAACCTGGACAACGAAGTCGCCGAGGACCCCAAGAACTTGGTGGTGTACGGTGGCCGCGGCAAAGCGGCGCGCAATTGGGAGTGCTTCGAAACCATCGTCTCGGAGCTAACGCGATTGCCAAACGACCACACGCTAATCGTCCAGTCGGGCAAACCGGTCGCCGTCTTTGAAACGCACGAAAACGCGCCTAGAATTCTGATCGCCAACTCGCTCTTGGTGCCGAAGTGGGCGACGTGGGAACACTTTTGGGAACTCGAAACCAAAGACAAAATGATGTTCGGGCAGATGACGGCGGGGAGTTGGATGTACATCGGGACGCAGGGCATTCTGCAGGGGACGTACGAAACGTTTTCGGCGTGCGCGCAAAAGGAGTTTGGATCGTCGCTCAAGGGCAAGCTGGTACTCACCGGCGGCCTCGGCGGAATGGGTGGCGCCCAGCCGTGGTCGGTCACGATGAACGAGGGCGTGGTGATAGCGGTGGAGGTAGACCCTGATCGCATACAAAAGCGGCTGGATACCCGTTATTGCGACGAGATGACCGAGGACATCGACGAGGCCATCGACAAGGCTCTGGCGGCCAAACGCGACGGCCGCGCCCTTTCGATCGGTCTGGTGGGAAACGCCGCCGACGTGTTTCCAGAGATGCTGTCGCGCGGCGTCGCTATAGACGTGGTGACCGACCAAACGTCCGCGCACGATCCGTTGAATGGCTACGTCCCCAACGGTATGACGCTGGACGAAGCGCTCCGGCTTCGCAAAGACGATCCGGATACATACATCGAGCGTTCGATGGAGGCAATGGCGCGACACGTCGAAGCGATGGTCGGCTTCCAGAAGAAAGGCGCCATCGTATTCGACTACGGAAACAACATCCGCGGTCAGGCGCAAAAAGCCGGCTACCAAGACGCGTTCGCGTTCCCCGGGTTCGTACCCGCCTATATCAGGCCGTTGTTCTGCAAGGGAAGCGGCCCGTTTCGATGGATCGCTTTATCCGGAGACCCCAAAGATATCGCAGTCACCGACGACCTTGTATTGGAACTGTTCCCCGAGAAAGAGGCACTGGTCCGCTGGATCAACCTGGCGCGCGAGCGAGTCGCGTTCCAGGGCCTTCCCTCGAGAATCTGTTGGTTGGGGTACGGCGAACGCGCGAAGTTCGGACTGGCGATGAACGAGGCAGTCGCCGACGGGAGAATCTCGGCGCCCATCGTCATCGGCCGCGATCACCTCGACAGCGGATCGGTGGCCAGTCCCTACCGGGAGACAGAAGGAATGAAGGACGGCACCGACGCGGTGGCTGACTGGCCGATCCTCAACGCGCTTTTGAATGCCGTCAATGGTGCCTCTTGGGTGTCGGTACACCACGGGGGCGGCGTGGGAATGGGACTCTCGATCCACGCGGGACTGGCCGTAGTGGCAGACGGCACCGCCGAGGGAGGCGAGCGTCTGCGGCGCTGCCTCACCGGAGACCCTGGCATAGGCGTTGCAAGACACGCCGACGCCGGCTACGAATCCGCCGAAAAAACGGCGAAGAGTCGCGGTATCTACGTCCCGTTCCTGAAAGCCTAGCGGCGCCGTCGTCCGCCGGCAAACGCGGCAGGAACACCCAACTAAAAAAGTAAGGAGCGCTCTTGAAACGGGACGCAGATCTTCTGGTCGTAAATTCGGGCCAGCTTCTAACCCTCTCTTACCCTTCCGGCGAACCTCGTGTTGGCCATGGCCTGGGCGATATTGGAATCGTCGAGAACGGTGCCCTCGCTGCCAGCGGCGGTAAGATTGTTGCCGCCGGACCGCGCGACGAGGTCGAAGCCACCGTCGAGCCTACGCCCGATTGCAACGTCGTGGACGCGGGCGGAGCCGTGGTGATGCCCGGTTTTGTCGATTGTCACACCCACACGGTGTTCGCGAAATATCGGCTGGACGAGTACGAGTGGCGTATCGCCGGCACGCCGTACGCAGAGATTGCGAAACGGGGCGGAGGGATCGCGAAAAGCGTTGCAGATGTCCATGAAATGGATGAGGAGTCGCTTTTTGCAGTAAGTCAGCGTCGACTGGCCGGTTGTACGAAGCATGGGACTACAACAATAGAAATAAAAAGCGGTTACGGGCTTGACCTCGAGAATGAGATGAAGATGCTTCGGGTGATCCGACGATTGGCGGAAAACTCTCCAATGACCATTGTCGCCACGTTTTTAGGCGCTCATTCTGTGCCGGAAAGGTATGGCACTAGGAGAGAAGAATTTATTGAACTGGTCATCGATGAAATGATTCCCGCTGTAGTGGCAGAGGGTTTGGCCGAATACAACGATGTTTTTTCCGAAACGGCAGTGTTCACAGTAGATGAGGCGGAACGAATCTTGCGGGCCGGAAAGCGAGCTGGACTGAAAGCCAGACTCCACGCCGACGAATTGGATGACACAGGTTCCGCCGATCTGGCGGCCCGGATTGGAGCGGTTTCCGCGGATCATCTGACCCAGATTAACCCCAGCGGAATGGCCAGAATGGCGGAAACCGGCGTTTTCGGTGTACTTTTACCGGGCACCAGTTTCGGTCTGCCGTCGCTCCATTTCGCTCCGGCTAGGGAGATGATCGATGCGGGGATGCGGGTGGCGCTGGCCAGTGATTTCAACCCCGGCAGTTCTACGAGCGAATCGATGCCGATGATGATAGCCATAGCCTGTTCCCACTTGCGTTTGAGTCCGGCCGAAGCAATCGCGGCGTCGACCTACAACCCGTCGTTCGTGGTCGGACGGGAACGGGAGGTGGGAAGCCTGGAGGTGGGGAAGCGGGCGGATTTTCTGATTTTGGATCGCGAGGACTACCGGGAGATCCCGAACCGTTTCGGCGTAAACCCGGTTGCCAAAGTATACATCGAAGGAAAGGCCTGTGTTGGCAACTAAGCGCGCCACATCTCGGTTAGGGGGCCACGTTGAGTAAGGTTAACGCCATTCGGAAGAAGGCGCTCGAGTGCGTCCGTAGACAGGACTGGCAAAACGCTGTCAAAGAGTACAATCGTCTGGCGGATCTCGATCAATCGAATCCGAATGTCTTTAACGAGCTGGGCGATATCCACCTCAAAACGGGCAGTAAGGCAGAGGCGTACAAAAGCTTCTCCCGCGCGATCGATTCGTACACTCGCGTCAGCCTCCACAACAACGCGGTGGCCGTGTGCAAAAAGGTGCTGCGGCTCATTCCCTCGCGCTACGAAGTTCTCACCAAGTTGGGCCTGATCCGCAAAAAACAGGGCCTGATGAAAGAAGCCGAATCATACTACCTGTCGTACTTCGAGAAGCTGCTCATCGACGACCAGATCAGTCCAGCGGACGTCAAGAAGAACTGCGACGAGATCGTGGAAGAAATGGGCGACTCGGTGATCGTGTTGGAAAAGACCTACGACAGTCTGGTCAAGTTTAACTTAAAGGGTGAATCAGCCGGCGTATTATACAAACTTTACACAACTTACGGCGCCGAGAATTCGCAGGCGGATTTGGAACGGACGAGGCAGCGCCTGGTAGAGATCGGCGAGGTCCCGCCGCAGTCAACAGAACCCTCCGACGTGGGTGTTCAGAAAAACGGGGCGGTCATCACAGAGGACAATATTTGGTCAGCGTCACACACCGAAGGGGAGCGGATCGAAGTCCACCAGACGACACAGCCGGCCGACCCGACACCGATCGCAGCGTCCGACGCGGATTCGGTATTCAGCTACGGTGATCTCCAGATTGGAGGAAAGGGGAGCCAACCGCAAACGGGCGACGGTGCTCCACAATTGGGGGACGCCACTGCCGGTGGGACGGACACAACTGCGACGCAAACCGCGCCACCGCACGAACCCGGTCCGGCACCGGAGGCGACGACGGAAAAGGGCGAAATCACAGAACAGGCCGCCGAACAGGCGGCAGACCAGGTCTACGACATCACGCCAGATGGGGATGAAGTCGCAACGCCGGAGACGGCAGAGCCCAAGGCGGCTGTACCGGAGCAGATGCCGCCGGTGCCACCGACGGGTGGTCCGACACCGCAGCAAACACCTACCACAGGACCGGTCGCCGAGCAGACCAGCGGAGCAGGCCCGGCGAACCCCGCGCAACCGCAGATGCAGAGCGCCAGTGATTCGCCGTCGTCGGGCATCGCCGGTTCGCCGGATGAAGTGCACGTCTCAGCGATCATCGACGAACTGAACGCGGATGGCGGTGGCGAGCTGTCGGACGACGACTATCGTAGCCACTACGACCTGGGTATGGCGTACCTGGAGATGGACCTGCTTCCGGAAGCGATCCGAGAATACCAGTTCGCTGCGAAGTCTCCGAAGTACCAGGCGCGCGCACTGGAAATGATCGGCCTGTGTTTCCTCAACCAGAACCAAGCAACCCTCGCGATCAAGCAGCTCACAAAAGGGCTGGACGTGATCGGCGAACACGACAGCGACGCGCTGGGAATGAAGTACAACCTGGGCTTGGCCTACGAAATGGCTGGTGACTTCGAACGCGCCAAAGGCGCCTTCGAAGACGTGTACGTCGAGGACGTCACCTTCAGAGAAGTCGCCGAAAAAATCCAAAAATACTCCTAACAGGTATAGGACCGCCCACCGCAAGTCGCCGGCGACGCCAATTGCGCCTCGGTCTCTAGGCCGCTGTGACTCATCTGTAGTTCGGGCCGGCCGCCGGGGTTTCGTGGTTCTTGGGCGGCCCGAGAGCTCCTCCTCCTCGCCGGCGCCCGCTACGCTCGGCTAACTCGCTTCGCGAGTGGATCCTCGC
>CBDVBX010000074.1:0-15071 GCA_965372335.1 uncultured bacterium | reverse complement strand
GCCGGCGGCACCGGGGGAACCCGCCTGGTCGCTTCGTCACAATCTTATTAGTATTGGCAACTACGGGGTGCTATTGCCGTTTTTCCTGGTGGGTATCTGGCTGTCAGTCAAAAAAAGAAACCGCGCGGGGCTTTTACTCTCGGCGGCTGTGGTGGGGTACTACCTCATCCGGTCGATTTATGGTGGCAGTGAGCCCGCCCGCCTACCGGCCGAGCCGCTGATCATTCTCCTCGCATTCTACGCGATCGTTGATCTCTTCGGTCGCCGTCGCCAGAGCGGGCGGGCCGCCGCAGGCGACTAGTCGACTACGCGACTAGCGGTTCAAATCCTTGCGAAGGTCGTCTCCCGTCATCTCTGCCGGAACCGGTATTCCCATGTAGTGACACATGGTAGGCGCTATATCCCGTAAGGCTCCCCCTTCGATCAACTCCCCTTGGTAGTCCGGATCGACCAGAATACACGGTACCGGATTGGTCGTATGCGCAGTGTGCGGCCCCCCATTGACATAGTCGAACATCTCTTCGGCGTTTCCGTGATCGGCGGTGACGATTACGGCGTAACGATCGAGGTCGAGCGCGTCGACGACTCGCCCCACGCATTCGTCCACCGTCTCGACGGCTTCGATCGCCGCTTCCAGAACGCCGGTGTGCCCCACCATATCGGGATTGGCAAAGTTGCAAATGATGTAATCGTATCGGTCCGACTCGATCTCGCGGATCAATGTCGAGCATACCTCGTGCGCGCTCATTTTCGGCTGCAAGTCGTAGGTTGCGACTTTCGGCGACGGCACCAGGATTCGGTTCTCGCCCGGGTATTCTTTTTCGACCCCGCCATTGAAGAAGTACGTCACGTGTGCGTATTTCTCCGTTTCCGCCAGCCTGAGGCACGTCTTGCCGGCTTTTGACGAGGTCTCGGCCAGGATGTTCACGTACGACTCCGGCGGAAAGGCTGCCGGCAGGTCGAATTTGGCCTCGTACTGCGTCATGCAGGTGAAATGCACCGCCGGTCGGACTCCGCGTTCGAATCCGTCGAAGCCCTCGTCAGTAATCGCAGCGGTGATCTCGCGCGCTCGGTCGGCTCGGAAGTTAAAGAAAACAACCGCATCGCCGTCGCGTATCAGCCCCACCGGTTCCCCGCCGTTTACCATGATAATGGGCTCGACAAATTCGTCGGTCACGTCTCGCTCGTACGACCGGGTAATGGCGTCGGCGGCGTCGCTGGAAGGTTCGCCGTCGCCCGCGGTGTAGAGGTCATAGGCGCGTTTGACCCGATCCCAGCGTTTGTCCCGGTCCATGCAGTAGTAACGACCGACGATCGACGCGATCCGCCCGACGCCGATGCCGCGTAGTTGTTCGTCGAGAGCGGCGAGGTATGTGATGCCCTTGCGCGGCGGTGTGTCGCGACCATCGAGAATCGCATGGACGAAAACGCGCTCTACCCCGTTGTCCTTGGCCATTCTGACCAGAGCGTATAGGTGCTTCTGATGACTGTGAACCCCGCCGTCGGATAGCAAACCGAGAAGGTGGAGCGCACTCCCCTTGGCCACCGACACGGCCGCTCGGAGCACCTCGTTCTCGAAAAACGATCCATCCGCGATCGCCCGGCCGATCCGCATGATGTTCTGATACACGACCCTGCCGGCACCGAAGTTGAGGTGTCCCACTTCGCTGTTACCCATCTGCCCCTCGGGGAGTCCCACGTACGGTCCGGATCCATTGATGAGAGTGTGGGGGTAGGTATCCCACAACCTGTCCACGTTGGGTGTGTTGGCCAAACGAACGGCATTACCGTCTGTCTCTTCGCGCCATCCCCATCCGTCCATCACGATCAAGATCGGTTTCTTGGTCACTGAGATCTCCAAGCTGGTTTCAATTCGATTGTAATTGCTGTCGGACTTTTTTGAGATTTTCGGCTGCGGTGGTGGCTCCGGGGTCGAGCTCGAGCGCGGTTTCGTACTCTTTCTCGGCCTTGGAAAATTCGCCCATCATGGCATAGATCGCCCCAAGTGTGACGTGTCCATTGACGTAACCGGGTTCAGTCCGGACGGCGCGCTCGGCCCACCGTCTCGCCTCTTCCATCTTCTGGGTTTTGATATATGTCACCGCCAGGTTGTTCATCGCATAAAAGTCGTCCGGCTTGATTTCGATCGTTTTCAACAATGCTTGTTCCGCTTCTTCCAATCTGCCCAGTTTGCCGTAACAGACAGCGATGTTGTTGTAAACGGCGTGAAAATCGGGACGAAGCGCAATCGCTTTTCGGTACTCTTCGATTGCCTTCAGGTATTCCCCGCGTTCCTCGTAGCGCTGACCGAGATTGTTGAGTGCGTCGGCATTGTCCGGCGTGAGATACCCCAACGCCTCTAACTTTTTCATCGCTTCCGCCGAGGCGGCGTCGGTGACTGCGGGCGGTGGTCCGGCGGTGGCGTCCACCCCTCTGTCCCGCTGCAAGGTGGCCACCGTTTTCGAATTCAGTTCCTGTTGCAATGACGATTCGAATGCATCCAACCAGACTTTCCCCGGCATGTCGGCCGCCCGCGGCAACCCTTGGAGCGCCAATATTGTGGGTGTAATATCCAGTATCGACGCATCCTCAATGGTATACCCCTTCTTCACTCCCCTACCGTAGAGCGCCACGATTCCATACAGCCGGTGCCACTTTGCCGCGTTACCCGCCCAAATTTCGGGACGGTTCTTCAGCCGTGACGAGCCGGACTTGAAGCCGTGGTCGGATATCACCATCAGGATCGTGTCGTCGTCCTGCAGGTCCATGAACTTGCCCAGTATCTCGTCTTGGACAATGTACGTTTGCTCGATGGCGTCTTTGAACTTGTTGTATTCCTCGGCTGGGATATCCGGCAGTTTCGGTGGTGAGTGGAGCATGAATAGGTGACTCACCGCGTCGACCCACTCGAAGTACACGGCGAGCACATCGGGACGATCCTTAGCGAGCAGGTGGAGCGCGATGTTCTCAAAGGACCGGGCCGACGCGTACAGCAGGATCAAATTGTTGATCGAGTCTCTCGGATCAAAGTCGAGGGAGCTGTGTTTCTCGAATTCATCTTTGTCGATGTGAATCATCTTATTACACTCATCGTACGGGACTTGCTCTCCATGCACGATGAGCCCCGAAACTTCCTCCGCTCGACTGTCGGGGTATACGGCGGCGGCAACCCCGGTTTGTGATCGCTCTCTATCCTCGGGCGCAAACGCGAGGTAACCGGCCTTGTCGGTTACCATCACACCTTGCACCTTTTCGGCGGGGTGAGTGGCCAACCACCCGACAATTGCGACACTGCGGCCGTAGTCGCCGAGCATGTTCCAGAAGGCATCGACCTTGCGGTAGTACCTGGTGATCGGTACTTTCTTGCCCGTTTTGGGATCGACGATGGTGAAGTTCAGGATACCGTGATCTTCCGGGTGCATGCCGGTGGCGATCGTCGTCCACAGTAACGGCGAGAGCATCGGCTCCATCGACCGCAACGGTCCGGTCGCGCCGTCGCGCATGAGACGTGCAAAATTCGGTAAACGGCCAGAGTCGACGAGCGGCCGAAGATTGAGCCAATCACCTCCGTCGACTCCGACCACGATCAGCTTGCGCGGTGGTTCGTCGCCAACGCCGGCTTCGGCTCTTGCTCTCTTCCCTGCCTCGTCCCCCCACACCACCAGCGAATACCCACTCACCGTCACGCCCAGTCCCCGTAGTTCGCCGCTTACGTTCCGCGCTACGGCATCGAGGTATTCCTGTCGATTGCCGCCAGAGGGAAAACTCGCCGCTTCGATCTCGGCGGCCGCCTGGACGAGCCGGCGCATCGCCGCCTCGAAATCTTCGCTGAATCGCTCGTACAGCTTCCGGGAGCTTCCCGCGGGGAGATCCAGCGCAAACTCGAACGCCGCTTGCACGGTCTCGCCAGATTCCGTCATCACATCGGCCGCGCCGTATTTCGGGTAGCGGTACGACACTGAACCGGTTGGATACAATATGAAGTCCTTCGCGCCCGGTGGAATCAGGTGGTATCCACCGTCGTACACGCTGATATCACCCTCAAGGCTCACCCGAACCGCCTCGAAACCGTCCGGTACTCGTTTCACCAGGACGGCGGCGATAACGACGCCTAACACTATAACCACCAGTAACACCAATAAGATTCGCTTCATATTATCTACGGTATACCTTTCAATTGGGGCCGTCAAGGCGTGTGACCGGGGACAATCCAAACCCGCCGCGGTGCACTCGGTAGGGCCTTCGTGTTTCGGCTGGCGGGGTTGTTTTCACGTAGAGTATAATCCCGGCATGTCCCAGAATCGCCTACGCGAATCACACTCGACCGGCGTCTCCAAAGTCGCCGTCGTGGTCCTCAACTGGAACGGCAAAGCGCTCACGCTCGACTGCCTCGAGTCACTTTCGGCCATCGAAACGCCACACGTGGAGTTGATCGTGGTGGACAACGCGTCGATCGATGGGTCAGTTGATGCGATTCGAGAGGCCTACGGTAACCGCGTCATTGTCGTCGTCAACGACGAGAATCTGGGTTTTGCCAGGGGAAACAACGTGGGCATCGAGCGTGCCCTGTCCCTCGGTTGTGACTTCGTGTTGCTGTTGAACAACGACGTGGTGGTCGACGCCGGTCTCATCGACAACCTGTTGACTGCGTTCGCCGCCGATCCCAGCGTCGGTATCGCCGGTCCCAAGATCTACTATTATACCCCGCGCGACCGGATCTGGTTCGCGGGTGGCGAGGTGTTCCTTGCGCGGGGGATCGCCCGACATATCGGCATCCGCCAAACGGACCGGGGGCAGTTCGACCAAACTCGTGACGTCGACTATGTCACTGGCTGCGCGCTGATGGTCCGGCGAGAAGTCTTCGAGTCCATTGGATTGCTCGACCCGGACTTCGTGGCGTACTTCGAGGATGCTGACTTTTGCATGCGCGCCACCCGAAAGGGATACCGGACGGTGTACGAGCCCGGCGCAAAGGTGTGGCACAAGATCTCGGCCAGCACCGGCGGCCAGGTCAGCCGGCGAAAGATCGTACGAAAATTCAAGAGTTCTTGGAGGTTCTTCCGGCGTTACGCCAAGCCGTGGCATTGGTTGACCATACCTTTCTTTTTTGTCGCCGATGTGATACGAATCGTCTTTCTGGTGTCCGCGGGGCGCATCCGCGACGCCGATCGAGCCGCCGGTGACCGGTCTTGATGTTATCTGGGAGTTTTCGACCAGTGAAAATCGCCATCTTTGGCGTCGAAGGACAGCTGGGCCGCGACCTGGAAATCGCGTTGTCCGACTTCGACGTCGTCCCCATATTGTACGCCGACGTCGACGTCGTGGATCGCGCGCGCGTTGGTGACGCCGTCTCCGCCGCCTCTCCCGATTGGGTGATCAACTCCGCGGCGATGACCCACGTAGACAGGTGTGAAACCCAGGAAAAAGCCGCTTTCGAAGTCAACGCCGAGGGAGCGCGGCACGTGGCCGAAGCCGCTGCCACCACCAACGCACGCTTGATCCACGTGTCTACCGACTACGTCTTCGACGGTGAAAAGGACTCGCCGTACGTCGAATCAGACGTTCCGCGGCCGCTCAACGTGTACGGCAAGACCAAGCTGGCCGGCGAGCGGTTCGTGGGGGAGGTGTGCCCGCAGCACTACATCATCCGCACCAGTGGCCTGTACGGCACACACGAATGCTGGGGCAAGGGGACCAACTTCGTGGAAACGATGCTTCGTCTGGCGCTGGAAAGAAACGAACTCAAAGTCGTTCGTGACGAGGTGCTAACACCGACGTTTACGGAGGACTTAGCCGCCCAGGTGCGCCGCTTGATCGAAACACCGCCGGAATACGGTGTCTACCACGCCACCAACGAAGGGCAGTGTTCGTGGTTCGATTTCGCCACCGAGATCTTTTGTCAGACGAAAACACCAATTGCACTCGAGGGGATTTCATCGAAGGAGTGGGGTGCTCCGGCCAAAAGGCCCGCCAACTCGGTCTTGGAAAATGCGGCGTTGAAAACGGCGGGCTCGAACGTGTTTCCCGAATGGAGGGACGCGCTCCAGAGGTACCTATCGAAGAGATCTGCCGGATAGAGGTAAAACGCGGAAGGTGCCTAGGTGTTTAGCAGATCAGCTTCAGTAGCAGGACGACGCCGGCCGCCACCAGAAACACGGGCAGCAGCAGAAACAGCAGGATGATCGGGCACAGGTTGGCGACCACCAGGGCACCGATGACTAACATCGGGACCAACAACAACAGGCCGATCAGCCCCTTAGCCGTCCAAAACAAGAGTTTGAGCGGGAGCAGCAACAGGGCTGCCAGCAGATTGAGGACACCCGCCAGCAAGACTATCCCGAGTACCACAATCCCAAACAAGAATAGAACTTCGAACATCTCGTCTCCCTCGGACTGTTGGAGGGTTACCATCAATTTACGTTATGGAGACGAAGATGTTACAAGCGTCCGCCGGGTTTATTCACCGGTAGTCTTGCGGCTCGTGACGGACACCCGGTTAGCAGAGCGGGTCCAGCCGTACCACCATTGCCGTCGCCGTGACCGGGCAGATTTCAGAATACTCCTTCGACCCCTGAATCTCTGTCGGCACCTCTGCGCGGCTCATTTCGGTAAAGCCTATTTTTTCGAAAAACTCCGGAACGGTGGTGGTCAGAAGATAGACCGCTCTTAGCCCTTGCCGGGCGGACCAGCGCAGGCGGTCGGACACAATCGCCTCGCCCAGCCCCTTGCCACGAAACGCCGGATCCACGACGACCGACCTCAAGAGCCCGTAGAGGCCGTACACCTCAACCCCGCCGGCGCCGACGATATCGCCCTCGTGTTCGGCAACCACGAAGGAGTTACCGAATTGTCCCTCCATACCCTCGCCGGGCAAATCGGCCTCGGCCAGCATTTGGGCGACCGTTCCGAAATCCGCCTGCAGTGCGGTCCTGAGTCTCCAGTTTGTTTCGCTCATGTGTCGTCTTCTTTCGTGTCGGTCGCGGTTTCTTTGCCATCTCGCTCCGGCCACGCGTTGTAGCCCGCACGCACCACCGTATTCACCAGGGCCGAGTCGGCCGGTGTGCGATCGGGGTCCAGCGACACGACGGCTCTGGCGCCCTCCAGGTCGACGTCCGCGTCCAAAACGCCAGGAACGGCGAGGAGCGCTTCGGTAATAGTCTCGACGCACCCCTGACACACCATTCCCTTGACGGTCATCGTGAGGCGTTGAGCGCGGGCGAGCTCTGCGGGCGCCGGCCCGGCTTTCACAACCGGAGCTTTCCGGCCAGACGGGCCCGGGCCAGAGGTGATGGCAAACACCGCCACGCCGACCGCCGTTATCCACATCATGGCGGTATTAATCCGCCGCAGCCCACGCGCGGGATGATTCGCCGTGGAGACGTACACCAGGTAAAAACCAACAATCAACATCGCCGCGGCAGATGCGACGAACAATAGCCGAAGCAGCTGCGGAGACGACGTCAGATCGGCGATCGCGACCGTGACCAGCATCAAGGCCAGCGGTACCCACCAACAAGCCGCCGCTGCCAGTGAACCACCCATCGTCGCGCTCTTTTTGTTGGTACGAGCCAGGTTTCCTTACCTCCTGAGGGGGTACAAATGGGAGTACGTGACATTGTACCAGTAGTCCGGCAAACTGGCAACCGAGCGTGCGAGTCCCATCAGGATAAGGCCCGAGAAATTATCCGGTTACGAGATTTGGCCGTAGGCACCGTGGGGGGTTGGCGGGGCGATCGAGGCTTGAATTCAATAGTAGTTTCACATAGAGTGATTTCAGTTGATTTCGCGAATAATTTCACGTACAGTAGCCCGATCTAACATAGCTCGCGCAGTGTGCGGGAGTTTTGAGCAAAGTATGTAAGCATATTGAAGCGTTTCGCTTCACTTAATCGCTTCTTTGAACCAAAAAAACAACGACGAGCGTTATCACTGGGTGCGGCAGTCCGGATTGCTGGCCACGATCCCCTTCTTGCTGGCCGTCCCGCCAATCGCCGGCGTTTTCATCGGTAAGTGGCTAGACGAAAAGGCCGGAACGGCCCCCGCTTTTACGATCGTGTTTGTGGTACTTGGATTTATCGCGGGTATCCGCGAAGTGGCGAGCGTTATTAAGAAAGCCAATCAGGATCTTAGTAGCGACAAAAGAAATAACAACACCAAAAACGGCGACAAAAAACCGGATCGATGATGGATGTCAGTTTACAGAACCGGGTACGAAAAACTTCTATCGTAATCGGTGTCCCTGTGGCGATCGTCGTTTCGACGTACTGGGGGATTTCTGTCGGCGGCGGGCTGGCGGCGGGTATCGCGTGGTCGTTGGTCAACCTGCACTTCATCGGTTCGCTGGTAAAAAAAACCATCACGACTGAGGAACGGAATGTCCTCGGGATCGTCGTCACGATGTTCATCAAGTATCCGGTGCTGTACGGCGTCGGTTTCCTTCTGCTTTGGAACGGTTATCTGTCGGTGGCCGGTTTGGTCGCCGGCTTTACCTGGCCGTTCTTCGTGTTGTTGATGAAGGGTTTGGGTCGCCACTACCTCAAGCTGGATGAAACCGGGCGCTCAACCGGCGGTGATTCTGCGGCACGCTCGGAAGGGAAACCATCGCAAGCATGAACCTGATCGAGTCAATATCCGGCCTGTTTAACGGATCGAGTGGCTTTGTAGGCCCGTTCGCCAGCAGCGAGGGCGTACCCGAACTGCCCAACTGGATCACCGTTCTCAACTACTACTTTCACGAAAACGTCGTGGTGCACTTCCTCCACCAATGGGAGGGTATGGCGTTTGCCTATCTCATTGCGGCGTTCCTCATCGTTCTCGTGCAATACGTCACGAAGAATGCGACGATGATCCCTGGCCGTCTGCAGAGCGTCGTCGAGATGGCCGTCGAAGGCATCACCAACTTTCTGATCGGCGTGATCGGTCCTCAAGGCAAGGCGTACGTACCGTTTCTTGGGACGTTGTTCTTTTATATCCTTTGCATGAACCTAAGCGGCACATTACCGCTGAGCAAATCGCCCACCGCCAGCGCCAACACCACCGTGTCGCTCGCGCTGTGCGTGTTCTTCTACGTTCACTACATCGGTATTCGCAGAAACGGCGCTCTGGGTTACGTCATGCATCTCATGGGGTCGCCGAAATCAGCGGTCGAATGGGCGTTTGTTCCCATCATGCTGCCAGTTCACCTCCTGGGCGAGATCGCCCGTCCGGTGAGTCTGTCGCTGCGACTTTTTGGCAATGTCACCGGTGAAGACGTCCTGCTGTACGCGTTCACCAGTCTCGGAGTCGCCGCTCTGGCATTCATGCATTCGCCGATCGGCATTCCGTTCCAGGTTCCGTTTATTTTTCTGGCGTTCCTGACCAGTTTCATTCAGGCGCTTGTGTTTACTTTGTTGAGCACGATTTACATCTTGCTCATGCTGCCCCACGATCAAGTGGAAGAAGGGGCTCACTAACCACCTGCAAAGGAGGCAAATCGAATGGATGCTTCAACCGCTCTCGGATTCGCCCTTCCGATCGGCCTGGGACTGGCTGCTATCGGTAGCGGACTCGGTTTCAAAGGTGCTATCAGCTCCGCAATGGAGGCCATAGGCCGCCAGCCGGAGGCCGCGGGTAAGATCCAGACTGCTATGATCATCGGCGCCGGTCTCATCGAAGCTCTGACGATCTACGCGTTCGTGACGGTCTTCTTGCTCATGGGCAAGATTCACTAACCGTAAATCGACGACTCCGGCGTGCCCTCACGACCAGTAAGCGTGTTGTCGGCATTCCGGCGAGTATTGCGGTTCGTCACCCGCTGGAGGGTGGTGTCACGTACGTGCACAAGCGCGGGTAACCGGGCAAGGAGTTTGTAATGCAACTCGAATGGCCAGTCATTCTAACTCAGGCCGTGGGATTCATTGTTGTCCTGCTGTTGCTCAAGAAGTACGCCTGGGGAAAACTGCTCGAATTCATCGACAAACGGCGCGAGATGATCGAAGGCGAGTTTGCAGAGATCGACCGCGGCAAAGAGGAGGTCGAGCAGCTCAAGAACAACTACGAAAAAGAGCTGTCGAACATCGAGGAAACACGCCGCGCCGTTATCCAGGAAGCCGGCAAGGAAGCCGGCGAATTGTCCAATAACATAAAAGATGAGGCCCGTCAGGAAACCGTGGTGATGCGGCAAAAAGCAGAGCAGGACATTCAACTCGAGGTGAACAAGGCAAACGTTCAGCTCCGTGACGAGATGGTCAATGCGGTTATCACCACAACAGAGAAGTTGATCAAAGAGCGGCTGGACGACGACAAGCACAGACGATTGATCAGTGATTTCCTCAGCGAAGTGAACCTCGGGGGCGGTAAATGATCCTCAGTGGGGTAGCCAAGAGGTACGCCGTCGCCTTGTTTGACGCGGCGGTCAAGCAGGACGTCACCGAGCAGGTCCACGACGACATGACGAGCTTCGTCGATCTTCTTATTCAAAACCGGGACTTTACGGGTTTTCTCAAATCGCCCGAAATTCTCAAAGAAGCCAAGAAACAGCTGGTCGTCGATGTGCTCAGCGATCGTTCGGCGGGGCTCTTCGTGAAGTTTATTCTGCTGTTGATCGACAAAAAGCGGCTCAAACATATCTTGGAAATTGCCGACGCGTACCGCCAGCTGTTCGAGCAATTACAGGGTATTCTCGAGGCTAAGGTTGTCACCGCGATCCCCCTCGACGCCGATCTCGAACAACGAACGGTCGAAATGCTGGAACTCGAGACGGGCAAAACGATTCGCCTATCGAAGACCGTCGACGCAGAAATTGTTGGCGGAATGATCATAATCATAGAAGACGAGATAATCGACGGAAGCATCCGGCACCAGCTGGACAAAATAAAAAAATCGCTTAGCGAAGTCAAGGTGCACTAAACTGGGAGTTACACGATGGGCTTCAGGCCAGAAGAAGTCAGTTCGATCATCCAGACTCAATTAGAGAAGCAGGACGTCAAGATCGAGATGGAATCGGTCGGTTCGGTGCTTCAAGTGGGCGACGGTATCGCGCGCGTTTGGGGGTTGGAAAACGCCATGGCATCAGAGCTGCTCGAGTTTCCCGGCGGCATTATCGGCATGGTGCTCAACCTCGAAGAGGACAACGTCGGCGCGGTGCTGTTTGGTCCCGACACCAATATCAAAGAAGGCGATACGGTCAAGTGTACCGGTAAGGTCGCCCAGATCCCGGCCGGCGAGGCTCTGCTCGGCCGCGTGGTTAACTCGCTGGGGGAGCCGCAGGACGGCAAGGGCCCTATCGTGAGCGATCACGCGATGCCCATCGAGGCGATCGTTCCCAACGTAGTCCAGCGCCAGCCCGTGAAGGAGCCACTCCAGACGGGACTCAAGGCGATCGACTCGATGATCCCCATCGGTCGCGGCCAGCGAGAGCTGATTATCGGCGACCGGTCCACCGGAAAGACGGCGATCGCTCTCGACACGATCATCAATCAAAAGAACACCGACATGTACTGCATCTACGTCGCCATCGGACAGAAGGAATCGACGGTTGCGCGGGTGGTGAAAACTCTCGAAGAACACGACGCGATGAAGTACACGACGATCGTTTCGGCCACCGCAAGCGAACCGGCGCCTCTGCAGTTCTTGGCGCCGTACGCCGGGTGCGCGCTGGGCGAGTTCTTCCGCGACAACGGCAAGCACGCGGTGTGCTTCTACGACGACCTCACCAAGCACGCTCAGGCCTACCGGCAGATGTCGCTGTTATTACGCCGCCCGCCGGGACGTGAGGCGTTCCCCGGCGACGTGTTTTACCTCCACTCGCGTCTTTTGGAGCGTGCAGCGAAACTCTCCAACGAGCTCGGCGGCGGTTCGTTGACCGCGCTGCCCGTCATCGAAACACAGCTGGGCGACGTGACGGCGTACATTCCGACGAACGTAATCTCGATTACCGACGGCCAGATCTTCCTTGTCAATGACTTATTCTTTTCCGGGGTGCGCCCGGCGATCAACGTTGGTATATCGGTCTCACGAGTGGGAAGTAACGCGCAGTGCAAGATGATGAAGCAGGTCGCCGGCGGATTGAGGCTCAGCCTGGCCCAGTACCGCGAACTGGAGCAGTTCGCGAAGTTCGGTTCCGACCTCGACACCGCCACCATCGCACAGCTGACGCGCGGCGAACGCATGGTCGAGATTCTCAAGCAGAACCAGTACGTTCCGATGGTGGTCGAAAAGCAAGTCCTCATCATATTCGCCGCGGACCAAGGGCTCCTCGACGACGTCCCTGTCGAACACGTCAAGCGCTTTGAAGTGGAATACCTGGAATACATGGATGCGGAGTACATGGACATCGTCCGCACTCTGGCCGACAAGCAGGAGTTCGACGACGATCTCAAGGCCAAGACGTTGGATGCCACGAAAAAGTTCAAGGACCGGTTCATCCAATCGCTGGGCACCGGTGAGGAAGCGGCGTAAGGAAACGAGATGGCAACACTTCAGGATATCAAGGAACGGATCACATCCGTCGCCAATATTAAGAAGGTCACCAACGCCATGAAGCTGGTCGCTTCGGCCAAGCTGTCCAAAGCCCAGGAACGCGCGCAGACCGTGCGTCCTTATTCGCAAGAATTGGACGGCATCCTGGGCACGCTGGCCGCGCTCACGGGAGACACCGACAGCGAGACGCAGATGACGATGTCGTTCTTCGAGGACGACCCAGAACTGGAAACGATTCGGGAGTCACTCTTCGGCGAGACCAAAGCAGAACGCCCCGCGGTTGTCGTGATTACCAGTGATCGCGGTCTGTGTGGCGCATTCAACGCCAACCTGACCCGCGCGGCTTACCGGTTCATGGACGACCACCCTGGCACAAAACTGATTACGCTTGGGAAAAAGGGCCGCACGTACTTCAACAGCGTGAAGATCCAACCCAAATACTACAAAGAGGGTATCAGCGACAAGTTGGCGATCGAAGAGGTGCGCGAGATCACGGGCAGGCTGATGGAACTGTACGTCAGCGGCGAAGTGGATTCCGTCTTTCTGGTGTACGCGAAGTTCCGCAAGGGGACGCTTTCCGACGTGACCACCCAGCAGTTCTTGCCGATCCCACCCGTCGAGGGGGCGGAAGGCGGCGACGTATTCATTTTGGAGCCGAGTCGTGATCAGGTGTTCGAGACGTTGATACCACTGTACGCCGCCACTACCATCTTTTCGGCGCTCGCCGATTCGTTTGCCTCGGAGCACGGTGCCCGCATGGCGGCGATGCAGCAGGCAACAGAGAACGCGGAAGAAAAACTGAACGATTTGATCATCCTGAGAAACCGCCTGCGACAGGCGACCATTACCAAGCAGCTCGCCGAGATTGTCGGCGGCGCGGAAGCCCTGAAATAGGCTGATCCACAGAATAAGGAGCAATTCCAGATGAACGGAGAGAAAAACACTGGGAAAATCGTCCAGGTGATCGGACCGACTGTCGACGTCGAGTTTCCGTCGGACAAACTCCCACCTATCCTGAACGCGCTCCGTATCGAGGACAAAGAGCGCAGCATCTCTCTTACCTGCGAAGTCGCGCTGCACGTGGGCAACAACGTCGTCCGCACCATTGCCATGCGCAGTACGGACGGCCTCATGCGCGGGATGCCGGTGGAAGACCTGGGTCAGCCTATCAGTGTGCCGGTCGGAGACCAGGCGCTCGGCCGCATTTTCAACCTGGTCGGCGAACCGCTGGACGACTTGGGCGAGATATCCAATCCGGAAATGCGCTCTTCGATCCACCGCGAACCACCGAAGTTGGAAGACCAGGCCGTAGAAACGGTGCAGCTGGAAACGGGCATGAAGGTGGTCGACCTCCTCGCGCCGTACGCCAAGGGCGGCAAGATCGGCCTGTTCGGCGGCGCCGGTGTGGGCAAGACGGTCATCATCATGGAATTGATCCGCAACATTGCGACCGAGCACGGCGGTTACTCGGTATTCGCCGGCGTGGGCGAGCGCACCCGCGAGGGCAACGACTTGTGGCTGGAGATGAAGGAGTCGGGCGTCATCGACAAGGCGTGCCTGGTGTTCGGCCAGATGAACGAGCCACCGGGAGCACGCCTCCGCGTGGGGCTCTCCGGAGTGACCATCGCCGAGCACTTCCGCGACGAACAGAACCAGGACGTACTGCTGTTCATCGACAATATTTTCCGTTTCGTGCAGGCGGGCTCGGAGGTGTCGGCGCTCCTAGGCCGTATGCCATCGGCGGTGGGTTACCAGCCCACGCTGGGTACGGAGATGGGAGGCTTGCAGGAGCGGATCTGTTCGACGAAGAAGGGCTCGATTACGTCGGTGCAGGCGATCTACGTGCCAGCTGACGATATCACCGACCCGGCCCCGGCCACGACGTTCAGCCACCTCGACGCCAACACGGTGCTCTCGCGTCAGATCGTAGAGCTGGGTATCTACCCCGCCGTGGATCCCCTTGCGTCGACCTCTCGCATCCTGAGTCCAGCGGTTGTGGGCGAGGAACATTTCGCAGTCGCCACCAGCGTCCAGGAGATACTCCAGCGCAACAAGGAGCTGCAGGACATCATCGCGATTCTGGGTATGGACGAGCTCTCAGAGGAAGACAAAAAGGTAGTCAACCGCGCGCGCCGGATCCAGCGTTTCTTGTCGCAACCGTTTTTCGTGGCCGAGGTATTCACCGGCCAGCCGGGCAGATACGTGCGCATCCAAGACACGGTGCGGGGATTCAAGGAAATCATCGAAGGCAGGCACGACGACATCCCGGAGCAGGCGTTCTACATGGCGGGCGGCATCGATGACGTAATCGAACGCGCGAAGCAGATGCAGTAACGGCCGAACGGGAGGATTCCAGTGGCAGCCACATTCAACTTCAAGGTTTTGACTCCGAACCAGCGGGCGCTCGACGACACGGTGGTGTCGATCGTTGCCCCTGGTGAAGACGGCTATCTGGGCGTGCTCGCCAACCACGCCCCACTCATCACCACGCTCCGCGCGGGCGATCTGAAGGTTCGCTTCGACGGCGACCGCGAGGTGTTCTACGCCATCGGTCCGGGCATTCTCAAAGTCGAAAACAACGTCGCCATCCTCCTCACCGAATCAATCGAAGA
>CBDVBX010000073.1:0-15122 GCA_965372335.1 uncultured bacterium | reverse complement strand
TATAAAAGAAGTGAGAGGCAACACATCCGGTCTAGGACCTTCTGAATTGCCTCTCTCTGGTGGGGACTTCTGAGAAACGGACTAGGGGTTCGCGTTTCCTCTTCCTGTGGTCATTTCCTCGATCAATCAAATTAGTGGAAGCCGGTACCAAACACCTCAATTACAGGTCTTTCCGAACGGTTGCCGCATATCCTTCCCATGGCACCGGCTTCACACACAAGATACTCTGCAAATTACTATATGTAAAATATAAAATATCGAATATAATTATATATATAATCAATAGATCCCAGGAGGCCGTAGGTCCATGCAGCCGTTTAACTTCAATCATTTTTACTACTTCTATGAGGTGGCCCGTCACGGCAGCTTCACTGGCGCTGCCCGCGATTTGATGGTGTCGCAGTCATCACTGAGTATCCAGGTCAAGCAGCTCGAACGAGACCTGGGCGGTCCCCTGTTCGACCGCCGCAAGGGCGGCGTCGACCTCACCGAAGCGGGGACCGTCGCCTTCCAGGTCGCCGAGCGCGTGTTTCAGGAGATCGACCGCCTGCAGTCGTCGCTCCGCGAGACCGAGCGAATGATTAAGGGGATGTTGTCGTTGGGGACGGTCAACAGCATCGGGATATACTTCCTGCCGCAGGTATTGACCGCTTTCAAGGCGGCGTTCCCCGACGTCGAAATCAAGATCGACTTCAAGGCGGCCGAGCGGATCCTCGACCATTTGTACTCCGGCAAAATCGACTTCGCCATCATCCCGTGGAGTCGCCGCTATCCCGAGCTGACCGGTGTCACCATCACCCAAAACAAGATGTTTCTCGTCGGGCCGCCCGACCACCCCCTCGCCAACCGCGACGAAGTATCGCCGCGCGATCTCGAACCCCACCCCTTCGTCGGCTACGAAGAGGGGATGCAAACGCGCTCGATGATCGACGCGTTGTTCAAACGGATGTCCATTTCCGTGCAGTATTCGATCGAGTCTGATAACTCGGCCACCATCAAGCACATGGTCATGGCGGGTATGGGGCTCGCTTTTTTGCCGGACATCGCCGTGGCGTCCGAGATACGGCGCGGGCAGTTGACGCGTATTGACGCGCCGCCGATGATGATGTCTCGAGATATCGTCCTCTACCACAAGGCCAACCGGACGCTGTCGGCGACGGGGAAGAAGTTCATCGACTTTTTCAAGGACTATTTCGCGCCCAAGACGAGGCGCCGCCGCAAGTAGCCGCGCAGCCATCAGACCGGCGAAAAACCACTTTGCGATAATAATGTACCGTGAGATCGCAAATCGTCTATAATGCGAGATATGCGAATACTGCACACCGCCGACCTCCACCTCCGAACTACGGATGACGAGCGCTGGGATGCACTCGGCGTGATTCTCGATAAAGCTGAAGAACTAAAGGCTGGCGCGCTGGTCGTCAGCGGCGACATGTTCGACAAAGGCGTCGACGCGCAACGGCTGAAAATGCCGCTGCGCGAGGTGTTCGAACGGCGGTCGGTACCGGTTCTGATTTTGCCCGGTAACCACGACGAAAAGGGCCTTCACGCGGGCGACTTTTTTGGCGAACGCGTGAACGTCATGACCGATCCGGCGCAGACCGTTGACCTCGGACTCACCCGAATCGTCGGGGTTCCCTACGAGGACGTAGGACCTGAAACCGTCCTCGAGCGACTGTTGGCGGCTCGCGACCTCATCCGCAGAGAGGAAGGCGCCACCAACGTATTACTGTTCCACGGCGAACTTCTCGACCTGATGCCGGAACCCGCCGCATTCGGCGAGGAAGAGGGACACGACTACATGCCGGTGCGTTTGTCGGCGTTCGCAGGACTCGGATTCGACTACGTGCTCGCCGGGCATTTTCACCGGAACTACGATGTTCGTCAGTTCGACGGCGGGTACTTCGTCTACTCGGGGTCACCGGTATCGATAACGCGTAAAGAGACTGGCCGCCGACACGCGATTGTGGTCGATGCCGGTGAGCCGCCGAGGCCGGAGCCGCTCGATACGTTTCACGCCGAGTCGGTGGACGTTTGGCTCAACCCGTTCGATCGGGTGGCCCCATTCGACGAAATAAGACGCCGACTGGAAAACCTCCACCCAAAGGCGGCCGTGTACCTCTCCGTCAACGGCTACGTCGACGTCGACGCGCTGGGTACGACGGAGAGGGAATTCGACGCGGCGATAAAGAGATTCGAGAGTGAGCCCAGTGTGGTTGAAGTCGCACCCCGGTGGCGCGAAATCGGGGACATCCTTCACCACGAACTGTTTCGGAGGGTCAACCAACACTTGATGGCGGCGGAGATGTCCGATGAGAACCGCGACGCGGTTCGGGAAATGGTGATCGACGCGATGACGGAGACGATCCATGCGGATTAGACAGCTGCACGTGACACGCTACGGCCCCATGGCGCCGTTCGAAAATGACGACCTGGGAGCATTCACGCTCATTTACGGCCCGAACGAACGCGGCAAGACACTCCTGATCGACGCGATCATCCGCCTGCTATTCAAAAAAGAGCTTCGCAAAACGCTGCGGCGCCACTTCGGCGTCGGTAGCCGAAACATGAACCGCGTGTCGGAAAACCCCGAGGGTTTTATCGTCCTCGAAACCAAAGACACCGAGCACAAGCTAGAATCGAATGAAACTCTGAACGACGTCGTACCCGTCACCATAAACCCCGAAGATTTCCGCAACGTATTCGTCGTTCGCGACGGCGACCTCTCGCTCAGGGACGAAGACAGGTACTACTCGCGTGTCTCCGAGAAGCTCACCGGCCTGCGTTCGTCAGAGATAGAAAAGCTCATGCGCGCCGTCCAAAAGCGAGGCCGGCTCCGCAGCGCGACGCCGGAGAGCGACCTGGCCAACAACCTCGAACAGGGCAAGATCGCCGACAAAGTCAAGGAAGCTGAGGTGTTGATCGGCGATATCCGCGCGCTCAAGGAATCGCTCTTGGCGGAAAAGTTCGACGAACTGGAGAACGAACAGATACACATACGGGACCGCTTACGATTGCTCGAGCAAGAACACGAGTTGCAGCGGGCGGCCGAAAAAAGAAACAGATACAGAAAAACGCAGCGAGTGCTCGGCGACCTCAAGCGGATGCAGAAAACACTGGCCGGGCTCGGCTCTCTTGATTCAGAGCAACTCAAGCAGTGGCAGAAGTTCGTTACCCGGCGCGAGAGCACCGAGTTGGACCTGGCCGACGAGAAAAAAGAGGCCGAGAAAACCGAACGGGCCATACGTAGCGCGAAGAAAACATTGACGGCACAGGAGGCGCGCACGAGGGAATTCGAGGAGAAGCTCAACCGGGTCGATGCGGATCTAAAACCAAGGGTAGACGAGTATCAATACGAGCGCGCCGAATTCCGTCGGCTGGAACCGCAGTCGGGTACGTATCGCAAGGGACTGTACGCCACAGCGGGCATCACCGGGTTGGCATTGGCCGGATACCTTATTCACCCATCGATCGTGATCGCGGCGATCGGAGTCGCCGCACTGACGGTTTGGTTTGGGCTCGGTATCAAACAGCTCCAACTCCGCTCTGCCGAGGGCCGGCTCAACGCCAAGATGGACCGACTCCACACCGAGAGCAAACGGTGCGGGTTCGAACTCGAGTCGGCCGACGAGGTGATCAGCACGATCGCTGATCTCGAACGTGACCTCAGTTCGCAACAGCAAGAGACGCATTCGTGCAGGAGTGACCTCCAAAATCTGGTTAAGGAGAAGCGCCGGATCGAAGGCCGGATCGAATCGAAAGCGGAATTGATCGCGGAGCTCAACGCGGAGATCCTGATGTTGCGGGCCGCCACGCGGATGGAATCGGTCGGCGCCTACCAGTCCGCGATCGAACGACGGACAAAATTAAAGGCAACGGCTGACGCCAAAAAGCTAATACTACAAGACCTCATGCCCACCGATTTGGATGGTGAGGCAGCGCTAGAGGACTGGGATAGCCGGATCTCGGTGCAGTTGCAGGCGGCTGACGATCATGAACAAATCGAATTTGACGCCGAAGCGCTCAAACGGACAATCGCGGAGTCCAGTACACTGGAAGAACGCAAGCGAGAGATACAGAGCGCGTTGCTCCAGGGATCGCGCAAGCTTCACGGGGTGGAAGTCAAAGCGAAGGAATCGGGAGTGCTCGAAGGCTCACCGCCGTGCCGTAGCACGCAGGAATTGGATCATATCGGTGGTCTGATCGTGCAGTTCTGTGATCGCGTCCGCCACGACCAGCGTACCGCTCAAGACGCCATCCGGATTTGCCGCCTCGTCGACGCGGAGGAACGCGCGAGGGTGAGCGATTTGTTCGGGCCCGACTCGCCTGTCTCCAACTACATCGCCGAAATCACCGCCGGCCGTTATAAGGAGGTTCACTACGATCCCGAAAGGAACCACGTGTACCTCATCGATGCCGACGGCGATCGTCTACCCGCGGTTAATCTCTCAGGCGGGGCGTTTGACCAACTGTACCTGGCGATCCGGATCACGATTGCCACCCGGCTTCTCGCCGATGAGAAAGGCTTCTTGATTCTGGACGATCCGTTCGTCAAGGCCGACGAAGAACGCCTCGGCCGGATGATAGAGATGCTCCGGCGGTTGGTCGCAGAGGGGTGGCAGATCCTATACTTTTCGGCCAAGGACGAGGTCAGACAGGCGCTGGCGAAGGACATCGACGCCGGTAGCGTTCGCTTGCTGACGCTCGAAGCGCCGAGTGAAGTGACAGTGCTTCCCGGCCACGAGGACGACGTGTTTCCCTCCCGCCAGACAGATCAAGTGGCCAACGCGGATCGAACGCGCGAGGCCGGAGAATCTGGCGATATTGGCCTGGCCGGCCGGGATGGTGTCGGGCTTTTCGATTGACATATCACAAGTTACGTTGTATAGTAACATCGTCACGGGGGTATCCGGCAGGCCCAACCTGGACCGCCCCCTCGGTTTTTACCGCCCCTGGTTGATCGTAACACCATGACATTGAAAACACTTCTCGCCGTCGTCATCATCGCGGCGGTGTATCTCACACTAGCGGTCCCGTCACTCGCCAGGACCAATCCGTCGCTCGAGTGGAAGACTCTTGAGACGGAGCATTTCAATGTCCACTACCACGAGGGCGCCGAGTGGACGGCCGAACAAGTAGCCAGTATTGCCGAGGAAATCCGCCCGTACATCAACGGGTTTTATCGACACGACCCCGGTCGAGTCAATTTTATCATCAAGGATACCGAAGACTACGCCAACGGCGCCGCCTACTACTACGACAACAAAGTGGAGATATGGGCGACCAACCTCGAGTTTGGCATGAGAGGCACGACGCAGTGGCTGCGTAACGTGGTCACGCACGAGTACACCCACATCGTTTCTTTGCAGGCGTCGATGAAGATGGGGATGCGCATTCCCGCGCTGTACTTCCAGGCGATCAGCTTCGAAGAAGAAAAGCGGCCGGACGTCCTGTACGGTTATCCCAACGCCATCGTGTCTTATCCCTACGTGGGTGTGATCATGCCGCCGTGGTTCGCCGAGGGTACTGCCCAGTATCAAACGCCTGACAAACAGACGGACTGCTGGGATTCCCACCGCGACATGATACTGCGGGCGGCGTACGTGGATGACAAGGCGCTCACCTACGACGAAATGGGATATTTCGGTCACGGCAGCCGCGGCAACGAACAGGTCTACGACCACGGCTTTGGATTGGTCAGCTACATCGCGCGCACGTACGGCCCCGAATCGCTCGATCGCATCACACACCAGCTGGGCAAGTTCCAACGGCTGTCGATGGACGGCGCGCTCAAGAACGTGACCGGTAAGAAAGGCAAGGAGCTGTACGAGGACTGGCAGAAATCCTTGGGGATACGTTACGAGATTCAGCTCGAGTCGGTCTACGACAATCCGCGTGAGGGCCGGGTCCTTTTCGACAAGGGAGACAGGACGATAATGCCGTCGTTCAGCCCGGACGGAAAGCGGGTGGTGTTTCTCTCCAACAAGGGCAGCGAATTCGCGAGGACCAGCTTGTACATCGTCGATCGCGACGGCGAAAACTTCGAAGAGCTGAAGCCCGGCGTCACGTCGCGACCGGTGTTTTCGCCCGACGGTCGCAGAGTGTTGTACGCGCGGCACCGGCGCACCGACAAGTACAACGCGATGCTGAGCGACGTTCATGTCTACGACCTGGAAACAAAAAAAGAAACCCGCCTCTCCAAAAAACTCCGCGCCGCACAACCGAGTTACTCCCCCGACGGAAGTAGAATTGTATTCGTCATCAACTCCGACGGCACGCACCGCATCGCCGTCATGGATGCCGACGGATCCAACGTTCGGGTACTTTTCGAGCGCGAAAAGGGAACGCAGTTTTACGGCCCCCAGTACTCACCTGGCGGCGACAAAATCCTGTTCGGCATTTTCGAGACGGGCACACGGCACATCGCGGTGATCGACACCGCCGGCGGCGATTTTGGTTACCTGGTCAAGTCACAGAACGACGAGCGCGACGCCAGATGGCTGCCCGACGGCAGTGGTATCGTGTTCGCGTCTGATCGCACCGGTATTTTTGACATCTACACCATGCAGCTCGGTGCTCGTCACTACGAACAGCTCACCAACGTGGTGGGCGGGGCGTTTTTGCCCGACGTGGCACCGACAGACGGAGCATTGGTGTACGGCGGCTACGGCGGTGACGGTTACCACATTTTTATCGTCGAGCCCCAAAGCGAGCCGGTCGCGGAATTGGACGATGCCGCTTATTTCGAAAGGACGTTGGGCGAGTTGGACGATTGCGCGACACTCAAGGCGTGGAACGAGCCGCCGGCTGTGGCCAGTTTTGATGCAGCGCCGGTCTCCTCGTCGATTTTACAGGGTGAGGGACTGGCGGGCGGGAGTCTCGATGAAGCCGGCGCGCCGTCCAATATCGAAGGAGACGCCAATATCCTAGAGGTTGGGAGTTCGGAAGAGGATGTGTCACCGGCCGACACAGCCTTGGCACTGGATGGTCTGGGCGGACCGTACAAGATAAAAGACAACGAGTGGACGTGGTCGAATCTTCACTTTTTCCCGCGCTTCGTGCTGTGGGACGGGAGGCCGCGTGTCGGCGCTTTCCTGGCGGGGAGCGAGATACTCGACCGGCAGTTCTTTTTTCTCGGCGGGTCGTACGGAGCCGACGGCCGCTTCGACGCGTTCGTCGACTTCGAACTCCGCAATCTATTTCCGGTACTGTACATGCAGTTCATCCGCATGCGCGAGAAAACCAGCGACTACATCCAGCTGGAAGACGACCCCGACTTCGACGCGCTCAACCTCACCGAAATCCGTTACGACTTGTGGTCGGCCGACATCGGCGTGCGCCTGGAATTTCAAGATCCGTTCAATCTGATCCAGCAACACGACTTTTCCGCGTGGTATTCGCACAGCGAGTATCGCGTGCACATCGACTGGAAGGGTGTACGGGATGGTGTGGAGACGACATTGCCCGCGGTGGGGTGGCGGTATTACATCGGCAACGACTTGTATCTGCGGTGGCGCATTAAGTCGATTGTCCCCGCCACCGACGCCGGCATCAACCCGCGCGGCGGAAGGGCGATCACGCTCCAGTACATGCACGCGTGGGACAAACTCTTCGTCGACGGCGATTTCATATACGGCTTCCGCCCCGATTATACGGATTACAATTTCAACCAGTTCACCGTCGACTGGCGCGAGTTCATTCCCATGCCGTGGTTCCGGCACTCGATTCAGGTGCGCATGTACGGGTCGTTTATCGACCGGCGTGTCGACGACTTCTTCTGGGTGTATATGGGTGGTATGGACGGGATTCGCGGGTACACCTTCTACAGCATCGGCGGCCGACAGGGCGCGCTGGCCAGCGGCACGTATCGTTTTCCGATTCTGCGCAATATCGGAAGGCAGCTCTCCTGGCTCACATTTCGCGACGTGTATGGCGGTGTGTTTTTCGAGGCGGGACACGCGTGGGAAAACCACTTCAAAGTCAACGATCTAAAGAAATCCGTTGGCTTGGAACTTCGCCTGCTTCTAGGCTCGTACTACTCGTATCCCACGGCGATCAACTTCGTCGCCGCTCGTTCACTCGACCGGTCGGTGTTTGAGCTACCGGCGTTCGACCAAACGACCATCCACGAGCCGCAGTGGCGTTACTACCTCCAGGTCGGTTTTACCTTTTAATCGTCCGACTCGTCCCACCACCCCGTTTCCAGAATTCTATCGGCGATGGCGCGCGCGCACGATCGGTCGTGGGGTGTCGTTATGCGGGGGAGCGGACGTCACGGCGTAGACTATACGCGAAACGGCCCGGGCTGGCTACCAGCCGTGATAGTTGACGATCGGCAATAACTTGAACGGCGTGCGGTTGTTACCCGCGTAGTTGAGGATGCCGATCTGGAGGCCGTGGAGCTCCTGGGCGGTGTTCAACAGGCCGATGGTCACGCCGCGTTGCTCGCCGATGTTGGAGTAAGCGCCGGTACCGAAACCCCCGAAGTAATCCGTGGCTTTGAGATACAGGCCGGCGAGCGCCACGCCGCGCACTTTCTCTCCCCCCACTCCGAGAACGCCGGTGAATCCGCCGTACAGGTCTCGTCCGCCGACGCCGCCGATCGCCAGGGAGAGTCCCCTGATCCGCTTTCCGCCCACGCCGACACCGGTGATGGTAATTCCACGGATATCCGACGCGCCGACACCGATTCCGGCCACGGCCAGGCCGTTGATCTTGTTTCCGCCCACGGCGAACAGTGCGACGGCGGCACCGCTCAGGTCGTCCACCGCAATACCGAGGCCGGCCAGAAATATGCCGCGCGCTTCGTCGCCAGCCAGTCCGATGCCGGCGATCGCCAGGCCGGTCATATGGGTCGCCGCCATGCCGAGGAGGCTAAACGAAAACCCCTTCATGCGCTCGGCGCCGATGCCGAGGCCGGCTAACGAGATGCCGCGAATGTCACTGGCGCCGGCGCCGATGCCGCCGACGAACAGGCCGGCGACTTCCTGTGCGCCGATGCCGAGGCCGGCCAAGGATATGCCTTTGACAGTGGTCGCACCCACAGCGATCCCCGCGAACAAGAACCCCCGGACGTTTTGGCTTTCCACGCCGATTCCGGCCAGCGTGATTCCGCGGAGCATCTCGGCATACATTCCGATGATGGCGACGTTGAGCCCGGTGATCTTGTACGCGTCAAAGCCGACGATTCCGAGGGAGATACCGTTGATTTCGCCGTTGGGACTGGGCTTGGGTTTCCACAGCGTGATGTTGACGCCATTGATTTTTTCGACGTCGCGGTCGATGAAATTGATGCGAAGGCCGTTGATATTCTTGGAGTTGCCCAGACCGACACCGTAGCCGTTGATGGCCAGGTCAACAGAGCCGGCGTCGGCGGCAGTATTGACGGCGGCCAACAAGCAGCACGCGACGAAAAACGTCCGTTTCATGACGAAGCCCCCTCGTCCTGATGTCTCGATATACCCCTGGCGTTCAGGCGCCTCCGGACCAATCGTCCTCCAACACCTCATAGTTGGCGTCCGACATGCCCAGCGCTTTGTACGTCTCAAGGGCGCGTTGGTTGTCACGGCGTACGTACAAGCGCAGCGCCCGGACGTCGGCTGACCCGCGGGCCAGCTTCTCTATGTGTTGATAGACAGTCCGGAACACGCCCAGGTTTCGAAAAGCTTCCAGTACGTATACGCTCTGAAACCACCAGATCACACCGTCTCGCCAGTCGGTGAGCTCGTAGGTGAGCATTGTCGTCCCCACCCGTCGGCCGTCCACCTCGGCAATGAAGTAGCGGCACAGATCGGGGCTGGCAAGCCCTCGTCGGACCCCGTCGGTGAGGACGCCGCGATCCAGCGTCTTATTCTCCGTCTCTTCGGCCAACTTACAGTTGCTGTCGACGATAAACTCGATGTCGCCGGGTCCGGCGTCTCGTACGACGACCGTGTTTTTGCTGTTGTTGTTTGTCATGGGACAGATACTACCGTGCTGCGCCGGTCCGATCAAGCTCCCGCTGGACGTCCCATTACTTCTTGGTGATCAGGACAGGACCGTGATACGTGTGGGGATCGATCCGGTAACTGGCCAATTTGTTGCGGAGCGCGCCGCGGCTGAGACCCAACATGACCGCCGTACGTGATACGTTGCCCCGGGTGCGTTTGAGCGTCTTTTCGATCAGCGCCCGTTCGATGCGCTCCAAGCTCACGCCCTCTTCGGGCAACTCGAATTCGATCGCGACGGCGGCGGTGGCGTCGATCACCATTGGGCGGGGGGTGTTGCTCTCGTGGAGGGGTAAGTCGTCTCGTCCGATCCCGGGGCCCGTCGACAATAAGACGGCGCGTTCGATAACATTAATGAGTTCGCGGACGTTGCCCGGCCACGAATACTCGCGAATCAACGCCCACGCATCCGGCGTGAGTTCCAGTGCGGGTTTGTTGAATTTGCGTCGAAAGAAATCAAAATAGTACGCGGCGATTATGTCGACGTCTTTACGCCGCTCGCGAAGCGGCGGGATGTTGATTTCGACCACATTGAGACGGTAGTAGAGATCTTCGCGAAACTCGCCCGTGCGCACCACGTCTTTGAGGTTTCGGTTGGTCGCCACAACGACGCGGACATCGACGGAGATCTCCACATCGCCTCCCAGGCGGCGGAAGCGTTTGGCGTCGAGGACCTTGAGGAGCTTGGCCTGCGTGGGCAGATCCACCTCGGTGATTTCGTCCAGGAACAACGTGCCGCCGTCTGCGAGCTCGATCAGCCCCAGTTTGCGCGCGCGGGCATCGGTGAACGCCCCTGGCTCGTACCCGAACAGTTCGCTCTCCAACAGTCCCGAGGGTAATGTGGCGCAGTTGATTTCGATGAACGGACCGCGGTATTGGTCGCTCTTGTCGTGGATCGTGCGCGCGAACAAACTCTTACCAACGCCGGTTTCGCCGAGCAGCAACACCGACGTGTTCGAACTCATAGCGACTTTCTCGAGCAGTGCCAGCACCGATCGGAGGGCCTCGCTTTCTCCGATGATATCGGCGGCTGCGGACGACTTCTTGGAGCTACGCGCGTACGCCTCGCGTTCCTTTCGCAGCGCGATCTGCGAGAGGGTCTCTTCGAGGAGTGAGACGAAGGTGTCCTCGTCGATGGGTTTCAGCACGAACGCCCGCGCGCCCAGCTCAAGGATCGTCAAGTCGAGGTCCGGCATGTCGCGGGGCGCACACACGATGAGCTGAGCCTTCGGATTGCGCGCGCGGGCTTTCTCCAACTGGGCGCGGGCAGTCTTCAGCGAGACAGAATCCGAGAGCCCCAGGATCACGGCGTCGATCCGGATCCGGCTTTTTTCGATGTGGCCGGCGTCGAGTATCCGGACGGGCAGGGATAGCCTCTGCAAGTGCGAGCGGATCTGCTCGCGGTCCCAGTCGTTGGACTCCAACAGGAGAACGGCGTGACGGCTCACGGTAACACCCTAGGTTTCAAGAAGTTGTGTGCACGAGACACACGGGAAGCTGCAAATCCCGTGCCCGGGTTCGTGGGCTTTACCGCTTGCGCGAACCGGTTGGTTTTATTACAGTTCAAAGACGATTACGCCCAGGGCCCCGGCAGCGGAACTGCGAAACCCACTGAGAATCCCCGTCGACAAGGTACAAAATGCGAAGTCCAACACCATCTGCCGTTTACAGCTGGAAGGGTACGCTGTGGTTACAGGTACTCGTTATGGCGTTGGCCGTGGCGGGTTGCAGCGAGAAATCGCCTACGGAACCCGAAAAGCCGGATCCGCCGCCACCGGTACCCGCGGTGACCAGCTACAGCGACACACAGGTCGCGCCCGGCGATACGCTCGTGGTCAACGGTTCCGGGTTTTTGAACGAGGCATCCCACAACGTCATCGGGTTCGCCAATGCGCTGGCGCAGGCGACGCCGCTCTCCGCCAGCACGACGTCTTTGACGGTAATGGTGCCCGCCGCCGCGGCCACCGGCCCGGTGAGTGTGACGATTTCCGGACAGCCGACGGCCGGAGTAGGCCCCGACCTCGAGGTCACTCGCGTTCTCGGCGAGGTGTGGAGATACGGCCAGTCCGGCACCGACGGTGTGTTGCGGCTCCCCCAGCCGGATTCGCAATCGGAGTACCTGTTGATCCCGCACGCGACGGCCGCCCGGGCGGCGCCCACCGAGGAACATACGTACCTGATTTCGAACGACGAAGCGGCGGCATTTCCCGCGCCGCCACCGCTGGCCGCGCGGCCGGCGATGCCGTTGGCGCAAACCGTGAGACCATCGCCTCAGCCGTCGCGGGGATTCGAGCGGCACATCCGCGACGAGTACGACCGTATCACATCCGGGGCGCGAGGAAGCGGGATGGGAAACGCCTTCGCGCAGACTAGTTCGCCGGCACAGCCCGATTCGATCCGTACATTCAACGTGGTCAACACTGCAGACGCGAATGCCGCCCTTTCGCGCGCGGAAAACTTCACTCGAGTGACGGCGAGGCTCCGCTACCAAGGCCAGCACTGTCTGATCTACAGCGACTTGGACACGCTCGATGCGGGCAATTTGACGGATGCGGATTTCAGAGACCTCGGTGATCGATTCGATGATCCGGCCGGCGGGATACACAAGACCAACACCGAGTATTTCGGCACGGAGTCTGACGTCGACCGTAACGGCAGAGTCGTCGTCTTGATTTCGGGGATCATCAACCATTTACCTTGGACCGACCCCAAGTGGCACGACGTACCGGAGCCGAAGGACAGGTATCGCATCGACGGCTTCTTTTTGTGGATCGACTTGTTCGAGACGGGTCAATTAGGCCTCGAACCTGGAACGACCAATCACGCGGAGATCGTCTATCTGACGGCGGCCGACCCGGATGGCGAATACCTGGGAGCGGACTTCAAGTTTCCCACGGCAGAAGTGGCGCAGAGAAACGCGATAACGCTCGCGCACGAGTACGAACACCTGATCAGCTACTCGCACCGGATATTCGAACACGGTTTCGAGTTCGAACAGGAGACTTGGCTCGAAGAGGGGATGGCCCATATGGCCGAAGACCTCAACGGCATGAACGGTAACAATGTTGCGAGGGCCAACAAATACCTGGACGATCCCGGCGCCGTCTCGCTCGAGTACGATGCCGCGCCGCTCAACCAACGCGGCGGCATTTATCTTTTCCTCCGTTACTTGGGCGACCGTTTCGGCGACTCTATCTATTGGCAGCTAGTGCAGAGCAAGTGCGTGGGGCGGCCGTGTATCGAGGCGATCACCGGCGAGAACTTCTACGACACGTTAGGCGATTTTCTGGCTGCGTTGTATTTGAGTGGCAAGGGAATTGCGCTTGACGACAGATACGAGTTCCCGTCACTCGACCAGGGCGGGTTCGCCGCGGTGACGACGAGTCGTCACTCCGTGGGGGAGGCGCAGGTCTCGGGGACGATACGGCGAGCGTCGGGCGACTTCATCTTGTTTACCAACACCAACTCGGTCGCCAGTCATTTTACGTTCACCGAAAGCGCCCGGGCCCGACTTAGAACCATGGTTGTGCGGACAAAATAAACAAAGCGCGGTACCGAACAATGACGCCTGACGTCTATCGCACCTATTCGATTTTCAAAACGATGTTTCTCTTCGCCTTTGTGGCGACGGCAGCAGCAACGATCGGCTGCGGAGGCGCAAAATCGCAAAAGGCCTTAGGCCTCGGCGAACCCCGCGTGGGCGTGGGCGACCGTGTGACGGTCGCAGGGACACTTTCGTTACGTGGTAACATGCCGCATCCGGTGGTTCTTCTCGAGCTGGAAAACGGCGGCCTCGCCGTGATCCGGTCGAGCGAGTTTCAGGGCGAGTTGGAGGCACTGGCTGGCATGAGGGTGAAGATCGAGGGCGAGGTGCTGCCCTCACCAGACGACGAGCCAACGGCCGTCAAAGCGCATCGTTACCAAATGCTCCCGCTCCCGTCGGGAGAAGTCCCCATCGTGGGTGTGTTGGACTTTCAAGAGGATCGGTGCCTCCTGGAAGCGGCAGACGGAAAGCGTTATTGGCTCAGGGGCGATTTCGTCACCTTGCTGGAGGACTTCGTCGGCGCCAAGGTGTGGGTGGTGGGGAAGGTTGGGGAGGCGGCGTTACCGGAAGCGCCCCCCGACACGGCGCCGCTGTGGGTCACCGGCTACGGCGTACTGTCCGAGTGACGGCAAGGAATGTCGATTGCGCCCGCCGCGGCGTCGGACGAGATTTCTAACCACGAGAGCCTGTCGAGATTTCGACAGGCTCTTTCAATTGTTTCACCGACCTAAAGGTACGGTGGCTCGACGGATGCTTACCGTGGACCTGACGGGAGCGCTTGTGGCGACCGCGACGGCGCCCGGTGAGGACTCACCCGCTCGGTATTCAGGTGGAGTAACATAAGTAAATAAAGCAAGTTGTAGCGGAATGCCATAGAGTGCCATGCTGGCACTCCGCTTGCGCTCGACCGGTGCGACACGCCCAGTTTGACGATTCACACGGGAAGAGGAATTCAGTGAGCCCCCCACCCAAGGGATTCGATCCGCCGATCGTCGGTTCATCGGCGGCGGCGGAGAAGCTTCGTGATTTGGTTTTGACGCTGTCGAGATCCGATGTGAGCTTGGTCATTACCGGCGAAAGCGGCGTCGGCAAGGAGGTTTTGTCTCGCAACCTGCACCGATTCAGCCGCCGTCGCCAAGGGCCGTTCGTGTCGATCAATTGCGCGGCGCTTTCACCGGGGATCCTGGAGAGCGAGCTGTTCGGACACAGCAAGGGGGCGTTCACCGGTGCGATCCGATCGCACGCCGGCCTGTTCGAACAGGCCAACGGGGGGACGTTGTTCCTCGATGAAGTTGGTGAAATCCCGCCGTTCATTCAGGCGAAGTTGCTGCGGGTACTGCAGGAGCGCGAGGTGAGGCGAATGGGCGAGGGTGGCGTGCGGAACATCGACGTGCGCATCATCTCGGCGACCAATGCCGACCTCGGAAGTATGGTCGCCGATGGCCGGTTCCGAAAAGACCTGTTTTACCGCATCAACGTGATCGAAGTGGACATACGCCCGCTACGCGAACGGCGGGAAGATCTCATCGATCTGACGACCCACTTCTACCGCCGCCGCGGCTTGCCCGAACCGGAACTCACCGACGAGACGA
>CBDVBX010000072.1:0-15181 GCA_965372335.1 uncultured bacterium | reverse complement strand
CAGTGAGGGAGCTATAACCCCAACGAACGTACAACTCTCTTCTGTCGACCTCGGCGAGGTGCGGGAGGATTTCGAGGGTGAGTGCCCGTTCTTTACGAATGAGCTGCCGAAGCCGGCCGATGAGTTCGTTGTCGGAAAGACTTTTTAGAGACTTCATGCTGCTTGCGTCCTGCGCGCTACGATATTATGCGCGCGGGAACCGCACCTTCCTTTTGTTGCTTGTATTATAACATGCGCTTTTTTTGGCGCTCAGAAATGGCCATAGACAAGCGTAACGAGGGCGAGGTGTTCAAAAATGATTCGTTTTATTTTCAAGCGCGCGCAAAAAGGCGAGAGAGGTGTTCACGGGCAACATAGAAAAACGCAAAACGCGTTAATAAAAAGCACTCCAAAATCTGTCAAGCAATTTATTAACATTCTTTTGAATTATGCCGAAAACGCGCGTCAAAATTCTGTCAAGAATACTCGAGAAACATTTGAAAGAAACATTTTAACGTTTGGGTTAACAAACATCCGGTGCGACCGGGATTTCTTGCCAAGCAGCCATACGACAGAAACATAAATGTTGCCTTGGAACCCGACGGGCGGAAGTGATAAAATCCCCCGACATATCACCTTCGAGCGACAAATGAGAGCCCCGCGACAGGTATGGTGCGGGGTTTTCATGGCCTTCGGCAACGCGCTATAATATCATGTTGTAACTCGCTCGTAGACAATGACATAAAGCTCATAGCTCCCGTGGTAAATGATGGACTTCGGGGCAGTCGTGCGGCGCAGACATCCCTTTGACTGAAAATCCGGTTTTGTGCTTTAATAGTGAGGTTTCCCGCAATATCTGCGGGCCGGCCCCTCATTTGGAAATCAGCCGACATCCACCGCTTATCCTCCCGATTGCTCGGGATTGCGGAGAGGGGGCGTTTGTCCGTTTTTTTTGGCGCCTAAGTCGGGCCCCCAAAAAACAAGGAAAGAAAGATGGCGAACAACGGTCTCGACAAAGAATCGCTCGATATGACGCTCGAAGCGCTCAAGCAGTTCACACAAAGGGAACTGCCCGACGACAAACTCCTCGAACTCGACGAGAAGGATGAGTTTCCGATCGAGCTCATCCGAGAGATGTGCGGCGGTTTGGGGATTCAACTGTTGTTCATACCCGAGGAGTACGGCGGCATGGGGGGCGGCGCATGGGACGTGTACCGCGTTTGCGAAGCGATCGGGCGCGTCGACCTGGGTGTGGCGACGGGAGTCCTCGCAACATTTCTCGGCGCCGATCCGATCATTTGGGGAGCTACAGATGAACAAAAGGCGCATTGGCTAACGCGAATCGGCGAAGAAAACCTGTTGATGGCGTATGCCGCCACCGAGCCCGAAGCGGGCAGCGACCTGGGCGCGCTCCGCACCACCGCCACACCTGTGGAGGAAAACGGTGAAATCAAAGGCTACAAAATAAACGGCAACAAGATGTGGATTTCTAACGGCGGATATGCCGATCTCTACAGCGTGCTCGCCGCTACACCGGGGGGACCGAGCTGGTTTCTGGTTGAGAAGGGAACCGACGGCCTGGAAGCGGGGAAACCCGAGAACAAACACGGAATTCGCGCGAGCAACACGGCGGCCCTTTCATTCGACGACGTGTACGTCGACGCCGATCGACTACTCGGACTCAAAGAAGGCCAAGGTCTGATTCAGGCGCAGTTGGTGTTTGGATACACCCGTTTGATGGTGGCCGCATTCGGACTCGGTGGCGGTTGGGCCGCGCTCGATCGGGCGATTCCCTATTCGACTACGCGAATTCAGGCCGGCACCCCGCTTTCGGAAAAAACCGGATACACACACAAACTGATAGTACCCCACGTGGTGCGGTTGGAGGCCAGCAGGGCTTACATCGAAGAAACCGCCGAACGAATCGACAGCGGCGAAGGAGCGCTCAACACAGAGGGTGCGATCGCCAAGTATCTCGCAACAGAGGCGGGAAATGCCGCGGCCGAGGCGGCGATCCAAGCGCTGGGCGGGTACGGATACTCTCGCGAATACATGGTAGAAAAGATCAAACGCGATGTTCGAATTACTACCATTTACGAGGGCACCTCAGAGATCATGGAGATGACGATATGCCGTGACCGCTGGCAACACCATCTGAAAACTCGAGGCGAGTACTACCACGACATGGCACGGCGCGCGGATGCTCTCCACGCCGAGTACCCGGATGTGGGCGCCGATGCGGCGGCGTTGGCGCTCCACGCGCTGTCCGAGGTGATGGAGCGGGCGCGGCAGCAGCGGCTCACGCGCAACCAGCACATCCTATTCCGTCTGGGAGAGATGATCGCAATTGCCGAGGGCTCGGAGTGTCTCGCGAGACGCGCGGCCAACGCGAAACAGGGGCGATTGAGTCCAAAATCGGACACCCGATTCAACGCCGACGCCCTGGCGGCGATCAGCCGTGTGTTCGCTCGCGAGGCGGCGATAAAGATCGGTGAAGATGGGATCAGATGGTTGTGTGGATCCGACGGCGTAGCGCATTCGGAGATCGGTGAGTTCGAACAAAAACTACAGCTGTCCGCCATTCACCGTGCGCAGGCGGGACTGCTGTCGGATATGGAGCAAGTCGCAAATGTGCTGTACGGTCGATAATTGTAACTGCAGCGATAGAAGTTGGTTATTCAACTTACTTAAAGAGGGATGGAAGGAATGAAACAGTCGGCACACATGGCTGCTGCTATCGTCGGCGTCGGCGCGATCATGCCGGACGCCCTCGATGCCCCCACCTTTTGGCAAAACATCAAGGATGGCCGGTACAGTGTCAAAGAAGTACCCCCCGGCCGGTGGGATCCCAAAAAATACTACGACCCGGACCCCAAGAAGCTCGACGCCAGCTATTCCAAAATCGGCGGTTGGGTGACGGACTGGGACTGGAATCCGCTCGCTTGGAAACTCCCGATTCCCCCAAAGGTCAGCGAAGTCATGGACCGGACGCAAAAGTGGGCTGTCATGGCGACGCGCGAGGCGTTGGCCGACTACGGTTATCCCAACCGGCCATTGGATGGCGAACGTACCGCCGTCATTCTGGGCAACGCGATGGGTGGCGATCAACACCTGCTCACCGCCGCGCGCGCGTTGTTTCCCGAAGTTGCCGAAGCGATGTCCGAATCGTCGGCGTTTTCGGCCCTCCCGCAAGACGTTCGTACGGCGATCGTCAAAGAGACCCGCACAGGAGTGCAGAGCAAGTTTCCCGAGATCAACGAGGATACCATGCCGGGCGAACTGGCCAACATCGTGGCCGGCCGAATTGCGTCGCTGTTCAATTTTCGCGGTCCCAACTACACCGCCGACGCGGCGTGCGCGTCGGCGATGGCCGCCATTACATCCGCGATCGAGGGGCTGGAGAAGCACGATTTCGACACGGTCATCAGCGGCGGGGTCGACTCCAACATGGCCCCGTCGATCTTCGTTAAATTTTGCAAAATCGGCGCGTTGTCGGCCACGGGTTCCCGTCCCTACGCCGAGGGCGCTGACGGCTTTGTGATGGGCGAAGGCGCCGCTTTGTTCGTTATTAAACGACTCGAAGACGCCGAACGCGACGGCGACAAGATCTACGCCGTCATTCGCGGCATCGGCGGTTCGAGCGACGGCAGGGGCAAAAGCATCACCGCGCCCAACCCCGTCGGACAGAGACTGGCCATACAGCGCGGGTGGTCGAGCGCCGGTCTGGTTCCGAAAGCGGGAGACCTGATCGAAGGCCACGGTACATCGACGGCGGTGGGCGATGTGGCCGAACTCGAGAGCCTGGCCGAAGCATTCAAACCGTACAACCTGCCGCCGCAATCGATCCCGATCGGTTCGGTCAAGTCGAACATTGGACACCTCAAAGGGGCGGCCGGTTCGGCGGGAATACTAAAGGCGACGTTTGCGCTGTACGATAAAAAACTTCCACCGAGCATCAACTTCCATAAGCCCAACCCTGGTCTCGATTGGGCCAAATCGCCGTTCGTGGTGAACACCGAGCTCAAGGCCTGGGCCCCCAACGAAGATGGTGTTCGCCGCGCGGGCGTCAGCGCGTTTGGGTTCGGCGGAACCAACTTCCACGTGGTCATGGAAGAATACATCCCCGGGCGCATCAAAAAAGAGAGGATGAGCGTCGGATCGCGGACTGAATCCACGCCGGGGTTTAGCGGCGTTGCCAGCGCGGCACCCGCGGCGGAGGCCAAAAAGCCGCCGAGGGGGGCACTCGTGATCGGCGGTCAGAACAGAGCAGAAATCAGACAGCGATTGGCGTCGGTCAAAAAAGACGCCGAGGCGGGTATCGCGCCGCCGGTGGCGGCACCGATGGAATCGGACCTTCGCGCGCCGGTGCGAATAGCGATTGACTACGGCGGTGCGGCCGAGTTGGCGGCCAAATCCAGCCAGGTGCTAACGGCGCTGGACGAAGACCAAGCGGGCCGTTGGAAGGCGCTGCGGGCCAAGGGTATGCACATCGGCAGAGGGCCGGTGCCCAAGGTGGCATTTCTTTTTACCGGTCAGGGCTCGCAGTACGTCAACATGCTTCGAGATCTGATAAACGTCGAACCCATCATAGCGGATACGTATGCCGAAGCCGACCGCGTGATGATGCCCCTCCTGAAGAAAAAATTGACAGAATATATTTTTGTCGACGATTCCGACGAGGCCGTCGTTCAAGCAGCCTACGAGGTGTTGAAGCAAACAGAGATCACCCAGCCAGCGGTGCTGGCGACAGAAACCGGACTGACCCGGGTGCTGGCAGACTACGGCGTGGTGCCCGATATGGTGATGGGGCACAGCTTGGGCGAGTACGGCGCATTGGTAGCGTCCGGCGCGCTTCCTTTCGACGACGGATTACGAGCAGTGAGCGCGCGGGGCGGGGAGATGTCGAAAGTATCCAAAGGCGACAAGGGGCAGATGGCCGCCGCGTGGGGGGCCATCGATGAGATCCAGAAAATACTCGACACCGTCGACGGCTACGTCGTGGTGGCAAACATCAACAGCAGAAAAGAGGCGGTGATCGGCGGCGCCAGCGACGCTGTCCAAGAGGCGATGGTGAGGATTCGCGAGGCCGGATTCACCGTCACTCAGCTACAGGTGAGCCACGCTTTTCACACCGAGATCGTGGGCGGTGCGGCCGACGCACTGGTCGGCATTTTGGACAAGATGAATCTCAAATCACCCGAAATACCGGTGGTGGCCAACATCACCGGCGAGTTCTACCCGATGGGAGCCGGCGTGAAAGACGAAATGGTCGACATTCTCGCTCGTCAGGTCGCCTCGCCAGTGCAGTTCGTCAAAGGGCTCAACACCTTGTACGACGCCGGGGCGCGCTTGTTCATAGAGCTTGGCCCCAAGCGGGCGCTTTACGGTTTCGCCACGGATGTGGTAGGTCACCGCGAAGATGTCGTCACGCTGTTCACCAACCACCCGCGCATCGGCGACGTCGAGTCTTTCAACCAGGCGTTGTGCGGCCTCTACGCAGCCGGTCTCGGAGTGGGTGAAGAGGCGATTGCTCGAGACACGTCCGTTTTGCCGGCCTCTGCTGAAGCGCCAAAGCCCCCTGCGGGCAGAACACCGACGACGGTCAGCCGCCCACAGATAGCGACCAATCGTGTCGCAAGCCAGGACAAGTACGTGGAGTTGGGGCGCATGTTCACCCAGTTTCTCGACAGCGCGTTCGACGTGTACGCCGGCGGTTCGGCGTCGGTATCCGCGGACATCCCCACCACGACCGGGACGGGAAACGTGGTCGTGACGGGCGCATCGATCGGGCTTCCGGGTGTGGAAAAGGTATTCGACGACGCCAACGTCCAACGGATTTTGAATGGCGGACAGTTTATCGGCGCGGTACCCGACAGCATTCGGGAACGCATGGCCGACAAACACATCATTCGACTGGTCAAAACCAAAGACGGTAGCGGGAGTTTCGAGACCATCGACAACGTCGACGAAGTTATCAAACTGGCCGCCCGCGGTGGGGACCTCGATCTGGCCGGCGACTTCGGATTTCCGGAAGACCGGCTGCAAGCCCTGGATTTGGTGACGCAGCTCGCCATCGCGGCTGGAATCGACGCGCTTCGCGATGCCGGAATACCGATGGTGATGCGCTACAAGACCACGACCAAGGGAACCCAGCTTCCCGACCGTTGGGGCCTTCCGGACAACATGCGCGACGACACAGGCGTGATTTTCGCGTCGGCGTTCCCCGGCTTCGACTCGTTCGCGGGTCACATGAAGGACTATTACGAGGACCGTGCTCGACGAGAACGCCTGGTAGACCTCGAAGAACTGCGAACGAATTTGGCGAAGAGAGAAGGCGGCAACAGCGACGCGTTGGATGAAATAGACAAGCGCATCGGCACGCTTCGCGACGAGATTGAGAAGACCCCGTTCCAATTCGACCGCCGTTTTCTATTCCGCGTGCTGTCGATGGGGCACTCGCAGTTTGCCGAGTACATCGGTGCGCGCGGGCCGAACACGTCAATGAATGGCGCGTGCGCCAGCGCAGGTCAAGCCGTGGCAATGGCGCGCGACTGGATCGCCGCTGGTCGTTGTAGTCGGGTGGTGGTAATCTCCGCCGACAACATTACCTCTGACAATCTGATGGAGTGGTTCGGGGCCGGTTTCCTGGCGTCCGGGGCGGCGGCGACAGACGAAAGGGTCGAGGACGCGGCCATTCCGTTCGACCGCCGCCGGCACGGCCTGATCATCGGTATGGGTGGGGCCGCGCTGGTCTTGGAGAGCCACCAGTCCGCTGGCGAACGCGGTGTGTCGCCGATATGCGAGATCCTCGCGACCGCGACGGCAAATAGTGCGTTCCACGGCACGCGACTCAACGTCGATCACATATGCCAAATCATGGACGACATGGTCAGCGACGCCGAACGGACGTGGGGTGTCGACCGCCACCAGATCGCCAAGGAACTGGTATTCGTTTCGCACGAAACCTACACACCGGCACGAGGCGGGAGCGCTTCGGCCGAGGTGTACGCGCTACGGCACGTATTTGGAGAGTCAGTAGACAAAATCGTCATCGCCAACACCAAGGGGTACACCGGCCACCCCATGGGCGTTGGGGTGGAAGAGTCCATAGCGGTAAAGATCCTCGAGACCGGAATTGTACCTCCCGTTCCAAACTTCAAGGAAATCGATCCCGAGCTGGGCGCATTGAATTTGTCCAAGGGCGGCCAACATCCCATCCGATACGCACTCCGTCTCGCGGCCGGTTTCGGTTCGCAGATCGGTATGGCACTCATGCGCTGGATCCCGGCCCCCGACGGCAAGCACCGCGCGCCCAACGAGCTGGGTTACGGCTACCGCATCGCCGATCCGGATTTATGGCGCAATTGGCTCAACGAGGCGACCGGTTACGATGGTCCGGAGATCGAGGTGTACAAACGCACGCTCCGCGTCAAGGACCAGGGTCCAGCCGCCGGGTTTGCGCGGCCGACAGTGGTGTCGACACCGCCGGTAACGGCCGCAAAACCGACACTGGCACCCGCCGCCGCCGACACGCCCCCGAAAACAGTTGACGTGGCTGAACCCATCGAGGTCCTCGATCCCGTCCAGAAGCGGGTTCTCGAAATCGTGGCGGAAAAATCGGGTTATCCACCGGACATGCTCGAACTCGACCTCGACCTGGAAGCCGATCTTGGTATCGACACCGTCAAGCAGGCCGAGATGTTTGCCGCCATCCGTGAGGCATACGACATCCCTCGCGACGAGAATCTCAAGCTCAGTGATTTTCCGACTCTCACGCACACGGTCGGTTTCGTCTACGATCGTCGGCCCGATTTGAAAAAGCCCGACGATGAAGGACAGCCGGCGACGACGCCCGCGATCGCTTCGACCACGGATGCCGGCACGGCTGCGGCCGCGGTGTCGGTCGACGCCGCCGTCACGCAGCGGGTGTTACAGGTGGTATCGGAACAAACCGGCTATCCGGTCGACATGCTCGACCTCGACCTCGACCTGGAAGCCGATCTTGGTATCGACACCGTCAAGCAGGCCGAGATGTTTGCCGCCATCCGCGAGGCGTACGACATCCCTCGCGACGAAAACTTAAAGCTCGGTGAATTTCCGACGCTGGAGCACACTGTCCAATTCGTGTACGACAAGCGGCCCGATCTCGCACCTGGAGCAAGGTCCAGCGTGTCACCGGGTCCAGTGACCGACACGACGGAGATCCGGTCGGTCTCCGATGGCGGTACCGCGACATCTGTGGTCGGAAACATGGATGCAGCAAACCAGGCGCCCCGCAGGGTGCCTGTGCCGCACCTGCGTCCGACGTTAGACTTGTGCAGTGCGACAGGGGTAGATCTGGAAGCGGGGAGCCGCGTGATCGTGTGCGCGGACCGCGGCGGTGTGGGAAAGGCGCTAATCGGGCGGCTGGAGAAGTTGGGCGTAGAGACGTTGGTCATCGACGACACCCCCACGGCGCTGGCACTCACCGGGCGCATCGAGCGGTGGGTAGCAGAGAAACCGGTCCAAGGGATCTATTGGCTGCCCGCCCTGGACGTAGAATCGCCGTTTACCGAGATGGACCTGGGGGCCTGGCGCGAAGCGACACGCGTTCGTGTCAAGTTGTTGTACACAGCGGCTCGCGCAACCTACGAGCAGATAGGGGCGAAAGGCACGTTCTTGGTTTCGGCCACCCGTCTGGGCGGGAAGCACGGCTACGACGATACAGGTGCGGTGGCGCCACTTGGCGGCGCCGTGGCCGGTTTTACCAAAGCCTTCAAGCGCGAAAAACCGGAAGCTCTGGTGAAAGTCGTCGACTTCGAAGCGGGACGGAAAACGGCCGCGATTGCAGACCGCTTGATCGATGAGACGAGGCGCGATCCCGGAGTGGTCGAAGTCGGATACCATGACGGCCACCGTTGGACGATCGGTCTCGAAGAAAGACCGCTGGATTCCAACACGACCGCCGGCGTCGAACTCGACGGCGACTCGGTGTTTGTCATCACCGGCGCGGCGGGAAGCATTGTTTCGGCGATTACCGGTGACCTGGCGGCGGCTTCCGGCGGGACGTTTCACCTGCTCGACCTCGCGCCCGCCCCGGACCCGAACGACGCCGATATTCAAAAATTCACCGCCGATCGCGAAGGACTCAAACGCGACATATTCGAACGACTCAAGTCATCGGGGGAGCGTGCCACACCGAAGAACGTCGAAAGGGAACTGGGCGCCATCGAACGCCGGCACGCGGCGCTCACGGCGATCCAATCGGTCGAAGCCGCCGGGGGTACCGCCCACTACTACAGCGTGGATCTTACCGATGGAGAAGGTGTCGCCGCCGCGATGAAAGATGTCGCCGCCACCAGCGGCCGTGTCGACGTCTTGCTCCACGCCGGCGGTTTGGAGATTAGCCGCCTGCTGCCGGATAAGAGCCCGGAAGAGTTCGATCTGGTGTTCGACGTAAAGGCCGACGGCTGGTTCAACGTCGTCTCGAACCTGGGCGATATGCCGCTGGGGGCGGCGGTGGTCTTTAGCTCCATAGCAGGCCGGTTCGGCAATGCCGGGCAAACCGACTACAGCTCGGCCAACGACCTGCTGTGCAAAAGCGTCTCTGGTTTTCGGACGTCCCGTCCGGGCACCGTTGGAATCGCGCTGGATTGGACGGCGTGGAGCGGTATCGGAATGGCGTCGCGCGGTTCGATACCGGTCATCATGGAGCAAGCCGGCATCGATATGCTCGATCCGGAGGCGGGGATTCCGATCGTTCGCCGTGAATTGACCGCCGGAGGGCCGGGCGAGGTGGTGATCGCCGGAAGTCTCGGAATGATGCAGGAGGAGTTCGACGAGACGGGCGGTTTGGATGTCGAGGCGGTTGGTAAGCTCAGCGCGACAACCGAATCGCGCGGCATCATGACCGACGAGTTACGGGGTATGGGATTGTACACAGGACTGACGGTTGAGACCGAACTCGATCCAAAACAGCAACCGTTTCTTTACGACCATCAGATCAACGAAACACCGGTACTTCCAGGCGTGATGGGCATCGAAGCGATTGTCGAAGCGGCGAAGCTCATTTTTCCTGATCGATACCTCGGTGCGTTGGAAGACGTCACCTTTGAAGCGCCGTTCAAGTTTTACCGCGGTGAACCGCGAACCGTGTCGGTCCACGCGTTCTTCAAAACAGACGGTAAAGATATCATCGCCGACTGTTGTCTGGACGGATCGCGTCGGCTTCACGGCAAGGAAGAGCCGGAAGTGACCACGCATTTTACCGCCCGCGTGAGATTGGTTTCCAAGCCGCCAAAGGCGGCCAAGCGAGACAAAGTGACCGCGCCAGCCGGGACCAGGAAGGTTGAGGCGGGAGACATCTACCGATTGTACTTCCACGGTCCGGCCTATCAGGTCGTGGCCAATTCCTGGCGAGCGGGCGACGAGCTTGTCGGCCTTTTCAATGACGCACTGCCCGCAAACCACCAACCAGAAAACCGGACGACACTGACAGATCCGCGGCTCATAGAACTGTGTTTTCAGACGGCGGGCTTGTTTGAATTGGCAGACAAGGAAAAAATGGGACTCCCATACCGGGTGGGAAGTGTCGAGTTCTTGAAATCGCCTTCGAGTGTCAATGGTCGCGTCCACGCGGCGGTGACGGCCGCGGGCGAAGACTCTTTTGACGCGCAGGTCGTCGACGACAACGGCGATGTATACATGCGGCTTAAGGACTACCGGACGATGGCCCTGCCCGATCCGGTCAAAGACGAACTGTTGAAGCCGCTGAAGGACATCATCGATTGATCCGATGACGGGGAACCCCGCAGTATACTGGGTCGTTCAAGTTAGTACCGACGTTCCGGGAGATAGTGACTGGCTCACGGAACGCGAGCGACAGGTGCTAGAAGGGCTGCGCTACGTCAAACGGCGTGCAGACTGGCGGGTGGGGAGATGGACCGCCAAGCGCGCCGTTCGTTTTTTGTCGATGGCGCGATCCGGACAAACGCTCGAGCCGACGGACATCGAAATTGTTGCCGCACCGGACGGTGCCCCCGAAGCGTACATCGGGGGGGCTCGCTCGAACGTGGTCATTTCGATCAGTCACAGCGGAGGCGTCGGGTTTTGTGCGGCAACAGCAGAGGGACTACCTCTCGGCTGCGACGTCGAGACAGTTGGAACTCGGAGTGACCGGTTCGTATCCGACTTTTTCACCGCAAGCGAGGCGGAAACGGTTATGCGCGCCTCCCAAGAGGAGCGCGCACTGCTCGCCACGCGGATCTGGAGTGCCAAAGAAAGCGCGCTCAAAGCGATGCGTACCGGTCTCGATCGCGATACCCGTTCGGTAGAAGTCGTCGAAACCGCCGAAACGGAGGCCGACGAGTGGGGACGACTTCGCGTAGACTGTCAGACTCAGGGACGGGGGTATTTCGGCTGGTGGCGGCTGGCAGATGACCGGGTGTTCACCGTACTTTCCACATCTCAACCCGGTTTGCCGCTGCCGTTGCCTTGAGACGGGGTCTACAAGAAGTGTTCCCGCGCCGGCGACCAGGTGTTAGTATCCCCCCCGGGGGAGATCAAAACCGGACTTCGTATCGAACAGGGGGCATCCTCGTGAAAACTATTGCTCGACGGATTGACGTACTGCGATCTGTTGCGTTGTTCTGCCTGTTGGTCGCCATCTCGTGCACGACGGACTATGTCACGGGAAAACGAACGTTTTCTTTGGTGAGCGAATCGAAAGAAATTCAGATGGGCAAAGAAGCCGATCCCCAAATCGTCGCCGAGTACGGTCTGTACGACGATCCCGATCTTGCCGCGTATGTCAGCGATATCGGACAGCGAATCGCAAGGGTCTCGCACCGATCGAACCTCGACTATACGGTCCGCATCGTCGACAGCCCGATCGTCAATGCGTTCGCACTGCCGGGCGGATACGTGTACATTACCCGTGGAATTCTCGCCCACTTCAACTCCGAAGACGAACTCGCCGGTGTGATGGGGCACGAGATCGGTCACGTGGTGGCGCGCCACGGCGCCGAACAAATGACACGCGCCCAGATGGCCACCCTCGGTCTCCAGGTCGGGTCGTTGGTGTCAGAGACATTTGCCCAGTATGCCGGTGCGGCCGGCGCAGGAGTTCAGCTGCTCTTCTTGAGATTCAGCCGCGACCAGGAATCGGAGTCGGACCGGCTGGGAGTGGAATATTCAACCCGGTTGGGTTACAACGCCCACGAAATGGCGAATTTCTTCCAAACGCTCGACAAGATGCAGGAACAAAGCGGTCAGAGTCTTCCAGGGTTTCTGTCCACACACCCCGATCCCGGCAACCGCGAGGTGAAGGTCAACCAGCTCACAAACGAGTGGCAGCAGAAGATCGATTACAAACCGCTCGGCAAGACGCGTTATGACTATTTCAAGAGAATAGATGGGCTGGTTTACGGGGACGACCCGCGACAAGGATTTGTTGAAAACAACACGTTTTATCACCCCCAGTTACGTTTTCAGTTTCCGATCCCGTCCGGATGGAAAGTGAATAACTCTGCCAGTACGGTGTTTGTGATACAACCGGACCAGGCCGCGTTCGTACAGCTCATGCTGAAGGAGGCCGCCACAGCCGAGCAGGCGGCGGACGAATTTGTAAAGAACTCCAGCGGAACAGTCGCCAGCCGCGTCACCACATCGGTAAGCGGGTATAGCGCCGTTGTCATGGAGTCGACCCACAAAACAAAGGACGGGGAACTGCGGGTGCTGTCGTATTTTATCCGCAAAGAACCGTACGTGTACTCGTTTCACGGCATCACCGCATCGAGCGACTTCACAAAATACAAGGGCGCTTTTACCAGTGTGATGACGGGGTTTAGAGAAGCCACGGATTCTGCGGTACTGGCCAAACAGCCGTTGCGGCTCCAGATCGAACGCGCGCCGCAGTCGGGCACCGTGCGTTCGGCACTGAAGGCGTTAGGGGTCAGCGACGCTCGGATAGAAGAGCTGGCTCTCATCAACGGCCGCGCGCCGGACGACCGCGTGGACAACGGAGAGTGGCTCAAGATAGTCAAAGACTAGCGCTTGGGTTCGGAATGCTTGATGATTTATTATGGATGTTGGTGTATGGTATCGGAAGATCCCACCGACACGCCGAGGAGGTATGCGAATGAGAATGGCCAAGTGGGTTTTGATACTGGTCGCGATAGGCTTGCTAGCGGGATGTTCGTCCAGGAGTTTCGAGAGTCGGTTGCACGTTGAGTCGACGTTTAATCCCGACGGCGACTACGACAACTATTTCACGTATGCATGGGTGGACTACCAGACCGACCAGATGTTGATCAAGGATCCCGCCACGCGTAAGAACGTCGTCGATGCGATCGAAAAAGAACTGAACGAACGAGGGTTGAAATACGATGCAGAATCGCCCGATCTGATGATCGGGTATCACGGCGCCACCGAGCGAAAGCTCGACGAAGCAGTGGTTCAGACTTACTATGACGAAGACAGCTACGCACTCGACACCACTCCGGGTAAGCATATCGACAGCTGGGAAGTGGGCACGCTCATGATTATGATTTTTGACGCCAAAACCGGCATGATGATCTGGCGTGCGTCCGCACAAGCGGAACTGGACGAAAAACAGGTGTCGCGGTCAGAGCAGAGGCGCCGCATCGAACTGGCCGTCGACAGAATGCTGGAAACGATGCCCAGAGACGAAGAAACAATCAAAAGCCGGAAAGAGAAGGGGAGTAATTAGCCGATGATGGTGCGCGTCGTTTTTCTGGTGTTGATAGTGTTCGTAGCGGGCGGTTGCGCATCGATTCAGACAGCGACCGAACGAAACCCCGACGTGGATTTTGGACAGTACCAGACGTGGGATTGGGTCAAGAGCCAGCGTCCCGTCAACTGGGACCCGCCGGCCAGCGACGAACCGGAGTTTGATACATACCTACGTGGCGCGATAGAGGGCCTGATGACCGAAAGAAGATACACGCGACAGGAACAGTCTCCCGATCTGCGGGTCGATTTCCACGTGACCTCCCAGGACATGGTCAACGTGACGGTTGTCAACAACTACTACGGCGAATCGTGGTACCCGCAATATCGGATCGGATTGCCCGGCTTTCAGGGGGTATACCAGGACCGCTGGGAAGAGGGGGCGTTGCTGGTACTGGTGTTCGACGATAATTCCAAGGAACTGGTGTGGCGAGGAATCGCGCGCACCGAGGTCAACAACCAAGGCCCGGTCGATGAGATCATGGAAATCATCGACAAAGCCGTCGACAAATTGTTGAAGAAACTCCCCAAAGGCAAAGCACAGCGGAGGTAATCTGGCGAGGCGCCCGGCCGAAGGTGGGCCAGGCGCCCTTCATATCTACCAAAACGCGATAATCAGTCCGGCCGAAATATCGATCTGAAACATCCACGTATCTTGGGCCAACGTATAACATTTGTCGGTCTCGTCGTCGCAGAAACGTTGCGCACTGTCGGTGATGACCGATGATGTCCCTCTATTTTGAATGAGCCCACCCACGTTATCCGTGAAGAAGTACCTAACCCCGACCGCGTAGCCGGCCGAGGTAAACCACTCGGAGTCGATATTCGAACCAGCCGGGGAGATGTAGGTGCCGCCGAGGGAAAACGCGAAGAATGGCTGCAGGCGGATATCGGGTTCCAAAATGAGCATCAACACGCCCAGGTGCAGGTAGTCGATGGTGGCATCGCCGAGCCTCTCCTCTTTACCCAGCTGTTCGAATACCACGTCGAGAGACGTGTTTTGGCGGTCCCAAAACGCCCGGACCTGGATCTTCGGCTGGACAAAGTAACCGACGATCAAGCCGTAGTTCGGCCCGGCATCGAATTGGAGGGTTTCGTCGAATGCGTCCGGTTCTCCATAGGTGCCATCGCTGAGTTCGCCGCCCCACCGATAGCCGAAAAAGGGCGTGACCTCCCACTTTTGAGCCCACACACCAGCCGCGTTCAATGCCGAGAATACCAGAAACAGTAGAATCGCTTTGCGCAGCATCGTACGTCCTTTTGGGTTTTCAATACGCTCGCAAACTCAGTCAGACGATTCTGTCAGGAAGGTCACTTGGAGTCAAACACGAAATCAGTGTGACCGGCACGCCGGCGGGTGTCGGAGTCGCTACATTTTCGCCGGGCGATTTGATCCGTTGAATCCAAATGAGTAACCAGGTACCCACGCTTGAACCTGAGTTTTAAGCCACTGAAAATGTTACTTTTTCTTCTC
>CBDVBX010000071.1:0-15247 GCA_965372335.1 uncultured bacterium | reverse complement strand
TGAGCCGTTGGCGTCGGTACCGTCCCATTCGATGCGGTGCGGGCCGGCTTGGTAGAGACCGGTCGAGAGACGGGTGACCAGGTGTCCGGCAATGTCGAACACGTCGAGGCGCACTTGGGCCCGACGCGGCAGATAGAAGGTAATCGATGTGGTCGGGTTGAACGGGTTGGGAAAGTTTTGCGACAGCGACAGTTCTCCCGCCGGAACGGTTGCACTTCCCTTGTGAAGTTCTCGAATCTCGTTTCCATCCGACACCACGACCAGCCGGTACACGTACGTTTTACCGGGTTCGACGCCGGTGTCGACGTATACGTAGTGCTGGCCGCGTGACGACTGAAGGTCTTCGACGATCACCGTCCACTCCGTCTCGGGCATGGTCGATCGCAATACCCGGAGCGTCTCGCCGGGTTCTCTGTCGAACAGAACGTATTCCAGTCGAATACCGTCGTCGACGACATCTATTGTCGCCGCCTGCAGTTGAACGGCGACCAGCTGGTTGATGGTGATGGCATCGGCGAGTGTCACTTCCTGACCGTCGGGATTGGTGACCACGAGGTCCCAACTCCCGCCCGCTTTGCTGTACACGTTGAGGGTCCCCACCAAACGGACGGGATCGATCCATCGAAGTGACTCGGCGACGATATCCTTATTGTCGGAGGGCGAATTGGCCGCACGCTCGGCAGCCGAACCGGTACCGCCGTTGTAGGTAAACAGAAACGTAGCCCCGTATCGGATTTTGTCGCCGGTGATCGCCACGGGGACCGAAACTTCGTCGTTGTTGATGTCGTTGGGCAACACCGAAGAAGCCACCGGCGCCGGGTCGCCCGCTTTGAGATACGCCGTGATCGGTATGCCGGGGGCGCCCGTGTTATCGATACTGGAGACCTCGATCACGGTTTCCATCCAGCCGTTGCTGAGGCTCCCGGGGAAGGTAGTCACATCGAAGGTAACATTGTTCGTGGAGCCCGGAAAAACGTCGCCGCCGTCACCCGTGTTGAGTCCTCTCTCCAGCTCTCTGAGTCCGTCCGCCTCTTCTATGGCGACGCCCTTGACACGCTGGATCGAGCCGTTGCCGGTGTTGCCCATCGGCGATTTGATCACCGTTTCGTCGACGTGCATGATGAGTAGCCCTGCGCCCAACAGGTTGGAGTCGAAACCCAGGGGCTGGCGATTCTCCACCAGCCAATACTCCTGTCTGGAGTGCTCCGACGGAGACTGGTGCCAACCATCGACGTAGGTCTCGAAGCCGGAAGAGTAGCTCTCGCCGCCGCCTGTGACGGCGACGTTGTCGATCACCAGGAGGCCGCAGTCGGAGTCGTGTTTGGCGTCGTCGTCGGACCACGAGAGATCCGACGTTCCCCGAAATTTGAGCTTGTACTTGGCTGGTGGCGTCAAGCCGGACAGGTACGACGTGATATCATGGTCAGCAGAGCCGGATCCCGGGCCGGTGTACCATTCAAGGGCGGTTTCCGTCCCTTGCACCTCGATGATGGCGTACCCGAAATCGTCTGGGGCCTGCGTGTCGTGCTGGTAGTCGTAAGTAAAGTGAACCGGCGTGGATCCGTCGAATGTAAATTCGCGTTGGATCGTCTCCGTCCACACGTTGCCATAACCGTTGTCCAACAACTCGACTCCCCAACCACGTCCCTGTCCCTCACGTTGGGTCAATCCGCAGTAAAGAGAAAAATTCCCGTTGATGACGCACTCGTCCGAGCGGCGGAAGTGGTCGTCGGTGAAACCGAGTCGAAACACCTCTTTAGAATCAAAAATCTGATCGATCGTCTCGACCCCCCCCTGCCAGCCGACGTCGATGGGCGTGACCCACCCCATCTCGATTCGCGTCCACGCACAAGGATGTGCCGGACTTTTCGGCGTGTTCCAGTTGCCGCTTCCCATGATGCCCCACCAGCCGATTCCGCTGCTTGACTTAGTGGTGTCGTACAGATCGGGCAGGCCGAAGCCGTGTCCGAACTCGTGACAGAATACGCCGATATCAATGATCGTGGCGTCGTCGCAGTTCTTCGCCGGTTGCATCGTGTAGTCGCTGACCTTGATGAAACCGCCGCCCTGGGCAGGGTCGTCGGTGGTATACGGAAATCCGCCGGACTCGGGCCAGCCAGCGTATTCCCAGGTGTGCGAAAGGATGTTGTTGTTGGAACCACATTCCGAGCCAGATTCGGGATGGACGAATGCGACGAAGTCAACGAAGCCGTCGTCGTCACCCGAATTGGCGACACCGTCGGGGCCATCGTTGTCGTACTGGCCGAAATCAACGCTTGGATCCTTTGCGTCCAGGATTTCCTGGATCAATTGTCCCATGTGGCCCGTAACACACACGCCGTTACACGGCGGAATCCCCTCGTAGTACACGTCGCTCTGCGACAGCGTTACCGGAGCGTAGACGGTACCGGTTAGCGTCAGGTTGCTGTACGAAACCTCGTCGTAGTATTCGGTGATCGTCCCGGTCGGGTTGTTGTCGAACAATTGATTTTTCATCGCGATCGAATCGAACGGCGCAGATCTGTTGGTGAACTCGCACAGGAAAACCGGCACGCGCAACGTGCCCGCTGTCACATATTGCTGTGGAAGTTCCAATGGCGCGATCGATCCCTTCGCCATTTGCTGGGCGAGATAAGCTTGTCGCAGCTCGCGGATCCGCTGCGTTTTTTGAATCCACGCGCGCTTCATCGTGAACGCCGTCGGATCCTTGGCCTTAGCATCCCAATATGCTTGTGGAAGTTCGCCGCCGTTTTTGGGCGCTACAGTTGCGGCCGCACCGCAGGGGATTATCAGGATGACAGTGATCAGAAGTAGCTGTTTGATGTTTTGCATGTCCAACTCCCCTAGTGAACGCTGTTACTTGATCGTCAAGGTCACGCTGCCGCCCTTTGCGTCGAGTTTCTTGTTGTCGGGCTCGCAGGTGGCAAATCCGAGAAAAGAGACGCCTATGGCGTTGACACCCGCCGCAACCTCAATCTTTCCGCCTTTGAAAGCGCTTTCTACTGCACAAGTATATTTCATCAGATGAAACCTGTTGTCCGTTACGCACTTGAATGCCATCACGAAATCACTTTTGCGATTTCCCATGGTCAGTGCGTTGTCGTTGAATTTTTTCTCCTCGACCACTCTCACACCCGCAGGCAATTCGAGACGAAACTCGGCCGCCGACACGAAGTGCGGAGGCGGGTACTCGGCGAAGACGTAAAGGTCAAAGGATTGCCCGGCCGCGACAGCCAATTCGGTTACGCTTCCGGCCGCGTCAAAGTACGGTTTGATAAGAACACCAGCGATCGCCTCGGGAGCCTCTTTTGGTGGAATCAGGCTGCGCGACTCGCTATCGGTCGCTTTGGCTGTTGATTGTGCTTTCGAGTCATTTCCGGCGGCGGTATCATTTTTGTCACTACTGCAACCGGATATAGGCAATACCAAGCATGCCGCCAGACACGCCACGACCGCAAGACCGGCGAGAAATCGAAGCATCGATCTTCCCTCCCTAATGTGTAACGCAAAACTCGGGCATCCAACCGACCTGCGGTCCGCGCCCGCATACATCTCTTGCCGTGCGTCGAATGCTGTCCCGCACGCGATCCGGCATTAACTCGTATATAATAAGCCATTTAGAGAGATAAATCAACAAGAAAGCATTGACCCTGCGCCCATCGTCATATAGAATGGCGGCAACTAATTTGTTGTCGATATTTGTGTTATTCCACTTTCCCGCGGCTCCCGGTCCGGCGCCGTACCCGCCCACGCGCCCCGAAAGGGGTTAACCTTTTGGAGTACATACAAATGCCTTCGTCCGCAGACAAACTCAAGGAATTGAAAAGCCGGCGAGAAGCCGCCAAGCTCGGCGGCGGCGAAAAACGAATCAAGAAGATCCACGACTCCGGGCGGCTAACGGCGCGGGAACGGATCAACTTGCTGCTCGATCCCGGGACGTTTCAAGAGATGGGGGTGTTCGTCGCCCACCGTTGCCACGACTTTGGCATGGAGAAACAAAAGGTCCCCGGCGACGGTGTGGTCGCGGGATACGGATCGGTGAACGGCCGCCTCACCTACGCGTTCGCGCAGGACTTCACCGTTTTTGGAGGAACGCTCAGCGAGGCGAACGCGATGAAGATTTGTCGGCTGATGGATCTGGCCGTTCAAAACGGCGCGCCCATCGTCGGACTCAACGACAGCGGAGGCGCGCGCATCCAGGAAGGGGTAGCCAGCCTGGGCGGCTACGCGGAGATATTTTGGAGGAACACAATGGCATCCGGTGTGGTGCCGCAGATCTCCGCCGTCATGGGACCCTGCGCCGGCGGGGCGGTATACTCGCCCGCTATCACCGATTTCATCATCATGGTAGACAAGACCAGTCACATGTTCGTTACCGGTCCCAATGTCATCAAAATGGTCACCAACCAGGATGTGTCGTTCGAAGACCTGGGCGGCGCACGCACGCACAACACGCGCAGCGGAGTGGCTCACTTGATGGCCAAGAACGACCAGGATTGCATAATTCTTATACGTAAGCTCTTGAGTTACGTTCCGCAAAACAACTTGTCCGATCCGCCAGTGGAAGATACAGGAGACGATCCCGGACGGATGGACCAAGCGCTCGATTCGATCGTCCCGCCCAATCCGAAGGAACCCTACGACATGGTCGAGGTGGTCCGGCACGTGGTGGACAACGGCGAGTTCTTCGAACTGCAACCAATGTACGCGAACAATATCATCATAGGATTCGCTCGCATGAACGGTCGTAGCGTCGGTATCATCGGCAATCAGCCCAAGTACCTGGCCGGCGTGTTGGACATCAAGTCGTCAATAAAAGCGGCGCGTTTCGTGCGCTTCTGCGACTCGTTTAATATCCCGCTCATTACCTTCGAAGACGTACCCGGGTTTCTGCCCGGTACAGAACAGGAGTACGGCGGGATCATCAAGCATGGAGCCAAGCTGTTGTACGCGTACTGTGAAGCGACGGTGCCTAAAATCACGGTAATAACGCGCAAAGCGTACGGCGGAGCCTACGACGTCATGAGTTCGAAACATATCCGCGCCGACTATAACGTCGCGTGGCCAACTGGGGAGCTCGCTGTGATGGGCGCCGCAGGCGCTGTCAATATACTCAACAAAAAAGAGATCGCCGAAGCAGATGACCCCGACGCGACGCGAAAGAAACTGATCGACGACTACAACGATAAATTCGCCAACCCGTACATCGCGGCTGAATTGGGTTACGTGGACGACATAATAGAGCCGCGCCGGACGCGCCCGAAGATCATCGCGGTATTGGAGAGCTTGGTCGACAAACGGCAGAACGTGCCGCCCAAGAAACACGGAAATATACCGCTGTAAAATTGCTGGAACCGGCCGCGGTTTGGCCCGAACTGCCCGGGCATCGCGCTTATGTTCAAAAAGATACTCATCGCCAACAGGGGCGAGATCGCCGTTCGCGTGATCCGCTCGTGCAAGGAGCTGGGAATCGTCCCGGTGACCGTGTACTCCGAGTGCGACCGCACCGCATTGCACGTCATTCAATCCTACGAATCCCACCCCATCGGCCCATCGCCAAGCAAGGAGAGTTACCTGGACGTCGAGCGGATCCTGGACGCCGCCAAAAAGAGCGGCGCCGACGCAATCCACCCGGGGTACGGATTCCTAGCCGAAAACGCCGAATTCGCCGTCGCATGCCGCGATGCCGGCATCGTGTTCATCGGTCCCAGCGCCGACTCGATCCGGATGATGGGAAACAAGCTCGTCGCGCGAAAAACAATGTCAGCCGCTGGCGTTCCTCTGATTCCGGGTAGCGACGGCCCTGTCAACGACGCGGGGGAAGCGGCCAAGGTCGCGTCTGCTATCGGCTACCCCGTGATCATCAAGGCCGCCGCGGGTGGAGGCGGCAAGGGCATGCGGATTGTCCGTGCCAAAAAGGAATTCGAGAGTTCCCTATCGATGACGATGGGCGAGGCCGAGAGCGCCTTTGGCGACCCGTCGGTTTATCTCGAGAAGTACATCGACAATCCCAAGCATATCGAAATCCAGGTGATGGCCGACCGCCACGGCAACATCGTCACCTACGGCGAACGCGAATGCTCGATGCAGCGCCGCTATCAAAAGGTGATCGAAGAGGCGCCATCGCCCGTTGTGTCACCCCAAATGCGCGATTCACTCTCCGAAACGGCCAGGAAAGTCGCTGCCGCCGCCAACTATGAGTGCGCCGGCACCGTCGAATTCATCGTCGACAAGAATCTCGACTTCTATTTTCTGGAGATGAACACCCGCCTCCAGGTCGAACACCCCATCACCGAGATGGTATACGGTGTCGACTTGGTCAAGCAGCAGATCGCGATCGCCGAAGGAGAAAAACTCGAGGTCGAGCTCTCGTCCGTGGTACCGCGCGGGCACGCGATCGAAATGCGATTGTACGCGGAAGACCCGGCGAACAATTTTCTACCCTCGGTCGGTACGATTCGGCGCCTCACTCTGCCCCAGGGACCGGGAGTACGCAACGAAAACGGTGTCTACGAGGGATACGAGATACCCATCTACTACGATCCGTTGATTGGCAAGCTGGTCGTGTGGGCGCAGTCCCGGCCCGAGGCCATCCAGAGGGCGCACCGGGCGCTGAGGGAGTGTCTCATCGACGGCGTTCGTACCAACGTGGACTTCCTCCTGTGGGCGCTTCGAGAAAAGGGCTTCGAAGACGGCAGTTACGATACGCACTATATCGAAAGCCATTTCGACCCGACGGCGCTCCACCGTAAAGAGGAGGAGATCGAGCTGGCCACGATCGCCGCCAGTATCTCGGCCTTCAATTACGCCAGGGAAGCTAGCGGGGCCGGCGGATTCCGTTCAGAGGAAGTGGGGACCGGAGGTTCGTGGCGCCGGGCGGCAAGATGGGAGGGGCTCCGGCTCCCTCGGCGCTAACTAACCAGGTTAGGTGACACATGAAGTTTGTCGTTCGAATAGACGACCAACAAAAAACTGTGGTCGTTAAAGAGAACAACGGTCACTACGACATCGAGATCGATGGCACCCCCTACCAGGTCGACTGCGGGTACTTCGGTGACAAAGACTATTTGTCACTCTTGATTGATAACAAGTCGTATCTCATTGAGAGCGCGCCGGTGAAAGCAGAAGACGGACGCTACTACGCGCGTGTCATGGGACGGCACTACGACGTCGAGGTGCTCGACGAGCTTCTGGTTGCCGTCCGCGATGCCGAGAGCACCATGGAAGACTCCGCCGGTTACACGATTGTCTCTCCGATGCCGGGGTTGATCCTGGATGTCAAAGTAGCGGTGGGTGACCGTGTCGAGGCGGGCGCGCCGGTGGTAATCATGGAAGCGATGAAAATGCAGAACGAGCTGGCCAGCGAGGTGAGCGGCGTTGTAAAAGAAATCCATGTAAAAGCGAAGGATGCCGTAGATTCGCAGGCTCCATTGGTAATGATCGAGAAAGAACAATGACATCCCAGAACGACGATAGCCCAGAAGAACGGTGGCAAAGGGAAACTTACCGTCCGACCGTTGAAAAGAAGCCCGAGCGGAAACAGGCGTTCAGCACCACGTCGGGCATCGAAATCGAACCGCTTTATACGCCGCCAGACGACGACTACCCCGATGGTATCGGCTTCCCCGGCGAGTACCCCTTTACCCGAGGCGTCTACCCCACCATGTACCGCGGGCGGCCATGGACGATTCGTCAGTATGCCGGCTTCGGCACCGCCAAGCAGACCAACGAACGCTTTCACTATCTTTTGGAACACGGTCAAAAAGGATTGAGCGTGGCATTCGATCTACCCACTCAGATGGGATACGATTCCGACGATCCGATGGCGGCCGGCGAAGTGGGCCGAGTGGGAGTGGCCGTCGACACCATCGACGACATGCGAGTGGTGTTCGATCGGATCCCGATGGACACGGTTAGCACGTCCATGACCATTAACGCCACAGCATCGGTTCTCTTGGCAATGTACGTGGTCACCGCGGAAGAACGCGGTATCGATCGAAGGGCACTATCCGGCACGGTCCAAAACGACATCCTCAAGGAGTACATCGCCCGTGGGACCTACATATTCCCTCCCGAGCCGTCGATGCGGTTGGTGGCAAACGTGTTCGAGTGGTGCGCCGCCGAACTTCCCAACTGGAACGCCATCTCGATTAGCGGTTACCACATCCGTGAGGCGGGCTCGACCGCCGTACAGGAACTGGCGTTTACACTGGCCGACGGAATCGCCTATGTCCAAGCCGGTTTAGACGCCGGACTCGACGTCGACGCCTTTGCGCCACGCTTGTCATTCTTTTTCAACGCCCATAACAATTTTTTCGAAGAGGTCGCGAAGTTCCGCGCCGCCAGAAGAATATGGGCACGTATCATGAAGGAACGCTTCAGCGCCGCCAAGAAAAACAGCATGTTATTGCGCTTCCACACGCAGACGGCGGGTTCGACGCTTACCGCACAGCAGCCGGAGAACAATATCGTTCGGGTTGCCATGCAAGCGCTGTCGGCGGTGTTGGGCGGAACGCAGTCTCTCCACACCAACAGCCTCGATGAGGCCCTGGGTTTGCCCAGCGATCACGCTTCAAAAACCGCTCTTCGCACCCAACAGGTGATCCTCGAGGAGAGCGGAGTGGCCGACACCATCGACCCGCTCGGCGGCAGCTACCTGATCGAATCGCTGACCGACCAGATAGAACAGCGCGCCACGCGTTTGATCTCCGAGATCGACGACATGGGCGGTATGATAAAGGCTATCGAGGACGGCTTTCCGCAGCGAGAGATTGAAAGAGCCGCTTATCGATACCAAGTATCACTGGAACGAGGCGATCAGGAAGTGGTCGGTGTCAACGCCTACGTAGAAGACGAAGAAGGCGACCCCGCAATTTTCCGCGTCGATCCCGAACTGGAGAAAATCCAGGTGGCGAACCTGCAAAAGGTCCGCACAGGGCGAGACCATTCGGCTGTCGAGAATATCCTGCGACGGTTGGAGGAGGACTCGCGCCGAGCTGCCAACCTGTTTCCAACCATACTGGAGGCCGTCAAGCGGAGGGCGAGCATCGGAGAGATCTGCGGAGTATTGGCTGGCACGTTCGGCCGCTACGACGAGCAGCGATCGAAGTAAAAACAAGGCCGTAGGTAGATAGATGATCAAAGGCATTGACCACGTCGCCATCGCCGTCGACAACCTCGATGAAACACTCGAGAAGTTTGAACGACTCTTCGGCGTAAAAGCAGATCACCGTGAAGTGATAGAGTCATATCACGTCGAAGTCGCCACCGTCAATTTGGGGAACACCTCGATCGAGTTCGTCGAGGGCAAAACACCCGATTCCCCCACACGCAAATACATCGAAAAGAAGGGCCCCGGCATACACCACGTCGCGTTCGAGGTCGACAACATCACCGAGGCCATTGCCGCTCTCACCGCCGCCGGCGCGCGGATGATCGACCAAACACCCCGCCCCGGCAAAGGCGGTTCCCTCGTCGCCTTCGTCCACCCATCTTCCACAGGGAAAACCTTGTACGAACTGGTGCAAGTTCGAAAGCTCCCCGAGGATGACGGTTGACGAAGACCGGAGCCGACCGCACACAAAGGCCGCGGGATTAGAATACCGCGGCCCTTTCGATAGACATTTGGATCGAGGGGTCCGTTCGTGTCTAGTAGTCGTGAAATCCCTTTCCCGTCTTGCGGCCCAGACGGCCGGCGGCGACCATTTTTTTGAGCAACGGACACGGACGGTATTTCGAGTCCCCGAGATCGCGGTGGAGCACCTCCATGATGGAGAGACAAACGTCCAGACCGATCAGGTCGGCCAACGCTAGCGGTCCCATGGGGTGCGCCATACCCAACTTCATCACCTGGTCGATCGATTCCCGGGTGGCCACACCTTCCATCAGACAATACGCCGCCTCGTTGATCATCGGCATGAGGAGCCGGTTGGCGACAAATCCGGGGTAGTCGTTGACCTCGACCGGGACCTTGCCCAGTTTCTCGCACGTGGCGGCAACCGCGGCCGTTGTCTCGTCGTCCGTTTCCAAGCCTCGGATGATCTCGACCAGTTTCATCATCGGCACCGGGTTCATAAAGTGCATGCCGATGTAACGGTTGGGCGAATCTACGACCGCCGCCAGCTCCGTTATCGAAATCGACGATGTATTCGACGCCAGTATCGCGTTGTCGGGGGCCGATATGCTCAATTCCTTCCACAGCTGCCTCTTGATCTCGGCATCTTCGAAGATCGCTTCGATAATGAGCTGGCTGTTTTTGACGGCGCCCACGTCGGTGGTGGTCTGGATGTGTCCTACTATCTCCGCTTTTTGGTCGGCGGTGATCTTCTCCTTCTTCACCATGCGATCGAGGCTCTTGTCTATGGTGGCCATCCCGCGCGACAGAAAATCTTCGCTAATGTCGATCATCGTTATGTCGTAGCCGCTCTGCGAAAACACCTGCGCGATGCCGTTTCCCATCGTACCGGCCCCGATTACCGATACATTCTTGATATCCATGATTTATTCCTTTCTGATTCGTCTTGTAATCTGGCTCTCACCGCTACGGCTCTATCCCATGGAAACGCTCATCGCCACCGCGTTACCACCGCCCAGACACAGTGAGCACAATCCGTTTTTCGCGCCGCGCTTCTTCATCGCATAAAGCAGCGTCGTCAGTATCCGCGCCCCCGACGCGCCGATCGGATGGCCGAGCGCGACGGCGCCGCCGTTGACGTTGAGCCGCTCGGGATCGAGTTTCAACTCGCGGATCAGTGCTACCCCCTGGGCCGAGAACGCTTCGTTCAGCTCGATCAGGTCGAAATCACCAATCGTCTGGCCGGTCTTCTCGAGTAGCTTTCCGATCGCCTTGATAGGGGCCATCATCACCCACTCGGGATCCATCCCGCCGGTGGCGTACGCTTCGATCGTAGCCATCGGCGCCAAGCCCAGCTCTTTGGCCTTTTCATCCGACATCACCAGAACGGCGGACGCGCCGTCGTTGATGGTCGAGGCGTTACCCGCTGTTACCGTACCATCCTTCTTGAACGCCGGCTTGAGTTTGGCGAGCTTCTCCGCCGTGGTTCCGGCCCGCGGACCTTCGTCGGTGTCGATGACAACCGGGTCGCCTTTTCTCTGCGGCACCGTTACGGGGACGATCTCGTCCTTAAATTCGCCGCTCTCGACCGCCTGTACAGCTTTTCGTTGGCTATCGGCGGCAAACTCGTCCTGTTCTTCACGGGTGACGTTGTATTTGTCGCTCACCAACTCGGCAGTCATTCCCATGTGGAAATCTTTGTAGCAGTCCCAAAGACCGTCGTGCACCATCGCGTCGATCAGCTTGCCGTTACCGAGACGGTAACCCGTACGCGCTTTCTCCAGCAGGAACGGTGCGAGGCTCATGTTTTCCATGCCACCGGCGATGATGACGTCGGCCTCGCCCGCTCGGATAGCGGTGGCAGCGAGCATCACCGACTTGAGTCCGGAACCGCACACCTTGTTTATGGTGAAAGCGCCAGACGATGCCGGGACGCCTCCATGGATGGCCGCTTGACGCGCGGGATTCTGATGGAGCCCAGCCTGGAGCACGTTCCCCATGATGACTTCGTCGATCAATTCTGGATCGATTTTAGTTCGCTCGATGAGCGCCTTGATCACCAATGCGCCCAGCTGCGGTGCCGGCGTAGTCGACAACCCACCGAGAAAACTGCCCACCGGGCTTCGGACTGCGTCAACAATCACTGCCTTTCCCATGATAGACCTCCTGATATTTGACGGGAGCCCGCCGGACTCCCGTGCGATGGTTCTATGCCGCTGTTAATAGATTGCGGGCGATAATGATCCTCTGAATCTCGCTGGTCCCCTCCCCGATTTCGGTGAGCTTGGCGTCGCGGTAGTACCGCTCCACGTGGTACTCCCGGCAGTAACCGAATCCGCCGTGGATCTGCACGGCCTGGTCGGCCGCGCGGACCGCCAGCTCGGAGGCGAACAGCTTGCACATCGACGCGTACTGGCCAAAATCCTCGCCTTCGTCCTTACGTCTCGCCGCGTCGTATACCATCAGCCGTGCCGCGTGGATACCCGTAGACATGTCGGCCAGCTTCATCTGCGTCGCTTGGAACTCGCTGATGGCTCGTCCGAACTGCTTGCGGTCCTGGCTGAATTCGAGCGAGGCATCCAGGGAGGCCTGAGCGATCCCCAAAGCCATAGCGCCGATCGATATCCGGCCGCCTTCCAGCGTCTTCATAAACGCTTTGAAACCGCCGCCCTCGGGTCCGAGCAGATTCTCCTTGGGCACTTCGCACTCCTCGAAAACGATCTCGTAGGTACCCGACGCCCGAACGCCCAATTTGGTTTCCTTCGTACCCACGACGAATCCGGGAAAGTCGTTCTCGACGATGAACGCACTGATTCCTTTGGGCCCCTGGTCCGGATCGGTGACGGCTGTGGCCACGACATACCTCGCCCAACCGCCGTTGGTAACGAATGTCTTGGTTCCGTTCAAAACGTACTTGTCACCCTTGAGCGTCGCCGTGGTCGTGATGGCGGATGCGTCGCTGCCACAACCGGGCTCGGTGAGGCCGAACGCGCCGATCGCCTCACCGCTGGCGAGCTCGGGCAGGTACTTCTGCTTTTGCTCTTCCGAACCCAAGATAATAATTGGTCCGCACGCCAGCGAGTTGTGCGCTGCCACTCCGAGTCCAGTCGATGCGCACGCGCGGGACAACTCCTCGATGGTGATGGAATAAGAAATCGTGTCGGTGCCGGTGCCACCGTATTCGGCGGGAACGGTAAGTCCCATGAATCCGATCTCCCCCATCTTCTTGAACATCTCGACGGGGTATTCCATCGTGCGATCGATCTCCTCGGCAATCGGTTTGAGTTCGGCTTCCGCGAATTTTCGCGCCGTGTCCTGTATCATTAGGTGTTCTTCGTTGAGTTGCATCCTCTGCCTCCGTCACTGTTGGGTGGAGCCGGCCCGGGCGACTTGCGCCGGTCAGTCCTTCCCTTTGAACAATCCTTGTATGAACGTAACGATGTCACGGGTATCCGTTCCGGGTCCGAATATCCCGCTGACCTTGCCACCGTTCTTCAATTCCTCGGCATCCTTCTCAGGAATGATCCCACCGCCGATCAAATGGACTCTCTTCATGCCCGATTCGTCCATCAGTCGGCGAATCTTTGGTATCAGCGTCATGTGCGCACCGGACAATACGCTCACGGACACCACGTCGACGTCTTCCTGAACGGCGGCCTCGACCACCATCTCGGGCGTCTGATGTAGCCCCGTATAGATTACCTCCATGCCGGCGTCGCGCAACGCGTTGGCCACTACTTTTGCACCCCGGTCGTGGCCGTCGAGTCCGGGCTTCGCGATGAGTATCTTTATTGGGCGGTTCATCCGTGTTGACTCTCGTCGATCTGCAACATCTCGACGAGCCGTTTGGCTGCTTCGTACGGTGAGAGGCCGTCCGAAACAACCTGTTTGACAATACCATCAAAACGCTTCTGAATGTAGGGATTTCCCCAGATTCGGCGGCTAATTTTGTCTTCGGCGAGGTAACGGACGCGGTTCCGCAATCCCTCACGTTTACGCTCGTCCAATGCACCGGCCTCTTCGAGATATTTGCGGTGCGCGGTAATTGCCTCTTCCAAATTGTTTACTCCGGCGCCGCCTCGGGCGACTGTGGGGACGACCGGCGGCTCCCACTCGGCGCCGTGGTAACGGAGATCGAGCGAGCCGCGCAGGTCGGCGACGAACTGATCTGCGCGCGGGCGGTCGGACTTGTTGACCACGAAGATGTCGCCGACCTCCATTAGTCCCGATTTCAGGCCCTGGACGTCGTCACCAGATTCCGGCGTGAACACGACCACAGTTGTGAAGGCGCTGAAGCGGATTTTGTATTCGAGCTGTCCGACTCCTATCGTTTCCAAAAAGATCAGATCGCGTCCGAACGCGTCCAAAACGTCGGCCAGTTCGTCTGCCAGAACACTGAAACCCGTTTCGCTCCCACGGCTCGCGATCGAGCGTATGAATACGCCCGGGTCGCCCGCCGCGCTGCTCATTCTGATCCGGTCGCCAAGAACGGCCCCGCCCGAGAAGGGGCTCGTGGGGTCCTCGGCCACCACCCCAATGGTGGTGCCCTCCGACCGGTACCTCCTGACCAACGCATCGATCAACGTGCTCTTCCCTGAGCCGGTGCCCCCGGTGATTCCGATCCGGTAAGCGCTTCCCATGTGCGGGAACAGCTCGTCCAGGACGGCCTCAGCGTCGGGGCCGCCACGCTCGACCCGCGACATGAGCCGAGAAGCGGACAATACGTCGCCCGCATGGAACTTATCGTATATGGTATTCGTCATCGAATCCGGGCCGTATTCCGCACACGGCCGGTGGGAGTTCCCCGGGAGACCTGGGAGGACTAAACCCCTTAGACAAAATAAAGTTACAGGATTTTGCGACGCGCTGTCAACTCAAATGCAAACTGTTGGCTACCGCCGGCAACGGAACGGTTGTTGTTAGCTTACTTCGAGTACTTCGACTTGACTTGACCCCAGGATGAGGTCTTCACGGGGGTTGGACAGTTGGAAACGACCCCCGGCGAGGGAAGGCACCCCGACGCCACCGGGTAGTCGGTGCCGTTGTACGGGTTGAGGCCATCGAAAATGGCCCACGTGCCCCCTCCGTCGGGGTAGCGTCCCACCGACCGATCGTCCTTGACCTGGTTGGCCGCGTACGGGTACGAGTCGACCACCGACGTGTCGACGGCGGTCACCTGGTAGAGGTACACCGTGTCGCCGCTGTTGTTGAGGCTCAACCCGAAGGCCGATACCCCATTTGCGGTCTGCCACGCGACGACATCGGCTCCGTAGAACACGCGTGTTTCGCCGGGTCCGAGCATGCCGCTCAGACCGAATCGAAAATCGGTGCCAGCGGATAGATCTGAGATCCGGAACGCGGACAGGTCGACGGCAGCGGCGCCGTCGTTGATGATCTCCACCCACTCGTCCAGCTTTGAGTTGACTTCTCCATCGCCGCTCCAATCGCTATTGGGGTCGGCGAGGATTTCGTTGAGCTTGATTTGCGCGGCGCCGTCGGGCACCAGCGAGGTGAGCGCTGCCAGAAATAGCAACAAAAAGGCAACGAACTTCATCGTCATCATCCTCCTCACTACCCGCTCCGTTGCCAGCGGAATAACGAACACTCGTTACGGTTATGGACGGTATCAAATTGCTGTTCTCGATTCAACTCTTTTCTTTCATGCGAACCCGG
>CBDVBX010000070.1:0-15398 GCA_965372335.1 uncultured bacterium | reverse complement strand
GTGGGCGCCGGTGTCGTCACCGAGATCATCGAATAAAGCGTGTGCGTTTTGCCACACCAGAGACCGAGACAAACCGCAGGCCTGTAGCTCAATAGGTAGAGCACCGGTCTCCAAAACCGGGGGTTGCGGGTTCGATTCCTGCCGGGCCTGCCATTTCTTCCGTGAGTGCCACGGAGCTGTTTGAACGGCGCGGCGTTCGCGCCTGAGAGAGAATTCGAATGATCGAGAAGTTAAAAACTTTTCTAATTGATACCACGAACGAGCTCAAGAAGGTCACGTGGCCAACGAAAGACGAGCTCAAAGAATCGACGAGGGTAGTGATCATCGCGTCGTTTATGTTGACAGTGTTCATCGGCGTGATTGACCAGATTTTAAGCCGCATCATCAAGTTGATATTCCAGTAAGAAACAGCGCTGGGACATCGAAGTGTGATCGACAACGAGCCAGCCGCGTCGAAAACGGTGGCGTGTGGAGACCAGCAATGGAAGCGGCGGAGAGAGTAAAGAAGATGAGCGAGAAGGACAGAGAAACCGAGGAAGAATTGGAGACAGCGACCGAAGAAAAAACGGACGCTACGCTCGGCGAGTCCTCCTCGGATGAAACCGCGACCGCCCAACCGGTAACCGACCCCGAAGACGGGGCTGACGAAGAAGCCACGTCCGAAACGGACACCGAAGAGGCCGGCGTCGAAGAAGCCACGTCCGAAACGGACACCGAAGAGGCCGCCGGCACCGATGAGACGGCCGACACCAAAGCCGTTGCTGCCGAGGCCGAAGGCGAGACGGAAACCGAAGGGGAACAAGACGAAACCGAGGAGCCGAAAGACACCGGGCCGCCCAAACGGTGGTACGTCGTTCACACCTACTCGGGACACGAGAACAAAGTCAAAGACAACATCCAGAAGATGATCAATACGTCCGGGATTCAGGCCCACTTCGGTCAGATCATTGTTCCCACCGAAGAAGTGGCGGAGATGAAAAAAGGGAAGAAAACTGTCTCGACGCGCAAGTTTTTCCCCAGCTACATCCTGATCGAGATGCACATGTCGGACGAGGCGCGGCATCTCGTCAGCGACATCCCGGGGGTGACCAGTTTCGTCGGCACGACGTCCGGTCCCCAACCGTTATCGGTGGCCGAGGTCGAAAGAATTCTCGGTCGTATGGACAAAGAGAAGCAGACTATGATTCCGGAGATACCGTTCACACTCGGCGAACAGATCCGGATCAAAGACGGGCCCTTCAGTGATTTTACTGGCGTGATAGACGAAATCAACGCGGAGCGCGGCAAGCTGAAAGTGCTCGTCAGTATTTTTGGCCGGGAAACCCCCGTAGAGCTCGATTTCCTGCAAGTGGAAAATTTGTAGACCGGAACCGTCTGCAATCTGCGCACCGCAACAATCGATTGCGCATAGACGATTCGTCTTTACGTTCGACTGGAGAAAAGAATGGCAGTGTCTAAGAAGAGATTACTAACGCAGATCAAACTTCAGATCCCGGGAGGTAATGCGACGCCGGCGCCGCCGGTTGGTCCAGCTCTCGGGCAGCACGGTGTAAACATTATGGAATTCTGCAAAGCGTTCAACAGTAAGACGCAGAAGCAGGCGGGCACGATCATTCCCGTGGTATTGTCGGTGTATGCCGACCGGAGTTTTACGTTCATTACCAAGACACCGCCGGCCGCGGTGCTGTTGAAACAGGCTGCAGGACTGGCAAAGGGATCCGGCGAACCCAACAAGGACAAGGTTGGAGAGGTAACGGCCGCGCAAGTACGGGAAATCGCCGAGAAAAAGATGCCCGACTTAAATGCGTCATCAGTGGATCAGGCGATGAAAATGATCGAGGGAACCGCCCGCAGCATGGGAATCACGGTGAAGGAATAACGATTGTCAGTAAGCGAAAAGCTTGGAGCCGCAATGAAAAGAGGAAAACGATATAAATCTGCCGCGGATACGATCGACAAGACCAGCTTGTACGAGCTTTCAGAAGCGGTGTCAAAGGTGAAGGCCGCCTGCACGGCGAAATTCGACGAGACGATCGAGCTTTCCGCCAACTTGGGGGTCGATCCGCGCCACGCCGACCAACAGGTACGCGGTACGGTGGTGCTTCCGCACGGTACCGGCAGAGATGTCAAGGTGCTGGTTATCGCACGCGGCGAGAAGGAAAAAGAGGCAGAACAAGCAGGAGCGGACTTCGTGGGTGCCGACGAGTTTGTACCCAAGCTTCAAGAGGGCTGGTTCGGCGTGGACGTTATCATCGCCACGCCAGACCTGATGGGCGAAGTCGGAAAGCTTGGACGACTCCTCGGCCCGCGCGGACTAATGCCCAATCCGAAGAGCGGCACAGTCACCTTCGACGTGGCCAGAGCGGTCAAGGAAGTCAAAGCCGGTAAAATAGAATACCGAGTCGACAAAGGGTCCAATTTACACATTCCCGTCGGCAAGCGGTCGTTCGAAGAGGATAAACTGGTTGAAAACGTACAAGTGCTGATCCAAGAGATCCTTCGCGTCAAACCGGCGGCGAGCAAGGGTCGATACATCAAAAGTCTTAGTCTTTCACCTTCGATGGGCCCGTCGGTCCGGCTGGATAGCCAGGCCGTCATCAGTTCATTGAAGTAGACCGACAGGGGGTTGAGTTAGAGATGGCCCGTCCGGAAAAAGTAGCGGCAGTCGAGTCGATCGCGGATGTCTTCAAAGACGCACGGTCGGTGGTGTTGAATGATTTCACAGGTCTCGACGTAGCCAAAATATCAGAATTGAGAAGGCTCTGCCGAGAAAACAACGTCGAATTCCGTGTCGTCAAGAACACACTGGCGATACTCGGCGTAAAACAGACAGAGGCCGTCAACATAGAGAAATACTTACAGGGGCCAACGGCGCTTGCCATAAGTCGGGACAGCGAAAACGAAGGGGCAAAAATTCTGGCGGAGTTCGCCAAGGAACACGAGGCTCCGACTTTCAAGGCCGGTTACGTCAACGGCAAAGTCATCGACGCCACCGCCGTTTTGGCGCTGTCGAAGTTGCCATCCCGCGATGAGATGCTCTCGATGATGCTGGCAGGCATTAAGAGTCCGGGGAACGGTCTGGTGTCGGTCATGCAGGGGCCGTTACGCGGTCTAGTCAACGTATTAAATCAGATAAAAGAAAAAATTGAATCCTAACAACGCCCGCAAGGCACCGACTTCACCAACTGTAAGGTGAATCACACGGCAAAAGAAGGAGTCGCAGAAATGGCTGAAACTAGCGAAGTCAAACTCGAAAGTGCAAACGCCCAGGCGGCGATGGAGATCATCGAGAAACTCACGTTGATCGAGATGTCCGAGCTCGTCAAGGCGCTCGAAGATAAGTTCGGCGTAACCGCCGCCGCGCCGGTCGCTATTGCCGCCGTGGCGGGGGCCGGCGCACCCGGCGCAGAAGTCGCCGCGGAAAAGGTCGAATTCGACGTCGTCCTCGCGAGCATTGGTTCCGAAAAGATTAAGGTGATCAAGGTTGTCAGGACCATCACCAGTTTGGGTCTCAAGGAAGCCAAGGATCTCGTAGAGAGTGCGCCCAAAGCGGTCAAAGAAGGTGTGTCCAAAGAAGAAGCAGAGCAAGTCAAAAAGAAGCTCGAGGAAGTTGGCGCTTCCGTCGAACTCAAGTAGACGTCTGCGTCATCGAGCGACTGGCTGTAGTCACTCGGCCAGAAAGGCATCAAAGCTGTAGCGGTCCGGCCGAGAGCGCGCGTTCAGAATGCCCCGAACGGCAGCATGCTCATTGACGGGCCGTAAGGCCCCTGAATCGCAACCGGAAACCTGGTGGGAACGCGCGGTGACGCGTTTTAGCAACGTATGGCACGGGCTACGTGCGGTTTCTCGCTCGTTATCTTAACCATCGAGGGTGAAGATGATCAAAAAACACGAAGGCAGCATTCTTGATTATCCGCGGGATGAACACGGTCGCGTTACTTTTGCGAACATCCCCGAAGTCATGGAGATCCCCAACTTGCTGTCTGTCCAGTTGGATAGTTACGATCAGTTTCTACAGCGCGATGTCGCCATTGAAAAGCGGCGTGACCAGGGACTGGAAGCTGTATTTAATTCGGTCTTCCCGATCGAATCCCCCAAGGGGAAGTACAAGCTCGAGTATCACGGTTATATCATCGGGGAGTCGAAGTACTCCGAGGAAGAGTGCAAGGAGCGAGACCTTACGTATTCGTCGCCGCTCAAGGCGCGGCTGCGTCTGGTAATCAACGAGGAAGACGAGGAGACGCGCGAGGTCCGGCTCAAGGACATCATCCAGAGCGAGGTGTTTCTCGGAGAAATCCCGTTATTGACCCGCAAGGGCACGTTTATCATCAACGGCGCCGAACGCGTCATCGTCAGCCAGCTCCACCGCTCTCCGGGCGTGTTTTTTGGCGACGAGATCCATCCCAACGGCAAGAGACTGTTCAACGCGCGCATCATTCCCTACCGAGGTTCCTGGGTAGAATTCACCATCGACATCAACGACGTCATGCACGTCAATATCGACCGGCGACGTAAACTGCCAGTGACGATCTTGTTGAAGGCGATGGGTTTCGACCAAAATCAGGCGATCCTGCGGCTGTTCCATCAGCACGAGGACGTCAAGATCACCCAGCGGCCGAGCAAGCGGGATGAGGAAATCGTCGGTCGTGTCTCCATCATGGACATCGTAGACAAGAAGGCGGGCGAGGTGTTTCTCGAAGCCGGCCAGATAATTGCGCAGAGCAATATCGACAAACTCCGAGAAGCGAAGATCACGAAGATCGTGTGCGTCAAATACGCCGAGAACCAGGGGCCCGAAGACGACGTCGTTCTCAAGACGATTCACAAAGACAACTGCCCCGATCTGGAATCGGCTCTCAAGAAAATTTACAACCTCATTCGTCCGGGTGACCCGCCAAACCTAGAAACGGCAAAGGCGCTATTGACTCGGATGTTTTTCACTCCCAAACGGTACGATCTAGCCGGCGTGGGCCGCTACAAGATCAACCGCCGTTTGAAGCTGAACGTCCCCGCAGAGACGACCACGCTCGACCAGGCGGATTTTATCGCCGTCATTGCGTGCCTGCTCGACATGAAAGAAGCGGACGCCGATCCCGACGACATCGATCACCTTGGCAACCGGCGCATACGATCGGTCGGCGAACTTTTGGCCAATCAGTTCTCTATCGGCCTGGCGCGAATGGCGCGGATCGTCAAAGAGCGCATGACGCTCCAACAAGAGAGCGAGCAGATAACGCCGTATGAGCTGATCAACGCGCGGACGGTGTCGGCTGTCATCCAATCGTTTTTCGGGAGCAGCCAGCTTTCGCAATTCATGGATCAAACCAATCCTCTGGCCGAACTCACACACAAACGCCGTCTATCGGCGCTCGGGCCCGGCGGTCTTACCCGCGAGCGGGCGGGTTTCGAGGTTAGAGACGTTCACTTTACCCACTACGGCCGGATGTGCCCCATTGAGACGCCCGAAGGTCCGAACATCGGCCTGATAAGCTCCCTGGCCACATACGCGCGGATCAACGAATACGGATTTTTGGAGACGCCCTACCGTAAGGTCGTCGATACCAAGGTCACCAGTGAAATCGACTTTCTTAGCGCAGACGAGGAAGCAGAGTGCATCATCGCCCAAGCGAACGCGCCGCTCGACGACGAGAACAAATTCATTCGCGACGTGGTACTGGCTCGCATGCGGGGTGACTTCCCCGTGGTACCGCCGAGCAGGATCCAGTATATGGATGTCTCGCCCAAACAGTTGGTGAGCGCCGCCGCTTCATTGATTCCCTTTCTGGAGCACGACGACGCGAACCGCGCGCTCATGGGCTGCAACATGCAACGTCAAGCCGTGCCGCTTCTAAAGGTCGAAGCTCCGTTGGTCGGCACCGGTATGGAAGGCAAAATCGCGCGTGACTCGGGAGTGCTCGTGTTGGCGAAACGTGCCGGAAAGGTGGTAGCCGTATCCGGCGACAGCATCGTCGTCGATCCCGGTAGCAAGAAAGACAGTATGGACGACTACTCCGATTACGAGGGAATGGACGAATATCGGTTGATGAAGTTCAAGCGCTCCAACCAGGACACCTGTATCAACCAAAAGCCGCTGGTCAACGTGGGTGACCGCGTCAAAGCGGGCGACGTGCTCGCCGACGGGCCGGCGACGAAGAACGGCGAATTGGCGCTAGGTTTAAACGTGTTGGTCGCGTTCATGCCGTGGCTCGGATACAACTTCGAGGACGCGATCGTGGTGGGCGAAGGATTTCTAAAAAACGACCAGTTCACCAGCGTCCACATAGAGGAGTTTGAACTTCAGGTTCGTGATACCAAGGCCGGTATGGAAGAAATCACCCGCGAGATTCCCAACGTGGGTGAAGAGTCGCTCCGAAATCTCGACGAGGACGGCATCGTCAGGATTGGCGCGCACGTCAAGGCCGGCGAAATCCTGGTCGGCAAGGTGACCCCCAAAGGCGAAACCGATCTTTCCCCGGAAGAGCGGTTGCTGCGAGCGATTTTCGGCGAGAAGGCCGGCGACGTTCGCGACGCCTCTCTCAAGGCGCCGCCGGGCATGGACGGTATCGTGGTCGGGATCGAAGTATTTTCGCGCAAGGAGCGCGACGACAGGTCGAAGGCGCAGGACAAAGCAAGACTGATCAAGCTCGGACGGCAGCGCGACCAGGAAATCGAACGGGTCAAAGAACTTCGCAAACAAAAACTGCAGCGACTGATGGTCGGGCAGACGAGCGAACGGCTCATCCATGCCGAGACCGGCGAAATCATCGCCAAAGCGGGGCGCAAGATCAGCGAGAAGTTTTTCGAAGAGCTCGATTTGGACAACCTCCAGTGGGGACTGGCCCTGGTCAAGGATACCGGGATCGACCGTCGCGTACAGATCGTTCTGGATACGGCGGCAAAGGCGATGGAAAAGGTCGAGATCCAGTATGAGAAAGAAGTCGAGCGGGTCACCCGCGGCGACGAGCTGGCACCCGGAGTCTCCAAACTGGTCAAGGTGTACGTGTTCAGAAAGCGAAAGCTATCCGTCGGAGATAAGATGGCGGGGCGCCACGGCAACAAGGGAGTCGTGGCCAAGATCGTGCCCGTTGAAGACATGCCGCACCTGCCCGACGGCACACCCGTCGACATAGTGCTCAATCCGTTGGGCGTGCCGAGCCGTATGAATGTCGGCCAGATTTTGGAGACACACCTCGGCTGGGCCGCCTCCAAGCTGGGTTTCCGGGCGGCGTGTCCAGTATTCGACGGCGCTTCCGTCGAGGAAATCAAACACGCGCTCGACGAGTCCGATCTGTCGTTGTCGGGAAAATCGGTATTGTACGAAGGCCGCACCGGCGAGCCGCTCGAACAAGAGGTCACCGTTGGATACATTTACATGATGAAATTGTCCCACCTGGTCGACGACAAGATTCACGCGCGGTCGATCGGTCCCTACTCCTTGGTCTCGCAGCAGCCGCTTGGTGGCAAGGCGCAGTTTGGCGGCCAGCGGTTCGGCGAAATGGAAGTGTGGGCACTGGAAGCATACGGGGCGGCGTACTGTTTGCAGGAGCTGCTGACAGTTAAGTCGGACGATATTCAAGGGCGCGCCAAGATATACGAGTCGATCGTCAAGGGAGAGAACCCGCCTGAGCCGGGTATCCCCGAGTCGTTCAACGTACTCGTCAAGGAACTGCAGAGTCTAGGACTCGATGTTGAGTTGGAGAGAAGCTAACAGCTTACGATTTTCGGCCGGCGCGGCAAAGCACCGTGCTGCTAGAGGAGGTTTTACGTGTACGTAAACCTAGACAGGGACAGGAAGAAGCCTACGGACTTCAAATCGATCCGGATCATGCTCGCATCGCCAGAGAGGATACGCGAGTGGAGTTTCGGAGAAGTGACAAAGCCGGAGACGATTAACTACCGTTCCTTCAAGCCGGAAAAAGACGGTCTGTTCTGCGAGCGCATCTTCGGTCCGGTCAAGGATTGGGAGTGCAGCTGCGGCAAATACAAAAGAATACGATACCGCGGTGTGATCTGCGATCGGTGCGGCGTGGAGGTAACGCGCGCAAACGTTCGCCGCGAACGCCTCGGTCACATCGAACTGGCGGTGCCGATCTCGCACATCTGGTTTTTCAAGGGGCTTCCCAGCCGGATCGGACATCTGTTGAACATGACGATTCGTGATCTGGAACGGATTCTGTATTACGAGTCTTACATCGTGATCGATCCCGGAGACACGGATCTCGAACCCGAGCAGCTCATTTCGGAAGACAAATATATGGAGCTGCGGGAAGAGAGCAAAGAGTTCGACGCCCGCATGGGTGCAGAGGCGATCAAGCTTCTTCTGCAGAAAATCGGTCTGGATGAGCTGTCCAAAGATCTGCGCACGCGCATCGCTACCGAGACGTCGACTCAACGCAAAAAAGATCAGCTGAAGCGGCTAAAGGTCGTAGAGGCATTCCGGTCGTCCGAAAACAAGCCGGAGTGGATGATCATGGACGTCATCCCGGTGCTGCCGCCGGAACTGCGTCCGTTGGTGCCTCTCGAAGGAGGCCGGTTTGCCACTTCGGATCTCAACGATCTATACCGCCGGGTAATCAACCGCAACAACCGGCTCAAGAAACTGGTCGAGATCAAAGCGCCGGAGGTGATTCTCCGCAACGAGAAACGCATGTTACAAGAGGCGGTCGACGCGTTATTCGACAACGGCCGCCGCTCGCGCGCGGTCCGCGGCCAGGGCAACCGCCCGTTGAAAAGTCTCAGCGACATGCTCAAGGGCAAGCAGGGGCGATTCCGCCAGAACCTCCTCGGCAAGCGAGTCGATTACTCCGGGCGTTCCGTGATCGTTGTCGGGCCTGAATTCAAGATTTACGAGTGTGGTTTGCCCAAGAGCATGGCGCTCGAGCTGTTCAAGCCGTTTATCATCCGGAAGCTCGAGGAAAAAAACTACGTGCAGACGGTCAAAAGCGCCAAAAAGCTGGTCGAACAGGAAAGTCCCGAGGTGTGGGACATTCTCGAAGAGATTATCCAAGAGCATCCCGTTCTGCTCAACCGAGCACCGACGCTCCACCGACTGGGCATCCAGGCGTTCCAACCGGTGCTGGTCGAGGGCAAAGCCATTCGTCTGCACCCGTTGGCGTGCGCGGCGTTCAACGCCGACTTCGACGGCGACCAGATGGCCGTCCACTTGCCGCTGTCCTTCGAGGCGCAGCTCGAGGCGCGTACTCTGATGCTGTCGGCCCACAACATCCTCTCTCCCGCCAACGGCAAGCCGTTGGCTGTGCCCTCGCAGGATATGGTGATTGGCAGCTATTTCCTTACCATGGCCAAAGTGGGGGCGAGGGGTGAGGGCAAGGCGTTCTATTCGATGGACGAAGCGATGATCGCCTATCAGGCGGGCGCGGTCGAGCTGCACGCGAAAATCAAACTGCGCTACGACGGAGAGCTGGTAAGCACGACCGTCGGGCGTGTCTTGTTCAACGACATTATTCCCAGGGCGCTCCGTTTCAAGAACGATGTGATGGACAGAAAGGTGCTGGGAGCATTGGTGGCGGAGTCGTTCGACGAATTGGGCCTGGAGAGAACGATTCGGTTTCTGGACGATCTGAAGGAAATCGGCTTCAAGTACGCGACGATAAGCGGGCTTACCGTCGGCATGGATGACCTGCTCATCCCGCCAGAAAAGGCGGAGATGATAGACAAGGCCGCGGTCGAGGTGCAGCGGATTGTCCAGCAGTACGAGGAGGGCGACATAACCGACGGCGAGCGCTACAACAAGGTGATCGATACCTGGACGCGCACCACCGCCGAAGTCGGTGATCTCATGATGGAAGCGCTCCGTAAGGACCGCTCAGGATTCAACCCCATTTTCATGATGACGGATTCGGGTTCACGCGGCAGTCGCGAGCAGGTACGCCAGCTGGCCGGAATGCGAGGGCTGATGGCCAAGCCCCAGAAGAAGATCACCGGTCAGATCGGCGAGATCATCGAGATGCCGATCGTGGCCAACTTCCTCGAAGGCCTTTCCGTGTTGCAGTACTTCATCTCCACGCACGGCGCGCGAAAAGGTCTGGCCGACACCGCGCTTAAAACGGCCGACGCGGGTTATCTCACCCGCCGTCTGGTCGACGTTGCCCAGGACGTCATCATCACGGACCACGACTGTGGAACGATCATGGGAATCGACATCGACGCGCTCAAAGAGGGCGAAGAAATCATCGAATCGCTCTCCGACCGCATCCGCGGCCGCGTGACCGTCGACGACGTCTTCGATCCCATATCCGGCGAGATCATCGTAGAGGCGAACACGCTGCTCACGTGGAGCCTCGCCGCCCAGATCGAAGACCGCGGCGTCGAATCGGTGAAAATCCGAAGCGTGCTCACCTGCGAAGCCAAGCGGGGTGTTTGCGGCCTGTGTTACGGCACCAACTTGGCAACCGGTATCCTGGTGGAGAAGGGTGAGGCGGTCGGCGTGATTGCCGCGCAGAGCATCGGTGAGCCGGGCACGCAGCTTACGCTACGGACGTTTCACATCGGCGGTATCGCGGGCCGAATCGCCGAGCAAACTCAGAAGATCGTCAAGTACCCCGGCCGTGTGACCTTTAAGGACCTTCGCGTCGTTACCGGTCGCCATAAAAACACCGTTGTGATATCGCGTAAAGCAGAGTTTTTGTTGTTGGACGAGGGTGACAGGGTGCGCTCGCGCTTCGGCGTGCCTTACGGGGCGGATCTTCGCGTCAAAGAGGGCGACTCGGTCGAGGCCAACACCGTGATCTACGAGTGGGACCCGTGGTCGGACGTCATCCTCTCCGACAAGGCGGGGACGGTTGGTTTCGGAGACCTGATACTCGACGTGACGATTCGGGAGCGGATAGACGAAAAAACGGGTAAGATGCAGACGGTGGTGACCGAAGACCGAGAGAAGAAACACCACCCTCAAATCCAAATACTAGACGGCGACGGAAAGATCATCGGTAACTTCATCATTCCGACAGACGCGATTCTATTGGTCAAGGATGGACAACAGGTGCTCGGCGGCGATCAGCTGTGCAAGATCCCGCGTGAGGCGAGCAAGACGAGCGACATCACCGGCGGTCTGCCGCGCGTGGCGGAGCTCTTCGAAGTCCGCAAGCCCAAAGAAGCGGCTGTGGTTTCAGAAATCGACGGCGTCGTCGAATTCGGCCCCATCACCCGTGGTATGCGCAAAATCATCATCAAAAATGAGAGCGGAGACGAAAAAAGTTATGTTATCCCGCAAGGAAAGCACCTACGCGTGTACGAAGGGGACCAAGTCGAAGCCGGCGATAACCTCACCGAGGGGCCGGTCAACCCGTTCGACATCCTGAATATTAGCGGCGTGAACGCCGCCCAGGAGTATCTGGTGAACGGAATCCAGGAGGTCTACCGTCTGCAGGGCGTCAAGATCAACGATAAGCACATAGAGACCATTGTCCGTCAAATGCTACAAAAGATTCAGATCGAGGACCCCGGTGATACGGTTTATCTGGAAGGCGATCTGGTGGACAAGATCGCCTTCCGTGTGGAAAACGAGCGGGTGATCAAAGAGGGCGGCAAGGCGGCGACGTTCAAGCCCATGCTGCTGGGGATCACCAAGGCCTCGCTCTCGACGGAGAGTTTCATCTCGGCGGCCAGCTTCCAGGAGACCACGCGAGTATTGACCGACGCGGCCGTGCGCGGCAAGCGCGACCGGTTGATGGGGCTCAAAGAGAACGTCATCATGGGTCACTTGATTCCCGCCGGGACGGGTGTCAAGGACTACAACAAAATCGATCTCGTCCACGACGAGACGGCGGATGAAGAGATCGAGGGCCTCGAAGAAGCGCCTGAAGAAGAGGTCGGTACGATGGGAAATCCGCCGGCACCTGGGGCCAGAGAGCCGCTGTCGGCGAGCGGCAAGGACGGTGTGGAAAAATAGTCGTTCGATAGCGGTTTTCGCTTGACAAAACAACGACTTACGGATAAATTCAGAACTTTGCAGCCCTACACTACCTTGCCTGGACGTCCTGTTCAGCTTAAGTACTGACAACGAGTTACAGGTCTAGCGTCAACCGCCGCGGCCGAAATCCGTTTCATCACGCGACGATATCCTGGCAGTTATCCACAGCGACGGCGTCGCAAAGGGCTTGTTTTACGGTTATTTACGGAGGAAATGTGCCGACGATCAACCAGCTGATACGAAAGGGACGAAAGGTCCAGCGGAGTAAATCGAAGACTCCAGCCATGAAGGCGTGTCCCCAAAAACGCGGCGTGTGCACCAGGGTGTACACGGCCACGCCGAAGAAGCCCAACTCGGCCATGCGCAAGATCGCACGTGTCCGGCTGACGAACGGCTACGAGGTCACCGCCTACATACCGGGCGAGGGGCACAACCTGCAGGAGCACTCGATCGTACTGATTCGCGGTGGTCGAGTGAAAGACCTCCCCGGTGTGCGTTATCACATCATCCGCGGCGTGCTGGACACATCGGGCGTGGACGGCCGCAAGAACAGCCGTTCGAAGTATGGTGTCAAGAGACCAAAGTCATAATCGAAAAGGGAATTAACGACGCATGCCGAGAAGAAGAGCTACGAAGAAGAAGGACTACATTGGTGATCCACGGTACAACGATATCGTTGTGGCGCGATTCGTCAACTACGTGATGCGCAAGGGTAAGAAGTCGGTGGCGGAGCGAATCGTCTATGACAGCTTCGACATTATCGAGCAGAAAACGGGGCAGCGCGGAGTCGACGTATTCAGAAAAGCTATCGACCAAGTAAAACCGGCACTCGAAGTCTCGTCGCGCAGAGTCGGCGGGGCGACGTACCAGATCCCTATCGAAGTGCGTCAACCGAGAAGGCTGGCGCTGGCGATGCGTTGGATAACGAATTTTGCCAGGAATCGGACCGAACATACGATGGCTGAACGCCTGGCAGCCGAATTGATCGCGGCCGCGAAGAACGACGGCCCGGCGGTCAAGAAGAAGGAAGACACCCACAAAATGGCAGAGGCCAACAAGGCTTTCGCCCATTTTAAGTGGTAAACCCCGAACCCGCGGGGCCGGCCGGCAACGGGGCCGGCGGTCAGCGTGGCAAATCATAGTTGCGTAGCCGAGGCGATGCCCGGCTGCACACGGACTCGGAGGCTTTCAATCAGAAGAGCAGCTGAGTGTATTTTTCCTCCGGCTTTCCGCTGATCGCTCGAGCTTGACCGCTCGGTCGGCAGCGCTGCCGGTTGAGACGGTTGGTAAAATGGCTCGACAGGTACCTCTAGAAAGAGTTCGCAACATCGGCATCATGGCTCACATCGATGCCGGTAAAACGACGCTAACCGAGAGGATCCTCTATTACACGGGGAAACTCCATCGGATGGGCGAAGTGCATGATGGCGCCGCCACGATGGACTGGATGGCACAGGAAAAAGAGCGCGGCATTACCATTACATCCGCCGCGACGACGTGCTTTTGGAAGAACGGTAAGGGTCGGGAGACGAGGATCAACATCATCGATACGCCTGGTCATGTGGATTTTACCGTAGAGGTAGAGCGCAGCTTACGCGTACTCGACGGCGCAATTGCGATTTTTTGTGCGGTCGGCGGCGTAGAACCGCAGTCGGAAACGGTGTGGCGACAAGCCGACAAGTACGGAATTCCCCGGATCGCTTTTGTGAACAAGATGGACCGGATGGGCGCCGATTTTCTACACGTCGTAGAGATGATCCGCGAGCGTCTGGGCGCGAACGCTGTACCGATACAACTGCCGATGGGCGCAGGCGATCTGTTTACCGGGATCATTGACTTGATCAGGATGAAGGCGTTTTATTACCACGAGGACACAAAGGGCGCGACGTACGAGGAACAGGAAATCCCGGACGATTTGTTTCCCATGGCGAAGGAGTACCGCGAAAAGATCGTGGAGAATCTTTCCGATTTCGACGACGAACTGATGGAGCAGTTTCTCGACACCGGCGAAGGCGCCCAGGATACGCTGCGAAAAGTGATGCGCCGCGCGATGATCGAAGGCAAGTTCGTGCCCGTAATGTGCGGCTCGGCTTTCAAGAACAAGGGCGTCCAACGGCTGCTCGACGCGGTCGTTCATCTCCTTCCGTCTCCCCTCGATGTCTCCGCAATAAACGGTGTTAACCCCTACACGACCAAAGAAGAAACTAGAGAGCCCAGCGACGAAGCGCCGCTGTCGGCGCTGGTATTCAAACTGATGTCGGACCCGCACGTCGGTAAACTTACATACGTGCGCGTATACAGCGGCGTTCTGGAAACAGGCAAACAACTTATCAACACCTCCACCACGAAGAAAGAGCGGATTGGCAGGTTGCTCCAGATGCACGCCAACAAGCGTGAGGAGCGCGATACAATCCACGCCGGCGACATCGCGGCAGTCGTAGGTTTGAAGGCTTCGAAAACGGGTGACACGCTTTGCGATCCCAAGCATCCGATTCAATTGGAGTCGATGCACTTTCCGGAACCGGTGTTGTCGGTCGCGATCGAGCCCAGGACTAAAGCGGATCAGGAAAAGCTGTCACTGGCGATGGAAAAGCTGAGTGACGAAGACCCGACGTTCCGGGTTCGCATCGAAGAAGACACCGGCCAGACACTGATCTCTGGTATGGGTGAGCTGCACCTCGAGATTCTCGTCGACCGCATGCTGCGTGAATTCAAGGTCGAGGCAAACGTCGGCAAACCGCAAGTGGCTTACAAAGAGTCGATCGGCGGCGAGGCGGACGCCAACACCAAGTTTGTCAAGCAGTCGGGCGGTAGAGGTCAGTACGGTCACGTTGTCATTCACATCGGACCGAATCGTGACGGTGACGAATTCGTTTTCGAGAACAAGATCGTCGGCGGATCAATTCCGAAAGAGTACATCCCCGCTGTCGAACAGGGACTGCGAAACGCGATGTCGGGCGGGGTGATTGCGGGTTATCCGATGGTGGGAGTAAAAGTCTCTCTCATTGATGGATCTTATCACGATGTTGATTCCAGCGAGGTTGCATTCAAAATTGTCGGTTCGATGGCTTTCAAGGAGGCGGCTCGCAAGGCCAATCCGGTGCTGCTCGAACCGATCATGGATGTCGAAGTCGTGGTGCCGCAGGAGTATATGGGCGATGTGATGGCGGACTTGAATTCACGCCGCGGCAAAATCGGCGGCATGTATCAGAGGGCCGACGCGCAGGTGATTGCGGCGCGGGTCCCACTGTCGAAAATGTTTGGTTACGCGACCGACTTGCGTTCGCTAACACAAGGTCGGGCAGTTTATACGATGCAATTCGCGCGTTATGAGCAGCTTCCCGCGGCTGTGGCCGAAGAGCTGGTCAATAGGTTTCACGGGAAGTTCGTGCAGAAGTAAACAGGAGGAGCCAGATGGCGAAGCAGAAATTCGAACGGACGAAGCCACACGTAAATGTCGGAACGA
>CBDVBX010000069.1:0-15460 GCA_965372335.1 uncultured bacterium | reverse complement strand
ACCATCGGTCCTATTGGCGGCGAGGATTTAGTTTTTGTATTTGACGCTGCAGCCGTAGGGCGTTGACGTCTTGGTCTCCAGGTCTTTGCCCGCTAACGCGGCGTCGAGACACGACTGTATGTAGTTATTGGCCCCCTCGATGTCGGATGTCTTTGTCGAGGGTTTGTCGTCGATAGCACCCGCATACAAGAGTACTCCGTCTGGATTGATTACGAACATGTGGGGCGTCGTCTTGGCGCCGTACATCTTTCCCACGGTTCCTTCGGAGTCGATGAGATAAGCGGTAGCCTCGCTCTTGCTCTTCGTTACTTTTTCCTTTTGTACGTCAGCCTCGTAGTATCCCTGCTTTCCAGGTCCGGACGAGCAGATGGTGAGCCACACGACTTCTTTTTTGACATAAGTCTTTTGAAGTTGCTGCATGTTACCCTTGCTGTAGTGCTTCTTCACAAAGGGACAGTCCCAGTTATTCCATTCGAGAACAACGAATTTTCCCTTGTAATCCGACAGCGAGTGTTTTTTGCCGGAAATGTCGACCAGTGTAAAACCCGGGGCGGGTTTGTCGATCGAAGCTTTCTGTGTCTCGCTAGCGCCGACGACATATGTAGCGGCACCCGCTATCGCCATGATCGATACGGCGATGATCGCCGCCGTAACGGAGCATTTAAGATTTTTCAATTGCGTTACCTCCTGGACTGGGTGAGGAGCAACAAACCAACTGTGACACTCGCTGGGATCGGACGGCTGATTCGCCCGCGAGTCAGCGTGTTTCTAACGGGACGTCGATTGATATGGCGCGCCATTTGGCTGAGCCTTCCGGCCGGGCGAAACCGGTATCAGATACAAGTACACCGGTCAGCCGCTCGGGTATTTCCGTAGACATGTGGGCGCGCTTCAAGGTGATCTCGAATCCCCGATGCCGAACGGTGAATATCTGGGCGGAGGCGTTTTCGATTACGTCGGGCTCCAACGGAAAAAAGGAACAGCCGCGAACCGCCGCAATATTTTCGCCGTGGGAGCTGACTTCTATGACGTATCGCTCTTCGTCTTCGGCAAACGCGTGTACGGTCCAGCCGCCCGACGGCATCGGATGGTCGAAACGCACCTTGTCCATTGCCGTGCGCCATTTATCGTCGGGGAGTGGATAGGATGATCTCACGGGCAACCTAACGCGAACGTTCGCTTCTTCCGGTACACACGCTTCGGCACACGCGAGCCAGTTGACAGCCGCATTAATCTCGACTTGCTTGCCGGGTTGGAGGTCCTTTGGCGGCAACAACCTGGCCATCAACAACAGCTCATCGTCGTAACCGTAAATGACCAGCGGCCCGATTTTGTACCGGCTCGGGGCCGGCCACAACAGTTCACCGGCTTTGAAACCTTCCGGTAAATTCCACTGAATCGACGGAGCCAAACCGGCATCTCCCGGATTGATCCAGTTGATGTGCCAGTCCTGTTCGATCTCGAATCGGACAGCGACCCAGAACGGATTGCCTGGCTGAATCGATTGGACATCTGCAACGAGTTCCGCCTGCACGTACTCATTTTGAGAGATCCCAGCGCGGGCTCGATAGACAACGCCAACCAGCGTTACAACTACCGCAAGAGGGAGCAGGACGGCGGTCCGTATGTCGATATGCCGTATGCGACGTCTCAGATTCACAGTGGGTGGAATAGTAGTCATTTGGGTGGCCGCGCGCAAGATGATTGCGCCGTGTTGCTCATTGTTACAATTAAGGCGTCAAAAGATCTCGATATCCGAAAGACTTTATAGGCATCGATTGATCGCGACCGACCCGCTCGTCGTCCAACGGTAAACGCGAAGGGATTCGTGGGGACTTTGCGGCGCCATTCAGTCGTCTAGTCCAACCTGCAATGTAAAAGTGGACGTCGACGAACATCGCCGATTCGGGCGTACGCTTCTTGCTGGAACATCCGGATGCTAAATTCCCCCTCTTACCCGGTTGAAAGGCTCAACCGGAGCATTTCAGTGCGAGCCTGTGATACGGCGGGGATGTTGAGTGCTTGATCGCGAAGGGAATTGCCTCCTCCTCGAGAGAAAGCACTCAACCCCCGCCCCAACGCTGGTACGGACATTGCTCGACGAGTTCTTGCCTCCGAGCAAATTCGATGTGAAAACGAAGAGTCAGACTGCGAGGGCCAGATGTGGTACGATGTCGTGATGGCATAAGAGATTCAGTTGTCGGATTCACAAGACCAATGCTACTCGTATTTGTAATTCTGTCGCTCTGCGCTTGCGGCCGGGGATCAGAAGGAATTGTCGCCGACGGCTCCGGCGATTCGGGAATCGTTCGATTACCCGCGCCGAATCCCCTCGGCAATCGTATCAATCCACTTCAATCTTACATAAAAATAAACTGGACTAACGGGGATCCCAACGGCACCGGCGGGTTCCACCGCAGTCATATCAAGGTCTACGGGCACTGTTACACAAACCTGGCACTACGTGAAGACGGTGATGCACAGGCGCAGTTCATCGCTGACCATTTTGACCTGTACATGTGGGGAGGGCCGATCGTCGGAGAATACATGAATCGCGACGACACAATGTGGATATTCGAATCCACCAGCATTCCTCATGTTGGCGGTAGTCCTTACGATTCGTCCGTGTATGCAAACTGGCTCGCCGACCCGGTCAAAAACCCCCGCGGATACACGTGGGCCGATTTGGTCATGCATTACAAGTGGGACGTGGACACCTGGCTCGGATCTACGGCCGGATGGAATCCGAACGACGACGTCGACGACGATGGTTGCCGCGACCGCGCGCCGAGCGATCCTACTCGCACGGCGCAATGTATCACGGACTCCGAGGTAAGGATTGAAGATTACATCCACCACACCATGTCCAGGCGCCGGGCCAAAATCTTGCATCCCGGATACATCGGCGCGGTCGTTGATTTGACGGTCGACTGGTACGACCGGCATGGCGGCGATGGCTTTCATTTTGACTGCGCCGCGTACGAAAACTGGAGCCTGGGTTTGGACAAGACGTTCACATATGAAGGCCATGACGAATCAGATCCGAATTTCCCTATGCGCGCCGACCAAGCGTTGTTTGTTCCAACCGTTGTGAGCGCCATCGAGCACCAAATCGGAGGGCCGCGAATCAATTTCGCAAACATGGTGTCGCCGTACTACACGTGCGCTATTCCCGAATCCAAGATCATGGCCACCGAGTATCTGGAGAACACCACCAACGAGTGCTGGATTGTAACGAACAGGCCTCAAACCAAACCGATGACGAAGGACCACCGCCAGGCCTATCTCGACTGTCCGTTATTGGACTGGATGGAGGAGGGGAAAGGGTACGTGTTCGGATGTTTCGACCCGGCCGGTTCTGATAGAGGTAAGAGGTTTTCTCTAGCGACGTTTTACATGATCAATCACCAGATGGCATTTTATTATTATCGAACTGACGATCACTTTGTGCTCGACGGTGAACACATATGGGATAAGCAGTGGAATCACTACGTCGAATTCGACGTCGGACAACCCACCGCGAATTCATTCTCTCTGCCGGATTTTCAAGGCAACTTGGGGACAGACCGCTATTTCGTGTGGGCTGCGCACGCCGATTACGACATCCTCGGCCGCGAACATCTTCGCGACGACGGGTTGCGGGTCTTGGTCCTGGTCAAGGTCATGGCGCGTAACCAATCGGAGGGGGCGAATCCGACCACTCATCCGCTACCCGCCGTTTACAGGATCGTGCGGTCCGATCTGTCGCTCGGCGAGCCGGTCGACGAGTTCGAATTGGCCAACAACGACGGTATCATTCTCGTTGCGCACCAGGAATGATAAAGAGCCTCCCGGCGTGTCGCCGGCGGCCTCAGAACGCAACATGTTGTCGTTTAGATAGATAACCCGAAATGCCTCAGTAAGCGTCTGGAGGGCCCATACCAATATATACGCAATTATCCCTCATTGTGAGATGTGCCCTTTTGATGGATATTGTTTCTAGTGATCGCAGTCACTGCTGCTGGAAATACGGCGGGGTTCGGAACCGGCACCCAAGTCGCAACTGTGTCCCGAAAAACATCTGAAGCGTTACATCATAATCCCGCCGTTTTTTTTGACACACATCTGATCACGAGTAGTTTTACTACATGTGAAAAGCCGGGAATTCGTTCCCGGCTTTTCTTTACGCAAAGGTGTCGGCGCGCGACTATCGCAAGCGAAGATACGCAGCCAAGTTGACGTCTTGATTGTTCAGCTCGAGTTTGCGGCGGATCAGTTGGCGGTGTTTGTGTACGGTCGGGACTGAGACGTTGAGAAACGCGGCGATTTCCTTGGACGAATACCCCTTTTTTATCAGGTCACAGATGTCCAATTCTCTCGGCGTCAGTTTGGTGAGGTTTTGTTGGTAGCGGTCGATGCCTGCGCCTGCAATGCTATTGATTCCATTTTCGAGCTTGGTGAGATCTTTCTTCCGGAGACGGCCGTCGCCCTGCTTCAGCTTGGCGATCATCGGCTTGAATAGCGTCTCGACACGTGAGCTGATGTCTTTGCGGTACTCGGACTTTTCCTGTTCGATGTGATCGAGGATCTGCTTTAGCGCTATGTTTTTCTCTGTCAGTTCGTTGCGTTCTCGATCGAGTTCTCTGCTTGTACGTTCGAGTTCCTCTTCGTACTGCTTGCGTTCGGTTATGTCGCGCACAATCGTGACCATACATCGCTTGCCGTCCAGCTCGAACACTTCCGCGGAGACCAAACAACGAAGCACGTCTCCGTCCTTGGTTTCGAAATCCGACTCGTAATCGCGGACCGCGCCGTCACGCTTGAGCATTTTTACCACGCGTGCCCGATGCTCGGCTTTTTCCCACACTCCCAGCTCGATGGCGGACTTACCAATCACCTCGTCGGTGGAGTAGCCAAATAGCCGGGAGAATCCCTCGTTGACCTCGATAAACCGACCGGTCGCCATCTCGGTTATCGTTATCGAGTCGGGGCTGCTGCGGAACGCCTTTCGGTACCTCTCTTCCGAACGTCGCAGCGCTTCTTCGGTTCGCCGCTGCGTGGTGACGTCGTGGTAGCTGAATGCCAGGCCGTCCGATATTTTCTGAACCACCGTCCGGCAGATTCTGAAAGTCCCATCCCAATGACGTGCTTTGACATCGAACGGATCGCTACCCCGTCCCGTGGCTGCGACCGTCTTCATGATTTTTTTGCACGCCTCCAAATCGTCGGGGTGGAGGATTTCGTAAGCTTTTTTGCCGAATAAGTCGACGGGATCGTACCCGAGCACCCGATTGACCGAGGGCGTGACATACTGGATCGTGCCGTCGGAGGCTGTGACCATGATCACGCCGAAGACGTTCTTGACCAAAGTCTGGAACATCGTTCCCAGCTGGTCGTCCGACGTGGCGGCTGGTTTGCGCGTTTTAGTTGTGTGCCCGGTCACCGCGAGCGCTTTCGATCTGGGAGTGGTTGGCTTCGGTGTGGTGCGCCGACTCCGATTGGTTTTCGAGGCGAGTCCTTTGGGGGTGCGGGCTTTCTGGCTTCGCTTTTTCTTCTGGACTGACATGGAGAACCTCCCCATCTTGTCACAGTATACAGTTTACACCTCCAGGTCTCCTAATTCAAGTCGTAACTGCTACCTACAGGCGCTGACACGGGCACGCATACCAGACATTCGTATCGATTTAGCATTTACGCGCCAGACGCTATAGTGGAATAGGCGCCCGATAGTTTTTGACTGATTGAGGTCAGTTTTCGCCTATTCCGGTCGCTCAATCCTCGCTATTCTGTCCACGTTGCTTCCGGAGCTCGCGAATTTCAGCCCGAAGCTCGTCGAGTTCGCGCTGAAGCCTCGCGATGTCGTCGGCACTGGCCGCGGTGCCCTCCGTGGCGACATCTCGCTCCACTTGTCGCGGCGATTTGCGCAACTGTGTGTTTGCCGTCGGTCCACCGGCGACCGTCGGTTCGACGGTGCCATATGCCGTAGGAATAAAGACAACCGTTAGTTGCTGAGTGTAGACAATAAACTCCCCGCCCTCCCCGTCGCCCAAGAAATAGAACGTGTTGCTGCCCGCGTTTACCTGGAAAAGCCCGTGAGCAGTGACGCTGCCCTCATATCGATTCGTAGGGGACAGGGAACCGCGCCCCTCCCAGTTTTCTTGATTGGTAGGTAAAGCGGAATTCGACGCGGATACGCCAAAAATAGCATAGCTGTTCGAGCCCACGACGTGGTTGTTCGTATAGTCACCAGTTGCGATCACCAGCGCGTAGCCGGCGCTCGGCGCTGTGATCGTCTGAGACAGCAAGACATCGACGCCTCCGCTAAGCGTAATGGACGGTCCCGAGGAAGTTTTACTCACCGCGCCCGGTTCGTTGTAAATCTCCATGTCGGATATCGCGCCGTTGGGTAACTGCACCGAATTGTCTCCCGACAGGCCCGTGTCCATTAGAATTGACCGCGACGAGCCGGTGATCTTGAGAGAGCCATCTCTGATGGCGTCGCCAATATCGACCATGCCGTCGTTTTTCACCTGCATGATTCCATTGTTTGCCAAAAATACGATGTCTCCGCCGGGCCGTCCGTTTTGCATAAAGAGATCCGGGCCGTCCGCGTTGTCGTCATCCTTCGCCACAATAAATGTCACCGACCCGTTCTCGTCGGTGAAGTCGATTCTCTCCTGTGACTGGGCGCCGGGATCCGTATTGACGATTGACAACGAGTGAGTCCCATTGTAGTTGTTTTCGAAGCTCACCGCGCCGTTTCTGAATAGCGCCACATCGTTTGCCCCGGCAGACGCGGCCTCCACGTGCAGTGTGGCGGTCGGCAGAGTGGTGCCGATGCCCACGTCGCTGCCGCCGTTGTACAGATTGCTTGTCGCCCCCCACTGCACTCCGTCGTGCCGGAGCGTCTGACCAAACGTCCCCGCCGGGAGCCCGCCGCCGCCACCGCCGGTGAGCGACTTCCACGCCGTCCCGTCGTATCCCTCGAAGTCTGTCCCGGTATACCGAATGGACCCATCCAGATCGCCCGTCGTGTTGCCAAGGCGAATCGCGCCGCCGACGTCCAGTCGCTGACCGGGGTTGCGGCCGATGCCCACGTTCCCGTTTTCGAGTATCCGAATCCCGTTATTCGCGGAAGGCGCGTTGCCCGTCGCGCTGGTGGCGAGGTACATCCCCTCGGGGTTGAAAGAGATGTCACGCCGGTGCCCGTTGATTTCGAGCGCTATGATTCCGGGGTTCCCCCCAGGTGTGGTGATATCGAATTGACCTGTGGGCAACTCGAAACGGGCAAGCCCCATGACGTGCAGCAGGTGGGTGGGGTCGGGGGCCGTCGTCCCGATACCCACGCTGCCGTCCGAGGGGAACACGTTGGTGACACCCATCACGTTTGCCGACATGTTGCTGGTCATACTGTACGGGGACGTCGTCAGCTCTCTTCGCGGCGTCATCTCGGGCTCACTCGCCACCTTGACACCCAGCCAGTAAGGGGCGTCGAACGGAATATCAATCGGATTGACCTGGCCTAGAATCACGTTGAAGATACCGCCAATAACGGGCACTGTTTGTGTTTCTGTCCATAGTCCCGATGCCGCTCCCGGATCGTCGTATATTGTGAATGTGATTTGGTAGTCACCGTCGGGAACTGCGCCGCCCCCTCCATCTGTCAACACACCTTGGTAACTTATCCGCGGCGGTACTTCCGCAAAGACCATCGAGATCAGTATCGTCACAATCATTGTTGTAATCGCAGTCACTCGTTTCATCATAGTTTCCTTTCGGGATTCAGAATCTACTTGAGCAGTGTGAGTTTCTTGGTTTCGATCGTTTTCCCCGCTACGAGACGATAGAAGTAGATCCCGCTACTGACCATTTCGCCGCGGTCGTTCTGACCGTCCCATACAATTTCGTAGTTGCCGAAATTCCTCACCCCGTCGGCCAGCCTTCGGACTCGTTTTCCCTGCGCGTCGTAAATCGTCAGGCTGACCTTCGCCGTTTCGGCCAAATAGAAGGAAATTGTTGTCTGCGGGTTGAACGGATTGGGATAGTTCTGACGGAGTGCCGTTTTTCCCTCGGGTGTCTCGACCGAAATCAACTGCGAGAAAAACTCACCGTCGGCATCGACGGCGCCCAGACGATACCAGTACGTCGTTTTGGGTCGGACGCGCGTGTCGCGAAACAAAAAATCTTCATCGGGTGGTAGAACAGATGCATTGAGGCGTTCAAACGATCCGGCGCGGTCGTTTGAACGATAGATATTGAATCCCTCGAGTCGGTCCGAGGTTCCGATCGTCCACCGCAGTTCGACGCCGCCCTTCGTCGCGGACGCGCTGAACGCCGTGATCAACACCGCACTCGTGGGCCCGATATGAAGCGCGTCGACACAGTACCAGTAGCCGATCTTGTGTGTATTGGCCGCATTGGTGACAATGCCGATGACCGATTGACCGACTGTGTCCTGCAGATACCGGACACCGTCGGTGCTTTGGCCGCCCCCGCTACCCATCACGTCGTACGGGATGTTGTTCTGCGCCCCGGCAGGCCCCTGCCAGAGCAGTGCGAATACCCCCATTAGCAGTAGGGCATTGAGACGATTCATAACCCACCCCTTTCTTTGCTGGGAGGAGTGAATAAGGATACGATTTGCCGAATTCGGGGCCGGTTAGAAGACCGCAATCGGGGCGGCTGGCTCGTGGGGTATCCTGGGTGAGGCCCGCTCGCAAAAAGCGACGAGAAGGGAAGTAGAAGTGTGAGCAGTCGGATAACCGTGCAGACCGATATCGCTGGTCGGTCACAAGATTGCCCACCAACGACGTCCCTGCGGTTAAAAGTCACACGGCGCCAATAAGATAGTATCAGACAAAACTTTAGTCCGCAACTCTCAATATCCGAGCCGGTGATGAGGTGCGTTTTCGTAAGAAATTTAACGATAATTGGTTATGATGATTTGCTTCCCCATGATGACGACTCGCTGCGGCAGTCTCTCAGTATCACGAAAAAAAGACCGTTAATTCGCCAAAATACCTTGACCGGGGCACAAACCTCGCTAAACTACGTTAGTAAGTATTTACTAACCAGCGGATGGATGGATATGTCCAAACCACCACAGAACCGAGCAGAGCAGATCGTCGTAGAGGCGACGGAGCTGTTCAGTCGTGACGGTTACCGAAAAGTAACCACCAAGCGACTCGCGAAGGCGTGCGGTATTACCGAGGCCGCTCTGTACCGCCATTTCGGCTCGAAGGAAGATATCTACCTGGCAGTGTTGGACTCGGTTGAATCGCGCCTTGCCGACCAGAGCGTCTTCGACGGACTCAAAGATGTCGACGACGTCGAGACGTTGTTGACGGAGATGGCGAACCACATCCTAACGTGGTACCGAGAGCACGCGGATTTGTGCCGCCTCCTCCTTTACTCCGCGTTGGAAGGACACGACAAGGCGAAACACGTTTTTGATGTGGTGCGCGGCAAGTACATCAAGTTCCTCATTAAAAGTCTCGACAGATTGCACGCGGCTGGAGACGTGGTCGAAAAGAACAACGAGATTACGGCTCGTTGTTTTGTGGGGATGGTATTCGACTGCGCTTTGGGTTTTTCACTTTGGAAGGGAATGCAGGGCAGGGTTCACGATCCTGCCAAGATCATCGCCAACAACGTTCCCATTTACGTCTACGGATTGAAGAAGCGATGACGATCAATCACATGAGGAGTTCCGTCAAACAGGAGGTCAGTATGGCGGTTGCCAAAACATCAAAGTTGCTAATGGGAGGTGTGATCCTCGTGACAATGCTCTCGCTCAGTTGGCTAATAGCGTCGGCGCAAGCCGACGACGCCAAGTGGGCTGATAGCGACGCGTGCGAGGATTGTCATGCCGACATTAGTGAAAGTTTTCTCAACACCGGGCATGGGTCTTACTTTTCTGGCAAAGCGATGCCGAAGGTAGGTTCTTGCCAGGCGTGCCACGGTCCGGGTGACAAGCACATCGACAGCGAGGATCCCGCGGACATCTTCAACCCGGCGAAGATGGACATGATCGACGACGAATCGACGTGCCTGGGCTGCCACAACGACTACATGTTCGAGGGGTGGGAAGCGTCGATGCACCGAAACAACGGTATCGAGTGCGCCGATTGTCACAAGATCCACGTCTCGTACGGCACAAAACAGTACGAGAGGCCTACCGAGCAGTGCTACCAATGTCACAGCGAGGTTAAAGCGGCGACTTTCATGCCGTCGCGCCATCCGCTCGCCGAGGGCAAGATGGAATGCAACGACTGCCACCAGGTCCACGGCGGCGAACAACCGTTTATGCAGGACTTCACGGCGCGGGAGTCGTGCTTGCAGTGTCACGCTCGGATGGAAGGGCCGTTTATATTCGAACACCCGCCGGTGACGGAAAACTGTCTGATCTGCCACACGCCGCACGGATCGGTCGCGAACAGCTTATTGAAACAAGGCGAACCCGCTCTGTGCCTCAATTGTCACGCGATGCATTTCCACGCCGGAATCGTGGGCGTCGACGGAGAATTCGATGTTCCACAAGCGCCCGAGCGCGGCGGCGTATCGACGCCGGACGGGTGGAAGCAAGCCATGCTCACCAAGTGCACGCAATGCCATTCGGAGATCCACGGCAGCGATCTGCCGTCGCAGTCGATCTCTGGACAGGGCAGAGCGATGACGAGATAACCGAGGAGGGAGATGACATGAAACAGCTTTGCAAAATCGCTTTACTGGCTCTCGCCCTCCTGGTGGTATCCACTTCGGTGTTTGCCCAGGAGGCGGACAGTGCGCTGGTCGACTACAAACTGTGGTTGGGAGCCCACTACACGGGATGGGACGGCTACCGGGCGCGGGTCGGTATGTATGAGTACAACGAGCAGGGGACGTTTCCTGAGCTCAAGTTCGACTTGAGCGCGCGCAAAAAGGACGCCTCCGTAACGATCTCCGCGTACCATTACGACCGCAAGAACATATTTGGCCATCTCAACGTCCAAAAGTCCGACCGCATTACATTCGACGTCGATTACATCTCGATGATTCGCAACTACGGTCAAGACCAACTCGCCAACCTGGAAACGAGAGAATGGCTCGGTGACCATCCGGGAGGCAAAATGGTCACGCACGCGCTGCTCGACGAAGGCGTCGACTATGCCATGGACAGGAAGCAGGTGGTTACTCGCTTGAAGGTCTTGCTTTCGAAGAAGGGCAACGTCACCTTGAACGTGGCGCACCGCTCGATATTCGAGGACGGCAACGACCAGGCACTCGCGATCAGCCACTGCTTTAGTTGCCACGTCGAGTCGCAGGAGTTGGGCCTCGAGCAAGAGACCCACAGCGTTCGTGCCGGCATCGCTGGAACTATTAGCAAGATCGACCTGGAATACGTCTTCGACTACCGCGAGTTCAAATCGAACGTGCCGGATCCCGAAGCCCACTACGATCCGGCTATCCACCCCGTCAACGGCGGCTCGGGAGCCGAATTTCAGACGCGCGTGATATACGAAAATGCGATTCTGGACTTCGGTGCTCTTCCGGAGACCGAAAAGTACGCGCACTACGGCAAGATCCGCGGGAAAGTGTGGAAGGGCCGGCTGAACGGCTCGCTGGGCTATATCCAGACGGAGAACAAACGGACCACGCTCAAGGCAGATGCGATCAGCGGCAACCTCGCCTACGCCGTGCCGGTATCGAAAAAGAACCGGCTGGTGTTGAGGCTCTTTGGGCTAAGTCGACAGGTCGACAACGTATTCATTGACCTTCCTACGTGGCGTGAGGGACGGCCCGACAACAACCCGGTCAACTTCGATTGGATGCGTTATTCGTCGTTGAGTCGCATCGAAGGCAAAGGTGATCTCGAGTGGATCACCAGGCTAACGCAACGGACGACCTTGTCGCTCCTCGGCGGTTACAAAGAGGTAAGCCGTGTCGATTACCCGACGCCTGAGACGACCTACAACACCAAGCAATTCGCCCTCCAGGGCCGGGTTCGCTACCGCGACGGGATGAAGTTGAACGGGATGGTCAAGTACCGTTACGAAAACACCCAGGATCCGTTGCGGACAGCGCGAGGGCTTCTCGAAGCGAGCGGGCGTGAGACCCTCGAGTTTACATCGCCGAGGTGGGCCTTCTACTACCAACGCGAGGCACTGCGCTTCCTCAACGTGACGTCGCTTCCGACCGACGCTCACGAGCTCCAACTCAAGGGCGGGATCAAGGCGACCGATTGCTTAGTCGTGAACGCGGCGCTGCGGACGGTGTACGACAAGAACAGCGATCTCGACACACTCGACGTTCACCACTACCTGATACAACCGAACGTCAACCTGGTGATGACGCCGTGCGATAAAGTCACGTTGAACGCCGGCTATACGTACGACTATTCCAAATCAAGGGGGCCGATCGCGATACCACTCTTCGATGGCTGAGCGGGTCATCTATTTAGCGACACAGTTGGTGTCGCTCCGGATGATACGGTTCGACAGCTGCATTTTGGTTCCGCCTTCGCCCCGGCCGACTGGACGAACCAGGTTCACAACATTTACCTGACGGCCAGTTACGTTCCGACGAGAGAGGTCCGGTTGTTTGGGACCGTCGTGTACAACAAGTCCACGGGCATGCTCGACCAGGTCGACTTGTCCGGCGTGGAAGACCAGCTGGACGGAGAGCTGGAGCACATGGACTACGACTTGAGCCATATCCACACCTACTCCGACATCGACTTCGCCCTGTGGCGGTTGACGCTCGGGTTCGACTACCGGTTCTCGGCTTTGTGGAAGGGCACTCTCGACTTCAACTACGCTGATCTCAGCGACAATGCATCCTACGTATACGGAGACGAGACAGGATCGTACTACGTCTTACGGGCTGCGGCGCGCATGAGCTTCTGACGGATTGGAGTTCTTTACATAGCGGAGAGCGGTCATGCCGCCACATCCGCGAACTCACCAACGCCGGTTTCGTGGCCGGCGTTGGTTTTTATTTTGACACGAGATCATCGTGCGGCACAAAAAAACTCCCGGCACCGCAGTCGATCGATGCCGGGAATCTTTTGGTGTTGGTAGAAGGTGCCTATACCCGTCGGACGCCGCGGCAACGCCGCAACGCCCTCCGGGCATAAAGCGCATTATATGACATTAATGTGCCTCACACCCGCTCGGGCCTGACGCCCCTCGGAGTGTAGGTGCATTGTATGACACTATTGTCACCTACTTGTGAAGGACCATTTTACGCGTCGCGGTGAAGTCACCCACTTTGATGCGATAGAAATAGATCCCACTCGGCATGCCTTTGGCATTCCATTCAACGATGTGCCTGCCGACGGGCTGTACCTGGGCAACCAGGTTTTCCACAAGCCTGCCGGTGACATCGAACACCGACAGCTCCACAAAATCTTCTCTCGGCAGGACGTAGCTGATCCGTGCGACCGGGTTGAACGGGTTTGGCACCGCCGGTCTCAGGACCACCTCATCGGAGTCGGCGCTCAATGATGGATCCTCTCTCTTCGAGAGAATCCGCACGCAATCGCTGGCCTCGAACGGCGTTCCATCGAGCAACTGCCCCGTAAGAGTGAGGGCGATCTCGTCGCCATCGAACACAGCTCCGATCGCCGCAGCAATATCTCTCTTAAGGAACTTGAGTGTGAGATCCATCGTACCGTCGGGTCCCGCACTTGTGCAGTCACACTCGTCACCGTTTTGCACGGGAGTGCTGACGTCCTCATAACTGTGGCGAAGCGGAGCCACGCCCTCGAGCAGGAGCGAAGAAACGTCGATCAGGGACACGTCGTACCCGAGAACGGCGACTGGAAGTACGCCACCCTTCTTTGCTTTCCCGTTTGGCGGGGGCTTCTTGTCGAAGATCTTGACGTTCAGCGGGTTTGGGCACGACCTCGGCTTTATGTCCAAAGCGATGCAAGGTGGACCGAGCGTGTAAACGTTCACCCGGCCGGTCGAGCCGTTGCGGTAGGGCGATCCGACGGCGATGTCGGGCCTGCTATCTCCATTGATGTCACCCAGGCCCCTGACGCTCAGACCAAAACCGTCGCCGGCCGCCGCGCCTGTCATTTCGAAATCGGGGACGGCGTCGATGCCGGGGCCGCCGAAGAAGAAGTAGACCTTTCCAGCGTCGGTTCCCGCGTCGTCGTTGCCAAAAGCACCGACCGCAAGATCGTCGAATCCATCGCAGTTGATATCGCCGACGCCGGCAACGGTTCTGCAGTAGTCGCCGTTGGCCACACCGGTGATGACGAGATCGGGTGTCGTGTCGAGGGTGGGACCGCCGAAGAAAACATAAGCTCGTCCCCGGTCACCAAGGCTCGGGTATCTGCTCGCACCAATCGCGAGGTCGTTGTAGCCGTCACCGTTGAGGTCACCGACCCAGTCCATGGAGCTTCCGAACCAGTCGCCCCAATTCTCTCCCCCGAACGTGAACTCGGGGACCGCGTCGAGACCCGGCCCGCCGAAGTAGAGCCACGCCGCGCCCGAGTCAAAAGCGGGCATGTCCTTCTTGTATGCGCCGATGAGGAGATCGTTGTAACCGTCGCCGTTGAAGTCGCCTCCCGGGCACACGCCTTGACCCAACTCGCCTTCCGTAATCGAGAATGTCATATCGGCCGCGTTGTCGAGTCCGGGGCCGCCGAAGTAGATGTAAGCCTTGCCGCGGTAACCCTTGTTCGGCCACCATAACGCGTTGATGATGAAATCATCGTTGCCGTCCGCGTTGAGATCCCCCAGGCCGGCAAGACTGCCTCCAAACATGTCGGCCGGGTACTCGCCGTTGAACACCACGTCGGGGACCGCGTCGAGCGTCGGTCCGCCGAAATAGAGATAGGCGCTTCCGGGAGTCCAGGGTCCGGGTATCTGTCCCACGTTCCCGGACGCGCTGACGACAAAGTCGTCGAAGCCGTCATTATTCACGTCGCCGACTGCGGCGGCGTAGCCGAGCCGGTCCCCCGCCGTTAATCCCGTGAGGACGAGGTCGGGAACACCGTCGGGTACTGGACCGCCCAGGTACACGTAGGCGCGGCCCGACTGCGTGCCGTTGGCGGCGTTCGCTATGGCGGCCACTACGAAGTCTTTGTAGCCGTCGCCGTTGAAATCACCCGACGTGCTGATCCAGCCTCCGAACTGGTCCCCCGCCGCCTCGCCGTCGAGTGTCAAAAGGGTCTCGACCGCCGGGGCCGGCGCCGCCGAGGCACAAACAAGCGCGGCCAAAAGAATCAGTCGCGCCGCCGGAAAACCATGCTTCAACATGGTTTCCACCTCCTTTGAAAAGAAAGTAATGAATAGAAGTACGGTGGCTGCAGCGCGGATTCGTATGGGGAGATCAAGTCAGGCGCAGAATCAGTGGGAGAGTCCGAGGGCCGATTTGTAGATCATTGATGATACTGTTGTGAGCAGCTGTGTTTTCGGGATAAAAATGCCGTTGAGATAGAAGTTCCGCCCAGAGTTTCTTCTCTCGTTGCTTTACTGTTGTTTCTTCCGCG
>CBDVBX010000068.1:0-15649 GCA_965372335.1 uncultured bacterium | reverse complement strand
CCTCCGCCCTGGCCCTGTTCTTCGAACAGGAGCCACTTCCCATCCGCGGAGATCGAACTCGGACGAGACCAGTCGAGGTAAGAAAGGTCTCTTTCATCGGTTTCACCCGGTGCGAGACCGATCATGCCTCGCCGAGCCGTGTTGCGGATCAACAGGACGTCACCCGTGTCGGAAACATCCTGCAAAACCATGTCGGCGGGGGCTCCGTCAACCAGCCTCTGATTGGCCGCCAAGTCGGCCGCGTACAGCGCCCGTACCATTCCCACTCGTCCGGCTGTAAACAAAACTTCCCTGCCAGAAGACGACCAGGCCAAACCCGCCATGCTACTGAAGCTGTCCGACAAATATTTGGCGTCCCCTTTGAGGTCGACGACAACGACGCGGCCTCGGTTGTCGCCGCGGCGCTCGTGATGATGAAAAGCGATCCAAAGGCCATCCCGGGAAAACCGTGGCCAGCTAAGCCAACCCTCCGTCTCAAAAAGCACGTTGCCGGTCGGGTATTCCAGGCGATATTTGCCCCCGAGGTCTCGCACCACCGCGAGAGTTACCCCGTCGGGATTCCAATCTGCGTCCTGAACGTTCTCCAGAATCTCTCTCGGGACTCCTCCGACTGGGGGTACGCGCGCCAGCGTGCCGCTCCTCATCCATCCCATGGTGAATGCGGGATCGAGTAGTATGGCGAGTTCGCCGGTCCGGGAAACGGAAACAACCTCGGCGCGCGTCAGATCGAGTGACCTCGAACCCGGACTGCCGGGTTGCGTGGTGAACAGCTTGGTCGGCGCGCCGTCCCAGGCCGCGCTGTATATGATGGATCGTCCTTCGGGCGCGAAGCGGGCCGAATATATGGTTCCTTGCCGGAAGGTGAGCTGGGTATAAGTCGGTGATAACTCAGGAGGCCGGGCTTGTTTTCCGACGAAAAACGCGGCCGCGATGGCCGCAAGACTGACGGTTGCCACCAGCAACGGGCGAGCCGCAGATCGACGACGGGGGATCTCGGTGAGCAGTGGCTTTGTAATTAGGCCAGATGGTGTCGTTAGCGCCTCCAATTGAAATCCCAGATCACTGGCCGATTGGAAACGTTCGTCGGGGTTTTTCTCCATGCAGCGCTGGATGATTCGATCGAGCCCCGGTGGAACGTCCAGATTCGTGCGCGATGCTTCGGGTGGCTCGCTTCGCAAGATGGCATTGAGCGTTTCCACCGAAGATCCTGCCCGAAACGCCGGCGCTCCCGTTAGCATCTCGTGGAGGAGCGTCCCGAAGCTGAAAATGTCTGAGCGATAGTCGACCTCTTGCCCACGCACCTGCTCGGGAGACATGTATCCGACGGTTCCCATGACCGCACCCACGTCGGTTTGGGCCTGCGTCGGCGCATCATCGGCGGCGGTTTCACCCGATTCGGGTAGTAATAATTTGGCCAGACCGAAATCGAGAATCTTAACCCGACCGTCGTCAGTGATGAACAGGTTGTCCGGCTTTAGGTCGCGGTGAACAATGCCCTTGCGATGTGCGGCGGCGAGACCCCGTGCGATCTGCGCGGCGATGTCGAGAGACTTGCGCACCGGCAAAGGTGACCCAGCACTTATTTCGCGCAGCGTTTTTCCTTCGAGGAGCTCGGCGACAACAAAAGGAACGCCTTCGTGCTCTCCTGTATCGTAAACGGACAGAATATTGGGGTGGTTGAGCTGTCCGGTTGCGCGTGCTTCCTGTTCGAAGCGGCGCAAGCGATCGGGGTCGCCGAGAAGAGAACTGGGCAGGACTTTGACGGCGACCTCGCGCGACAACCGCTCATCGCGCGCGCGATACACCTCGCCCATACCGCCGGAGCCGATCTGCTCCAGGATCTCGTAGTGGGCGAGCTTTTTGCCGATCATGCGGACCTCTAGGAGTTGTTTGTTAGCTTATGAGTTAGGTATCACGAAGACTCACGCTATCACAGTAATTGGGAAGGGTAAACAAGTTTCCGTGAACGCGTGAGTAGGAGGCAGGGACGATGTTACACTTCGAGGTTTTTCTTGATACGTGATCTTGCGGACTCAGAGAGCTTGACGTGACTGGCTGCGGCTGCCGAAGCGTTATCCGTCAGACCGCAGGAGGTCTCTCCTATCAAGCGGGATACGCGGCCCAAGACTTTGATCTGTTTGTTGTAAATTCGACAGAACCTGCAAATCATCAGGTGATACCACAACTCCAACTTACGGATTCCACTCAACTCTTGGTCGCGCAGCTCCGACGACCGTATCGATGATTCTTTGCAGTTGATATTCATGGCGTTACTTTTTCTCCTCTGCAGGTTCCAGAAACCAGTTGGCATCCAGGCATTTTCTCAGTTTCGCCCTCGCTCGGTGCATCATGACAAACAAATTCGAAGGAGTTATTGACAAAACATCGCATATTTCTTCGCCTTTGTAACCGTCGAGCTCGCGTAGAGTGAAAGCCCTGCGATGAGCCTCGGGTAGCATCGACAGACACGATTGAAACGCTTCCCAGAATTCACCGTTTTCCACCAATTTCTCCGGAGATTCCTTCCAGTCTTTGAGAGACCGTTTCCAATGTCCTGTCTTATCGAAAAACTCCCGGTCGTCTTCTTCGTCCCACAACGTGAGGTCTGCGTTGGGGATCTCGATCACGTTCTTCCTGAAATGGTCGATGATCTTGCGTTTTAATATTCCGATGAGCCACGTGCGAAGCGAAGAGCCGCCCCTGAACCGGTCGATTGCCCGCAGCGCCGACAAAAACGTCTCTTGAACGAGATCCTCGGCGAGGTGCACATCCTCGACGCGGAGAATTGCAAACCGGAATAGCGCGTCCCCGTGAAGATCGACCCATTCCGAGGGGTTCCGGCTCATGCTCTTTGAGCCGGGGTCCCTTAAGAGGTTCGATGATGCTTCCTGCATGTGAGAATAATATCATCTTCATCGGGGCCGCGTCTACCCGGTTTGCGTAAGCGTAACGTTATTCGCTGTAAAGGTTTTTGATAGCGCCCCAGGACGCCTCGGTCACGGGGACGGTAGAGTCGTGCGAGAACGCCGTAAAGCACTCGCCGCCGTCGTGGATGCCGTCGTAGTTGTTATCGGCAAAGGCCCACATGCGGACACCGTAACATCCGCTCCAGGTTACGTGTTTGGTGATGGTGTCACTGTAATTGTTGCCGTCCGGCGTCGGCGTCGAAACGACCAGGTCACCCAACGGGTAACGGAGGCCGACGACAGGGTCCCCATCTACGCTGATCATGGGGTCGCAATAATCGGGATCGGGCTCAAAAACAACGATAATGTTTTCGTATGTCGTGGGCTCGTTGCTGAATCCATCCACAATCAACTCAAAATAGCTTCCGATGAAAAAATATCCCTCCTGGCCGTTCGTCGACTGCTCAAAACCAACCAGGTTGGGAATCTGGTAGACGTTATAGGCGATTTCGTCCGTGTTTATATCGATCAGCACTTCGCCGCCGCGATCATACATTGGGTCGTAGAGTGGGTGACCCGCCGTGACGGTGTAGTGCTCGTTGACATCATAGTGGTACTTCGCGGGAGAAACGGGATAAACAACCAGACAAGGGTCCGCAAAGGCGGTGGCTGAAATCATGACGAGACCGCTGAAAACCAAGAGAACAAACAGACGTACTTTTGCAGTGATATTCACGGTGAACTCCCTCCGTCGATACCGGTTAATAATTCTGTGTGGAGATTTAGGATGCGGAACCAATGAAATGTTGCATGCGCCAGACCATTAGACGATCGAGAACGGAGTTTCTTACACCCAGACCTTCGGGCGAACCCACCAGCAATGCCGCGCGCAAAGCGTTGAATTACTGCCACTTGGAAACAGGGTCACTCAAGTCCCTGTATTGAGGTCCACAACACGCTTTTCAGAGCAAGCGGATGATCACCGCGGTGCGATCATCGGTATGTTCGGTGTCGGAAGCGGCGTGCCGGTCGGTTGCTTGCAATAGTCCCGTCGCAATCTCCTGCGCTGTTCGGTTCGCGTACTCCCGAAAGATGTTTTCGAGTCGCTTCTCTCCAAACGGCCTACCCTTCGTGTCTTCACAATCCGTAAAACCGTCGGAACAGAATGCGAGCACATCGCCACTTTTGAGCGACATGGTCACGGACTCGTACCTTGTGTCAGTCTCCACGCCGAGGGGTAACCCGGGGAGATCGATCTGTTGCACGTCTTCATTCCGTACGAGAAAGGGAAACGGAAATCCCGCGTTTGCGAATGTCAGTTCACGAGTCCGGACATCGATGATTCCGTACGCCATTACGGCGAAACGCCCCTCGATGTTCAAACGGCCGAGGTGATCATTAACATGCGCCATCATGCTCCGGGGATCCAGCACATGCATCTGACGCAGCGCGTGCCCTCTGATGATTCCAACCACCAGAGATCCATACAACGCGGCAGGAGTCGCTTTTCCGGACACGTCTCCCACGGCGAATGCGATTCGATCTTGGTCGATAGTCAGGAAATCGAAAAAATCGCCGGCGAGGGCGGCTGCGGGGGAGTACGCCAGACCGATCTCGAGGCCGTCGACGTCCGGCGGCTTCGACGGAAGGAGCCCGTTCTGAATGGCGCGCGCCGTTTTGAGCTCGTCCTCCATACGCGTCTCATTGGCCAACACAGTCCCGTACAAACGGGCATTGTCGATGGCGATGGCGATGTGACGCGCGAGCGCTGAGATCAGTTCAGAGTGTTCTTCGTTGAACGCGCCGAACTCTGTGCTTTCCAAATCTAGCACCCCGATCAGCCGGTCGCGTACGACTAACGGGACGGCCAGTTCGGATCGAATTTCGACCTCGGGGTGGCGATGGCGAACGTAGCGGGAGTCTTCGAGAACATTTGCTACGAGCACGGGTCGACGTTCCTTGGCTGCGGTGCCAGAAAGCCCGTGCCCCAGCGGAAATCCGCCCTCCAGCGGGATGTGCTCACCGAAGCACAACGAGTAGTTGAAATCGAGAAGCCTCGTGCGCTCGTTCCACAACATCACGCAGAACAAATGATAATCGACAAACGTTCGAACGCGTTCGGCGATCTTGCGGTACACTTCATCCAGTTGGAGCGTAGAGTTTAGGTCGCGTGCTGAGTCCGCGAGAAATCGCATCGCGGCCAGCTTATCGATGGTTCGCGTATGAGTTTCGGTCGTCGTACTCAGGTGGATGGGCCGGGATGCCTCGTCGGCGTTGCCGTCTTGCGCGCCGACATCCGCCTTTGCGCCTTCGGCCCAGAACGTCCCGTACCACATCGACGCGTCGGGTCGCTTGCTCCAGTCCAAGAAAGCCCGAAAGCCTTTGTCAAGTGCGTCGTCGTCGAGGTCGGTGTTCACAACAAGTGTGTCGCGGCAGCCGTCTATGATTCCGACGAAATTGGCCACCAGTTCTTTGAACAAAGGGACGCCGTGGCATCCGCCAAAAAATTTCCAATCATTCCTCGTCGACACGGCGCCGGCGTGACGCAGTAGTGTGACCAATCGGCGGCCGACATACGGATCGCACCCCAGAGCTCGGTACATCGCGATGTAGCCCCGCCACAATTCTTCGAATCCCTCGACCTCGGGAGACAGTCGCAGCACGTCGTGATCGTCGTCTTCGACTATCACCCGCCCGCCCGGACGCACGGCCCGAAACATCGACTCGACAACGGTCTCCGGATATCGCACGTGTTCCAACAAAAAACGAGCGTGGGCAATGTCGAAAGTGCCCCATTCATCATCGGCCAGCGGCAGCTCGGCGGCACTTCCCAGGCGAATCTCAACCAGGTTCCCTTCGCCCGCGGCCGACGCCTGGCGAATCGCTTCTTCGATTTGAGCCCGGCTTTCGTCGATGCCAACCACGACGCCGTCAGATCCGGCCTTACGGGCCATTGCGCGCGTCAGCTGCCCCAGACCGCACCCGACGTCGAGGATGCGATCGCCTAGGTGTATATCCATACCGCGAAGCGAACGCTCGTTCAAAAGGTCGTTCAGTTTGGACAGGCGGCGCTGTTCATCGGGATCGGTGCCGTGTATGTACATGCCGTTCTTCGAGCTCATTTGCTTCATTATAGTGAAATAGCTCGCCCGGGAGCAAAAGTAATCACAGGTATAAAGGTGGCGTCAAGGGTGTCCTTGATGCGACCTACACGAAGCAGAGCGGTCAACGGCCGTGTTCTCGATTCGGGAAAGTTTTCACAAGAAGTACGCGGGCACAATCAACGTTGCGCAGAATGCCTAAAATTGTTAGTATTACCTAATTACACGGTGCGAGAAAGTTTACGTTAGCTAAGATCCGAGGTTCGAGGTGCCGGAAGAGCCCGGTGCTGAAATGTGAACATATGTCAGGAGGAATCGTCCATGATTGAATCGAGAAAATTCGTGTTGGTAGCAATCGTTCTTGCAGTCGCGATTGTCGGTTGCAGCGGCCACGACGAGCCCATGTCCATTCAGAATCCGCCCGGTGGATCGGATTCGGTAGCGCTAGCCGGCGGTGCGTCCGCTGTCACGTCATCGATCGTTATCGACGGCTACGATGTACAGTTCGACGGCCGGCAGTTATCCGGCGGAAATACGACGTTTTCTTACACCGTTTCTGGTATGGGGGCGGAGCACGCGCTGAGTCATTTTGCTTTGGAAATTCCCGACTGCGCGCCCGAGGTTCTGTCGACCAGTCCCGCCGGTGGCACCATCGGCATCAATCCGCTCACCGGTCTCTACAGCGTCAAGTGGGACGTGACGTTGGGAACCAACGAAAGTCGCAGCTACTCGGTGACGTTCGCAGGAGATGTTCCGATGGGCGTAATCAGGGCAGCGGTGAAGGCCGGCACGGAAGTCGGCCTTGCAGAAATCGCCGGGCCGTGCGGCGGTTTCGAAATCTCCGGGACCGTCTACATCGATGCGGACAGCAACGGAGTGTTAAACGGCGCCGACGAACCCGGCGTCGAAAACGTCACGGTGACATTGGAGGATGGGAACGGAGGGATCGAGACTTACACGACGGATGCGAGCGGAACCTACAGCTTTCTTCGCCTCTCGGGCACCTTCACTCTTCGTATCGACGCGGCAACGTCTGCAGATGACTTTAACGAAGAACTGGCAGAGTCTTTTAGCCCCAGCGGACCCACGACCGTGATCGTCACTGTCGGTCCCGATTCTCCCGGCAACAACTTCGGGTATGACCCCAAAGCAGACAAAATCATCGTCGATCTGGATACCGGAGTGCTGTTGACAGACGGGGAGCCGATCAAGTTTTGGAAGAGAGAAATAAGATCGGCCATCAACGGGGGCAAAGGACAGAGCGAGTTCGACCCGACGACCATGGCGTTGTTTCTAGAAGATATTCAGATGTTGTTTCTCCCCGAGCCGTTTCAATTCACACCCGGCAATGAACTTCGAGAGGCGCTCGACATTTTGAGCGACAATTCAAAGGACCCGGTGATGCAGTTGAAGAGAGAATTGCTCGCCGCCGAGTTCAACGAGGTGAGCGGCAAAGGTTTGATCGACGCAGACGAGTTACAACGGGCCCTGATCTCTTGGGTGGAATCGCTAGTCGCTCAGTTGTCGACGGGCCCTTCGGCGTCGATCAAGTACGGTGACGGTCCCGTAAGAGCGATCAGCTTTTTCGATGTGGAGGACGCCAGCTTATTACTCAACAAACTGAACGGCGCGACGGGTGGCGGTAGCGGGGGAGAGGGTTAGTGGACTATAAGGACGGCGCCAGCCGTGCCAGCGTACTAACCAGGAGCTGATAGATTGAGGGAAGAACGCGACGATACGGTCTCTTACAACGATGATGCGACTGTGGTCGATTCGTCATCGCACGCCACGGATGTGTCGATCCCGAATTACCGCGTCCTGCAGAAGGTTGGCGAGGGAGGTATGGGGGAGGTATACGAGGCGGAACAGAGGAAGCCGATCCGCAGAAAGGTGGCCCTCAAGGTCATCAAGCTGGGGATGGACACCAAGGAAATCGTCGCTCGGTTCGAGTCGGAGAGACAGGCTTTGGCGCTGATGGACCACGCCGGCATCGCCCGTGTATTCGACGCGGGCATAACGGAACGCGGCCAGCCGTTCTTTGCCATGGAATACGTGAAGGGGGTGCCAATCACCGATTACTGTGACAGGCATTGTCTGCCCACGCGAGCCCGACTCGAGTTGTTTCGCCAGGTTTGTGACGGAGTTCAACACGCACACCAAAAGGGTATCATCCACAGAGATATCAAACCCTCCAACGTATTGGTGGCCGTTCAAGGCGAAAAACCGATCCCAAAAATCATCGACTTCGGTCTTGCAAAGGCGACTGCGCAACGCTTGACCGAACGAACGCTCTTTACAGAACATGGCCAGTTGATCGGTACACCCGAGTATATGAGCCCCGAGCAGGCGGATTTTACGGGGTTGGACGTCGACACCCGTACCGATGTGTACTCTCTTGGCCTTTTGTTGTATGAGCTTTTGGTTGGCGCTCTTCCATTCGACTCGAAGGAGCTCAGGGAGGGAGGGCTGGACGTCATTCGCCGGAAGATCCGCGAGGAACAGCCCGCCCGGCCCAGCACGCGCGTAACGCGCCTCAAAGACCAATCGTCGACTGTGGCAGAAAAACGCGGCACCGATCCGGCCGCGTTGTCCAAACGGCTTCGTGGCGATCTCGATTGGATCGTCATGAAGGCGTTGGAAAAAGACCGTACACGCCGGTACGCGTCGGCGTCGGATTTCGCCGCCGACATCGAACGCCACCTGGTCCATCAACCGGTCCAAGCGAGTCCGCCGAGTACCGTGTACCGATTCCGGAAATTCGTCGCGCGACATAAAACCGGAGTGGCAGCCGGAGCGTTGGTACTTGCCGCGCTGATCCTGGGTATCACCGGCACTACCATAGGACTATTCCGGGCGGTTCGGGCGCAGCGCGTAGCGCACGAAGAAGCGGAAGCGTCCCGTCAGGTATCGGAATTCTTGGAGGGGCTCTTTGCCGTGTCCGATCCGGGCGAGGCGAGAGGTAATTCGATCACGGCTCGGGAGATACTCGATAATGGCGGAGAAAAGATCGCACGAGAGTTGGCGGATCAGCCGCTCGTACAAGCCAGACTGATGACCACGATGGGTCGCGTGTATCGGAGACTCGGACTTTACGACGACGCCCGGCCGTTGTTGGAGAATGCGCTGGAGACGAGGCGACGGGAGTTGGGTGAGGACGCGCTTGACGTGGCGCGAAGCGAGTTAGAACTCGGATGGCTCATGAGCGAAATCGGCGATTACCAGGCGGCACTTCCGCTATTCGAGCACGCGCTCCACGTACAGGAAAAGGCGCTCGATACCGAACACCCCGACGTCGCGCGGACGATTAGCAGCATGGCAAATGTCCACAACAGAACCCGTCGCTTCGACGAAGCGCGGGGACTACACGAGCGTGCCCTGGCAATCCGTGAGAATACGCTTGGGCCGGACCATCCGGATGTCTCAAACAGCTTGAACCTGTTAGGAAACGTCCACGTCGCCACAGGAGACTACGAATCGGCAATTCCTCTGTACGAGCGTGCACTCGCCATACGTGAAAAAGCGCTCGGCGAAGATCACCCCAGAGTAGCAGTCGTGTTGGGAAACCTCGCCAACGCGTATTGGAGTCTCGGTGACTTCGACGCCGCGCGACCACTCAACGCCCGCGCCCTGGCCATCCAGGAAAAAGTACTCGGACCGGACCACCCCGCTCTCGCCAACGCTCTCAATAATATGGCCAACCTACTCTCCGCGTCCGGTGACTACGCCGAGGCGCAGAAGATCCACGAACGCGCGCTCGAAATTCGCAGCAGCTACCTGCGCTGGGACCATCCGGAGTTGGCTGACACTTACTACAATCTTGCGTGTGTGTCGGCATTGCAGGGTCACCGCGATGCTGCAATTTTATTCCTACGGGAGTCGGTTCGCCGCGGATTTGCCAAACCCATCATCTTCAGTGACTCAGATTTGAAATCCCTTCACGACCAAACAGAATTCAACGTCCTGGTCGCCGAGATGAAAGCGCGTCTCGACCAGGGTTCGCAAAGTTCCGCTCGGTGACATCGCCATCGGCGCGGCTACTCTTGTGCTGGTAATTTATCAAGCGGTAGATGATGCCATTAAAGCAGGAAACGCGATCAGGTAGATTCTTTCGGTAAAGCTAATATATCGAAGTGCTTCCACTTGAACATGTCTTTTCTCGACAACCGGTCACCTATGGGGTTGGCGGACCCTTCGTATTTGAAAGGCACGTAGTCTCCCCGACGAATAATGTCGTAGAGATCGCAGCGCTCCTGCTCTTTAAGCCTCAAGAACACCTCGCACTGGATCACCGGCCTGAAATCTTTGAGCAGATTCATGATCGAGACGATGATGTCTTTGTCGTAACCTTCGGCGTCGATCTTGACGAAAGACAACTTCTTCAAGCGATCGGGGTATTTATCGCGCAGCAGCCGGTCCAAATTCCTGCCTTCCACTTCGAGTGGGAACTTGTGCCGGTGGCGCTTGTACGCGATTTGGGACATGTAACCCCCGTTGCAGAACGACGCGTCGGTGTAATGGAAGATGTATGTGCCATCGTCTTGTGTTGCAGCGATATTCAAGGGGACGATTCGGGTTTTCTCCGGGTTCAATTCGGCGTTTTTTTCGAGTATCCGGAAGGCGTACCGGTTGGGTTCGAGGGCAAACACACAACCGTCCTTACCGCAGGCGATTGCCAGCGGAACCGCGGTGTCACCTGTGTACGCACCGATGTCGATAGCGGTGTCACCTTCGTTCACCAGCCGTCTCGCACAATCGACGGCTTCCTGCGTAATCTCGATCGGCATGTTCCACGGATGAAGCCAGTGCGCGTAGTCGATCCTGCCATCCTTGGACAAGTCGAACTTGTGCACCTCGTGTCCGTATTCTTGGAACGTACGCTTGGTATGCCACTTTCGGTATTTTCTTTTTAGATACTGGATCATGGCTCCGGTTGCGGTTGAGTAGGGAAATGTAACAAAAGCGATACGGCAGCGTCAACTCACTGGACCGTGCGCGCGCCAGAAGAAAACTGGGGTCTGAGATAATATCGGGCGACGAGGTCTTTTTTTATGTTGACACTAATTCCTAGTTGAGATAGATTCGCAACCGTCTAGTTGTTTCCCCAAAGCTCATGGACGAACGCGACAAAAAGCAACGACTCGAACAGTTCGAGCGGTTGTGCTCGGAGCGGGGCATTCCGTGCACCGTTCAGCGACGCGTCATACTGGAAGCGGTACTCGATCACGGCGATCACCCCACCGCAAACCAGGTATTCACGGATGTGAGTGCACGCCACCGCGGGGTCTCGCGCGCAACCATTCATCGAACACTCGAATTTTTGTCACGACTAGGCATCATCACTAAGACTTGTCATCCCGGCAAAGTTGCCCGCTACGACGCCTGCACGGATATCCATCACCATTTGATCTGTCTCCACTGCGACAAAGTGGTCGATTTTCACGATGAGGGTCTCAATTCCTTGACGGTGCCGGACACGTCGTCGACTGGTTTTGAAATATCCGATTTCCGGGTACAGCTCCGCGGCATTTGTCGAGAGTGTCGTGAAAAGCAGGACGAGAAGTACTGAAATGCAGTCGCACTTTTCCAAACGGACGAAGGAGATAGAAGTGAAACTTCAATCAAGAGAGGTGACGCTATGAAGACTTTGCTGGTGTGCGCGTTCCTCACCGCGGGGTTGCTCTGCGGCGTGATCGTAACGCACGGTGGCCCGGCCAAAGGTGAAGGGCCGCCTTTGGGTTTGCCGCCCATTCCCGTTCCGGAGGACAACCCTCAAACCCCCGACAAAATCGCGCTGGGGGACAAACTCTTTCACGACGAACGGTTCAGCTCGACCGGCGACGTGAGCTGCGCGACGTGCCACGACGTGGAAAAGGCGTTTACAGACAGCCCGCTGAAAGTCTCCGAGGGAATCAACAAACTCACGGGTACGCGCAACGCTCCCACTGTGTTGAACGCCGTTTATATGCGAACGCAGTTTTGGGATGGCCGTTCGCCGAGCTTAGAGGACCAGGCGCTCCACCCATTCTTGAATCCCGTGGAGATGGGATTGAAGGATCATAAGCCGATTCTCGAAATCGTGCGAACGGACCCAGAATATGTGAAGGCGTTTAAGTCGGTGTTCGATAAGACCGGCGACGAAATCACGATGAAAGAGGTCACGCAGGCGATTGCCGCCTTCGAGCGGGCGCAAGTGGTTGGCGATACGCCGTTCGACCGCTACTTCTACAAGGGCGAAATAGACGCGCTGACGGCGGGTCAAAAACGGGGTTTCGAGATATTCGTAAATCAGGGACGCTGCGTGTCGTGCCACGTCATTGAGCAAACCCAGGCGCTGTTCGCCGACAACCGCTTTCACAACATCGGCGTGGGTATCAACGACATTCAAGGCGAGGTCCCCGGCCTTGCTCGCAAGTTTCTCTACGCTGAGGCAACGATGACCGAGGTCGATGTTGAGGTTCTCACCAACAAAAAGTCCTCCGAACTCGGACGTTTCGCCATCACCAAGGGATTCGACGATCTCGGGTCGTTCAAGACGCCGACCTTAAGGAACATCGCCGTCACCGCACCCTACATGCACGACGGAAGCCTCGAAACGCTACGCGATGTCGTCGTTCACTACAACAACGGCGGCGTAACCAAAGAGGGCAATTCCGTGAACGATTTTCTGAGCGGCGGCATTCGTCCCCTCGATCTGACCGATAAAGAAATCGACGACCTGGTGGCGTTCATGGAAGCGCTCACCAGCCCTGAATTCGCTCACCTGGCCGACAAGGCCGACAAGAAGTAGAGGAGGCAATCATGAGCAAATACCGCCTGAGCCGCCGCGACTTCCTCAAGAGCGCCGGCGCGCTCGCAGCCGCGAGCTGCCTGCCGGTGAGCATGGTGGAGCTTGCTTTCGCCGACGGCCGTAAGAATTTCACGTTCGCGTATATCTCTGATGCACACATCCAGGAGATCACGGGCGGGAAATTTGTGCGTAATTGGGACCGCGGGCTTATTCGCTCCGTAGCTGAAACGAACCTGCTCGACCCCAAGCCCGACTTCGTCGTGTTTGGGGGGGATCTCGCACAGCTCGGCAAGAAGTCAGAGCTCGACCATGGGGCCGAAATGCTGGCCAAACTCGACTACAAGACGTACTGCGTACTGGGCGAGCACGACTATTACCTCGATTTGGGTAAATACTGGTCGAAGCTCTATGGCGATCAATACTACAGTTGGGACCACAAGGACGTGCATTTCATCACGCTCAATAGCATTATCACGTTCGATGAATGGACCCACGACCGTTGGCCGTCCGACGAACAGCGCATGCTCGAGATGGCCGGTCTCGACAATCCCAATGGGTCGCCGTTCATGGTGGGAAAGGAGCAGCGCGAGTGGCTTCGCAAGGATCTGGAAAAGGTAAAGAGAGATACGCCGGTCGTGTTGTTCTCGCATTCTCCGATTCAGAAAATCTACAAAGGGTGGAATTTTTGGACGGATGACGCCGAGGAAGTGCAGGCACTGCTCAAGCCGTTCGACGACGTCACTGTGGTTTACGGCCACGTGCACCAGATCCAATACAACCAAATCGGCAACATCAGTTTCCACGCGGTGATGGCGACGGCCTGGCCGTGGCCCTACCCCCAGAGTTACGCGCAGGCCAAGAGCCACCTCCCCAAACTCACGGTGCCCATGAACCGCGCCGATCCGTTCTTCGAACGCGACGCGACCGGGTGGCAACTCATCGATTTGGAGAGTGGACGCGTGGCGATGAAATATAACTTGTACAACAACACCAACCGAACCGTGGCGTTCGATCCGAAAACCGGGAAACCCATGGACACTGCGTTTCAGGATCCTAACGACCGGGTCCTACCGCAAACCCGTTACTAGAGGAGAGAACAATGTCTAAGAGATTCGTATTGACAGTGTTCGTGGCGGTCGTCCTCACCGTGATCATCGGCGATTTGGCGGTTAGAAGTGACGAGTTCACCAAGGAAGACCTCGAGCGATGGGAAAAGGAGTACATGAGCGTCGTGCAGACGGGCCGAGACCTGTGGGTAAGCGCCGATCTCGGTACCAACGGCGTGGCGTGCGCTCAGTGTCATCCCAACGCCGCGGACACCCACCCGGAAACCTACCCCAAGTTTCAGCAGCAGCTCGGGAGGGTGATCGCATTGCGCGATATGATCAACTGGTGTCTCCAGAACCCATTGGAGGGAGCGCCGTTGCAACTCGACGAGCCCGACATGATCGCCATCGAAGCATATGTCATGTGGGAACGGCGTGGCGTCGAGCTTGCCCCGGGAAAGCACTAGTCTCACCGCTGCTACGACATCCGCACACCTCAACGGCGCCCGTCAAATCGAAAGACGGGCGCCGTTTTTCAAGCGTCTGACGTTGTGGGTAAAGGGATCTTATGGTAAGTAATGTATACTGTTCACACTAGTATTGACGAGAACCGAATTGCAAACTACCGGCGATTAGGCTACACTAGCAACAGTTAAGATCTCCTCGCTTCTAATCAACGCCAGACAATCCATTCGCTCAAACAACGCTTAGCGTCGGGGAGGCTGCACACGGTTCAGCGAGAGTGTTGAAAACCGTGCGTTCTTTCCTGTTCCATCGAAACCAGTCACCTTTTGCGAAGGAGAGGATCCATATGAATCGAATTCTATCGATTTTAGTGGCTTTGACGGCGCTGCTCGTAACTCAAGGTGTGTGGTCCCAGGTGCCCAACACGATGAGTTACCAGGGAGTATTGCACGATGGCAGTGGCGGAGCTGTTAGCGACGGCAACTACAACATCACCTTTACTCTTTACGACGTAGCGTCCGGTGGATCAGCGCTGTGGAGCGAGACGCAGTCGGTGACTGTGCAGGGGGGGATCTTCTCGGTGACACTCGGGAGCGTGACAACATTGAACCTGCCTTTCGACAATCCGTACTGGTTGGGAGTGACCGTCGAAGGCAACCCGGAGTTCACGCCAAGGAGAGCGCTAACGTCTTCGGCATACAGCATGACGACAAAATCGGTCGAAAACGGCGTCGTGCGTAGTATCAACTCGCTCCAGGACGACATTACGCTAGCGGCCGGAGCAAACGTTACGATTACCGTTAGCTCGGACACGCTGACGATCGGGGCTACGAGCGTTGGTGACAATGACTGGACGGTGTCCGGTGACAATATGTATTCCAACGTTTCTGGTAACGTCGGTATCGGCACGGCGAATCCCTCGATGGACCTCCACATTTACAAAAACGAGAATTCCGAAATAGGAATTAGGATCCAAAACCCAAACACCGGCGATTCTGCCCGGCAACGCATCTCCTTTGACAACGAAGAGGGACAGTTTGCATTTATCCAGATATGGGGAAGTGGCGCAACGGGCGGCAATTCTAACCGCATGGATATTGCCAACAACCGTTCGGGCGGTAAAATCAACTTAATCACGGGCGGTTCCCCTAAATTAACGATATCTAGCACCGGCAATGTTGGTATTGGGCCCTTGTTTCCGACACGAAAGCTGCAGGTTGACGGAACCATTGAATCGATGTCGGGTGGGTTTCGTTTTCCCGACGGTTCCACACAAACGACAGCGTATAGCGCTCCACAGGAGGTTTACTTTTCCGTCAAACGCGACGCCGCATACGACTGGCC
>CBDVBX010000067.1:0-15760 GCA_965372335.1 uncultured bacterium | reverse complement strand
GCCGCTCGAGTGATCTCCCGGTTTCCCGTGGTCTACGATTTGTTAGAAACCGAGCTATCAGGAGATGTTTAAGCATGCGCTTCGGTATGTGCGCGAGAGAGAGGATCCGGCCAAAAGAGCCGAGAGACGAGAGAAACGCCAAAAGAACCAGGAATCACCGAAGAAAAGCGCGACGCAGCTAGTCGCGGCGCAGGAAACGGCGACAAGCGAGGAGACGAGGCTAACAAACGGCCACTATCGGAACAGCGAGTACCGTTTACCATCCCAACCCGGGAATAGCGTATTGTCGTCGTCGATATTCAGGTTGCTCTTTACTAAAATACGACCAGTGCCGATAATATGCCACTGTATAATCTATTAAAAACATGTCAGTTAGTGTTCAATCTAACTTGGAGCGTTGAACCGCCAGGGACATCGGTGACCCGTATCGACCAGCGCTTGATTGGCGTCGAACCGCTCCCTGCGCTATGACACCGACTGCACACAAGGGAGGAATCTCATGAACTCACCGATTGCCGGCCGGGGCAGGCGTCTGTGGATCGCGGCCGTGGTATGCATGGCGACCGCGCTCTCCGCCGTTGCCGAAGGGCAAAGTGAGCAATTGCGTTTGACGGCCGAGACGGCGGCGGAGCTCTCGCAACTGGCGCTTAAATGTGTCCACCAGGAATACCCGAACAAGCCGGGCCACGTGATCAACAACGCCGCCGATGTCAAGGGCCCCAGCTCACTCCACCCCGCCTTTTATGGTTGTTTCGATTGGCACTCTGCCGTTCACGGTCACTGGATGCTCGTTCGTTTGTTAAAGCTGTTTCCCGACCTGCCGAACGACGCCGGTATTCGCGAGGCACTCAGCACTAATCTAACCGCCGAAAACATCGCAGCCGAGGTGGCCTACCTCCGACAGCCAAACCGCAAGTCGTTCGAGCGCACGTACGGATGGGCCTGGCTGTTGAAACTGGCAGAGGAGTTGCACGAATGGGACGATCCGGATGGACGTCAGTGGTCGGTCAACCTCGAACCACTGGCACAGGCGATCGCCGCGCGCTACATCGATTTTCTGCCCAGGCAGACCTACCCAATTAGACGCGGCGTTCATGCGAACACCTCGTTCGGTATCGCGTTTGCGCTCGACTACGCGCGCGCCACGGCCAATGACACGCTGGAGGACTTGTTGGTCGATCAGAGTATTGCTTACTTCGGTAACGACGTCGACTATCCTGGCGCGTGGGAGCCCAGCGGAGACGACTTCTTCTCACCGGCACTCATGGAGGCCGACCTGATGCGACGCGTTCTGCCCCCAGACGAGTTCGTCGAGTGGTTTCGCCGCTTCCTGCCCGGTCTGGTCCGTGGGGAACCGTATAGTCTGATGGAGCCGGCCGTCGTCGCCGACCGGAGTGATCCCAAGATCGTGCATTTGGATGGACTGAACCTCAGCCGTGCGTGGTGCATGGTGGGGATCACATCAGCGCTCCCGGAGGGTGGTCGTTCGAGGAAGGTGTTAGAAGATGCAGCCGAGCGCCACGCGCAGGACGCCCTGGCCCACGTGGCGAGTGGCAACTACGAGGGCGAACATTGGTTGGCATCGTTCGCCGTGTATCTAATGACACAGGATTAGCGGTTGTACTTTCCAGCCCACACAATATAAAGTCATACGATGGACGCCAATACAGACCAGGTCCAGGAGCCCCGCCGGTTTCGGTTTCCGTGGCCCTCCCGGCTTCGCATATGGCACATTTGTCTGTTCTACCTCATCACCTGCTGTTTTTTTGGATGTCTTATTTTGGACATCGACGAGTTCCTGGTGATCAAGGAACCGTACGAGATACTGGGCGGCGATTACACCGTAGGCTATCTCAAGGAAGGTGACTATCGGAGTGCGCTGAGTTGCGTTGGTCGGTCTTATTTTTTCTATTGGCAGTATCGTCCGTTGTTTTCCCCGATAATCCCCGACAAACACAAAACCCTGTTTGAGAAGGAAGAGAAAAAATTCGGTTACCAAAAGCCGGATCCGGTGAGGGAAAAGACGTTGAAAGAATATCAATCCCGGCTCATCGTGCCGGAACCGGATCGTCTTTATATGCACGGCGCCGGCAAACCGTTGTTGCCAGCGATCACAACGATCCCCGCTTTGGGCATCACCTGGCTTGCGATGGCTCTGGCGGGAGGTAGCGGGCACGATCTACTCCACTACCAATTCACACGCAACTATCACCCGATTTTCATACTGGTCCGGCTCACTTCTATCCTCGCCGGGCTCGCGTCGATACTGCTGGTTCACTACATACTGCGAAAAGAAACGAACAAAAAAACGGCGCTAATCGGCAGCTGGGTCTTCGCCGCTTTTCCGACGGCCATGATTTTCTTCCCCAATCTGCACCAGGACGCCATCCTGGTCCCGTTCGTAATCGCAGCATCCTACTATTTCGTCAAGGAAAAGTATTTGTGGTCCGGCGTGTGGTTCGGGCTAGCGATGGCTTCGAAGAACACGGCCATATTGATGGTTCCGGTCATGCTCACACACGTTGTCGTCGAGGGCGTCCTTTTGTACCGGAACAATGGAGGGTTTTCGATAAGCGAGTTTATCAAAGAGCGGCTGTTGGGATTTGCGCTCATCGCCGGCGTGGGTTTGGTTGTGCTGTTACCATTCGCCAACCCGGTATCCGAAGCGAGGGAGATACTGACGCCTGTTGTCGGCAGAGAATTTGATCCGAGGGGCGGCGACATCGACAAGGAATTCAGCGTCAAGGCGAAGCTGGCATCGAAGAGCCAATCGGGATACAAGAATACGATGAGCCCGTCGGTGTACTTCGTCCAGCGAATAGCGGGCTACAACGCATCCCTGATCTGGGTGCTGATGGCCTTACCTCTGCTTATCTGGAAAGCGGACCGACCGCTGGCGAGGTACTGTCTGTATTTTCTGATTTTGTCGTTTCCGTATCGGATCATGTTCGGCGGAAGCTTGAGCTACCGGTTTCTCATGTTCGTTCCGTTTTTCGTGATTCTCGCGTCGATGGTACTGAATCGAAAGCAACTGGTGTTGATATTGGTCCTGCTAATCCTCATCGATATTGTGTTTTGTATCGACCCGATCCGCGTGAGCGCCGGCATGTACATCCTCGGTGGCGAAGAGACCTTCTCCGAAGCCCTCTTCCGCGGCTTCCGCTAGCGAATTCCCGGAGGGGAAAGTTTTGGGCAAGCGGCCGCGGGGTGTTCAATCTGTGGAAAGCCACTCAGAGGGGTCTTGGCGGAAATAGTTTTTGAGTTCCGTGTATAGGTCCGGGAATTCCCGTTCGAGTTCCCGCGGCGTGAGAAAGAAGTGTTCGGCGGCTACTGCGAAAAACTCGTCGGGGCCTTCGACGCCGTACTCGTCGATCACCGTCTCCCTATCAGCGTCCACCAATCGTTCGAAGCGCTCGAATGCCTCGCTGAACACCCGTTCCCACGACTCGTAGCGCTCGCTGCTGTCCAGGCGCGGCACGCCGTCGGCAGCTCCGTTCTCCATGTCCAGTTGATGGGCGAACTCGTGGATCACCGCATTATATCCACCCTGGTCTCCGCGAGCGCCTGCCAGGGCATCTTCCCACGATAGTACCACCGGACCATATTCCCACGATTCACCCGATAGGTCTTCCTCGAACTCACTCATTGTGCCGTCGATGTTCTCCTCCACCACATCCGCGAAAAACAGCGACGGGTAAACGAAAACCGACGTCATCGCCGGGAAAAAGTCGGTATCCCGGTGGAGGAGCAACAGGCACGCTTGGGCTGCAATGGTAACCCGTATCTCGTCGTTCATCTCCAGGCCGCCACAGCCTTCGAATTGTTTTTCGTGCAGGAAAACATGTATGTGGCCCTCGAGTTCCGCCCTGTCATTTTCCGGCAGCCGGTCAAATAACGGAAAATTAGATCTCAACCACTCATCCCACTCGGCGGGAAACGGCTGCGACCTGAGTTGTTCGCGTTTTTTGCCTTTAAGTAATTTCAACGTTTGTCAACCGGCGTTAGTCGAACAAGCCAAATAGATTCAACAAAATAACAAAGATCACGACCGGGATAAAAAACTCTATCATGAACGTCCAGAGACCGCGAGTCTTCACGAAAAAATCCGAACCATGCGTGATCTCACAACAGTACAAAGAAGATCGCGCCCACGATGAGGCCGCCGGGCATTTTCGCGAACAACTCCGGCAGCACCACAAAAACCAGCGTGGGACCCGCGTCCGGCTGCTGGCCCATGGCGAACAGCGCTGGGAAAATGACAAGGCCGGCAAAAATCGCGATCAAAGTGTCGAATATCCCGATCGCTATCCCGGAAACGATCAAGTTTTCCTCCTTCGGCACATAACTACCGTAGGTGACCATCAACCCCATACCCAAACTGAGAGAGAAGAACGCCTGCCCCAAAGCGGCCAGCGCTACGCTTCCGTTGATCTTCGAGAAATCCGGTTGAAGGTAAAACGCAAGCCCCTTCGCGGCACCTTCCAGTGTATTGGCGTAGGGGAAAACGCCATATGTTTCCCAATCCAATAGCCGACCCGGCAGCTGCCAAAATAAAACCGGTTCTCGAACTCCACTGCCCTCGCTCGGTACCGACTGTCGCCATACGGGCTCCTTTGTATGGGTTCCCTGTCGCTTAAGCTCTATCCCGACGAGACTAACGTGACCGGGCCCGGTGTGCAACGAAAATACCGGGGGTTGATTAGGGATTGAAGCAATTGGATCGACTACTTTACAATTGCTCCGGTGTAATTCTCCAAAGGAAGGGAAAATCTCAATGAAATTCACAATATCGACAGCAGTCTTGCTGCTGGCGGTTGTGTCCGGCTCGATGGTCGCCAGCTCGGCCGGCCCTGGCAAAGACGCGTGCGTGACCCAACTGGAAGGTTGGGGTAAAATGGCCGACACCACCTCCGTGGTCCCAAGTTTTGTGATGGGTGGTCAACTCGATATCGACCAGCTCGTGGTGTGCGACAACGGCGTATTCTTTTTCTTCAGAGCGCGAGAATGGGGCGGCGTGAATCGCTTCTGTCTCGCCTACCCAAAACCATCGCAGGAAGAAACCGCCAAGTTTTACGGGCGCGACGCGACGGATATCCAGGAACGCATGCAGGAGATTCTGACGGTAACCGCCGAGGCCACGCGGGCGTACGAAGCGTTCAAAACCGAGCTGCGCGATGTACTCGGGAAGCAGTACGCCGAAGGGAAGATCATTTCTTTCGAGAAGCAGCGATTCGACGCGCGCCTCAAATTGAACATGGGGGAGGCGATCGAGTTTAGCTGGCGGCGTCGGTCGGCGTCATTTTTCGCGCTGATAGACGTGTACATCGCTCCGAGGAGCAATATCCCGGCGTGGGTCATATTTCTAATTGTCTATCCCGGCCCGGCGTAACGCTTCTAACAGTTCGGATTCTTTGCGAAGCCCAATGAAGTGGTCGACTATCGTACCCTTCCGGTCGACGACAATCACGACGGGTATCGACGCTACTTGGTAGTCGTCGAAAACACTACTGTACGAATCGAATAGCACAGGAAATGTATATTTGTGCTTTTCGATATAATCCTCAACAACCTTTTTCTTTTCGGTGGTGACCGCCAGAACCACCAGCCCGCTGCTGCCAAAAGTCCGCTGCAGCTTTTCTATCATCGGTAGTTCCTTGCGACACGGCGCACACCACGTAGCCCAAAAATTGACGAGCACGATCTTGCCCGAATAGCTGGACAAGCTGTGACTCTTCCCCTTCAGGTCTTCGAGCTTGAAGTCCGGCGCGGCTTCGCCGCTGAGATCCGTTGACGGCCGGCCCGACGTGAAATCCGCAACCAGCCGCGCGCCTTCCGGCGGTTCGAAGACGAATAACGAGTCCGCCGGTGTCCATCCCGTGAGGGCGACATCAAACTCAAATGTCAAGGTCATCTCCGTCGTCAACCCCCGTACCCCACCGCGCACGTGGTGCACGCTTCGTAAAACCAAGGCGTTCTGCGGATCGATCCACAACGTGTCTGGTCCGCCGACCCGGTCCAGAGAATCGTGTTGTGCGTAAGTCACCTCGACAACGTCGCACTCGACGTCCAGCCCACCGTGGACAACCGTTTCTTTGCCGATCGAACGCGGAGTCACGTCGTCCGATCCAACTCCCACGAAGAAAGAGAGAAAGCTCTCCGGTCCGGTCATCTTCGGGCGTTTGGTGGATCCCGGTTGACCCCCACCTAAGGCCATCCTCACTCCAATCGGAATGGCCGTTTCTCTTCGGTACTGGTTAAACACGCTGAAATAGCGCCATGTGGTATCGCCGTCACACACGACCAGAACGCCCAGCGCTTCGTGTTCGATCTCCTGGAGGAACTTGCCGGGCGCTTTGCCCGCCATGACGAAGGGCGCGTCCACTCGTTGGACAAATTCTTTCACCTGGGCGACCATCGAAAACGTCCCTTCGAACAGGTAGTTTTCCATGGTGCCGTACGTGGTCGCGACGCGGCCGACAAGTTGGCGCGCGTCATCTTCAGCGGCGGTAGGTGGGTGGATGTTGGATGCGGTGGCGGCCATTAGCAGGCCGCAACAAAACGCAACAATAACCCGGCTTCGTCTCACCTTCTACCTCGACTTCCGACCAAAATCACCTCAAAAGCAACATCTTGCGAGTTTGTTCGTAGTTGGGTGCCTCGAGGCGATAGAAGTACAAGCCAGAGGCGGCGGGCATACCGCGGTGGTCCAGTCCATCCCAAGTTGCTGTACGTTCGCCGGCCGATTCGAAGCGGTCGGTTAGCGTTTGTACCAATCGGCCTTTCACGTCGAAAACTCGAAGCGTAACCCACCCCCCGCCATCGGGAACAACGTAGCGGATGACCGTTATCGGATTGAAGGGATTGGGAAAGTTTTGGTGCAGTTGCCACGACGACGCAACCTGGTCTTGAACTGCAGTCTGCAATCCTTCGCACTCGTCGGGAATCCCATTGTCGTTGTTATCCGCGCTCTGCTTGGTCGCGATATCCACCGAGTCGGGAACGCCGTTGGTGTTGCAGTCCCAGTCACCGATGCGCGTGTAGTAAACATCCTGTCCACCCGTAAACGTCGCCGACCACGCCAAACTCGCCCCAACATTATCGGAAACCATGTCGTAGTAGTCACCGATTTTGTTCTGATTGGGCCATCCAAGGTGGCTGTTGAATTCGGGGCTCAATTGTTGATTCGCCGACCACGTCACGCCGCCGTCGGTGGAATAGGAATAGAACAACTCGGCAAGGCTCGCCGAGATCGTGTTGCGGTTGTCGTTCCAGATTACGTCGATCCGTCCGTTGGGTGCCACCGACATGGTGCCAAACCACTGCCACCCCCACGACACCACCGCGTCGTCGTTGACACGGATGGGTACGCTCCACGTCTGCCCTCCGTCCGTGCTGCGAACGAAGTAGATGTCGAGAGGGTCGACGTTAGGAGGGTCGACAGAACACAGTACGTAGACGTTGCCATGGGTCTGACCGCCCGAACGGTCGACGGCGATCCACCCCTGTCCCAGCAGCCCGCCGGGGTTGGGCGATCCACCACCGCCACCGAATCGCAAGGAGCCTCCCAGATACACCGGCGTCACCATATCGAACGACGGAATGTATTGTGCGTACTTGGCGTTTTTCGATTTCGCCACCAAGAACGTAGACCAGTTGCTCGGATCGATGCCGACGACGTACAGGTTTCCGTCAGAGTTCACGTCGAGCGTTCCGAAAATCGGCGTATTGGGAATCCGAACTGGGTGCGAGAACGACGATCCGCCGTCGGTCGAGCGATTGAACGTCGTGTCACCGCAACATCCTGCCGCTGTGTTCCAAGCCTGGTATATGTTACCGTGTCCAACACTATTGCCATGATCGATAGTGAACCATTGTTTGTCTCCGCCGAACGCGTCCGCCCCCGTAGGCCACGTCTGGCCGCCGTCACCCGATTTGAACACCTGGCACGAATAAACGCCCCCGACTACCCTGAGGCTGTTGTAGTAGAAGATACCTTCTGCGTCGGAGGTCAACACCGGATCGCTTCGAAACACACCTGGCTCGATAACGCCGGGAAATGTCCAAGTCCTTCCGCCATCCGTCGTGTATCCCCACCCCGCTTGCCGGAAGTTGGACGTTATGGTGTCGAACTGCCGCCATCCGATTGCCATCACGTTTGGTTCGTTAGGGTCGACAGCGATCGAGGGTTCGTTGGCCGCGTCGCCCGGAATATCAACACCGAGTAAATCGACGTTGACTTGGAATGTAGTTGCGATCCCAAACCGTATGGGCGGCGACGGTAATGCCCCGGTCACCCTCCGGGCGGGGATGCCGGGCGCATCGTCCGGAAGTTCCCTCTGGTGGGTTGGGCGTTCGAGAGGCGCACCCGAGTCGTTTGCTTCCACAGCGAACCAAGCGCAAGTGAGCGCGATAAATATCAGAACGACGATTTTACGGAACACCTGAGGTACCCCCTTGGCCGGCGGGTTTTACGTGCAGACTACAGCTGATGGGTTATCACAATTATACCACACCTCGCGCGCGCCGCCGACCGCCGAATATATAGAGAAGGCCCGGCTTCTACCGGGCCTTCTGCGTGTGTCGCGATCGAGTTGCGCGTCGGCGCGGTCAAATCTTGAACATGGTCATCGCGTAAAACCACGTCGAGCTGTCGGAGCCTCTTTTGTCCTTGAAAACATCGCCCGGGCCGAACCACGCCGCTCCGAGCGTAAATGTGATGTTTTCGGTGTAAATGTGTCTCAGCGTAAAGTCGACCTCGGTGCCGAATTTCTTCGATTCAGAAAGATCCGAGAGCACGACGTTTTTCTGCGATTGAAAGTAGTGGAAATCCAGCATCATCGGCGTTCGCTCGAGCGGCGTGGCGCGCAACCGGCCCCAAATGTCTACCAAGCCCCGGAAAAACGTGTTTGGTGGAATGTTCAAGAAGTAATCCATGAAGCCGTAGAACTTGTGATTGGTTGCGTACATCGTGTCGAACACTTTGTACGTGTCGTCGCTCAGATCGTCATCGCCGCTGAGGTAGTCCACGGCGGCGAACACCGCGGGAGCGGTTCTGACGTGGACGGCGGTGTATCCGAGCTTGAGCGTCACCATGTATGCCTCGACAGATTGCGTCGTGTCCGCAAATCCGTCGCCGGTACGCAGGCTGTCAGCGACGAACGTCGTTATGTCGCCGAATTGATACCCCAGATCCGACTCATAAGTAAAACCACCCAGGTTGCCCTTTAGATGCGCGCCGACCGTGATGCGGTTGAGCAGGCTTCGAGGCTGCTTGCGCTGCCAGAGAGCGAACACGTTTGTTTTGTGACCGTCGCGCACCTTGATATCTGCATGCATACCGTAGAAGTACTCGTCTTTGTTGTCACCCACCATCAAGCTGTCATTAATGACCATGTTGAACAGGTCAACGGAGAATCGCTCGCTGTGAAGGTTGAAGATCACGCCGTCGAACGCGCGGCCGATATTGTGCCAACCTACCGGACCAACCAACCTTTCAGCACCGTACTTAACCTCCATGCGGCCCAGCTTCACGTCTAGCGGCGCTTTGAAGAGGTCATGGATTTTGAGATACCCCTGGTGCAAGTCGAATGCATTCGCATCCCCATCCAACAGGGTGCTCGTCTCCATACCGAACCAGCGGGAGTCCTGCAGCTGTATGAACCCAGTCACGTCGTCTGTCGGCGTCAAATGCACACCCAGGCGCGAACGAAGTAAATTGAAGTTGTTATACGCGGTCTTGGTGTTGAAGTCCCTGTTGCTCGCCTCGAATCGGTGCCTCACCTGCGCCGAAACCTCGAACATGCTCTCAGCAGCCGCCTCCCCGATCCAACACGCCGCAACGGCCAGCAACGCTATAGCGAGAATTGCTCTCTTCATCATCGCTCCTTAGTATAGATAGCGTTCGTCTCGTGACGGACCGCTGCTAGTACCGGCTTTTGAACTCTTCTTGCGCTTTGCGGCGCTTCTCGATCTCTTCCTCAGGAAGATTACCGGTGTACCAAGCGTGTTCTGGACGCGCCAGGAGCGCTTGCAGTTCCGCCTCGAGGGCTTCGGCGCCTTTTATTTTGGCCGGATCTCCGGAGGCCTTGTTTAGCTCGGCAACCTCTCGCAGTTCGGGAATGAACTTGGAGTACCAGTGCTTAGCGACCTCGTACATACCGTGCCAGTGCGTGTAGTCCGGTGCCATCATCGATACGCCGTGGCGCGCGCGACGGCCTTCGTGGTGCCAGATCTCCCACCAGGTCCATTCGACTTGGTCGTCGAATTTTGTCGGAGTGATGAGTTTTTCGTCGTACAACAATTTCATGATTTTCAGACCCGGGTCGGCGAATTTCGAGTTGTACAGTTCGATCACGCCGTCGTACTGCACGTAAAAATTGCTCACGTAGTTGGGCGTGTGACATACCGTGCAGACCTTTACCATGCTGGCGCGCCGGGTTTTCCAGTTGACCTTGGCCATTTTTTCCAGCCCCAGTTTCTTGTCGGAAACCTCGGGCCGAATCGATTTGGGAGGACGGTTGTTCCAGCTGATTCTCATGCCCACGTCGTGGGTGACCGGCATCAGATCTCCGTCCGTGGTCCGGACCGCGGACATATGGCACGTCGCGCACGTCGGCGCCGCCGTGTAGTCTTCTCCCAGCACCCATTTGGCGTTGTCTATGTTCAAGTCGTATTGGTGAGCCGCGAACGCGATGCCGTGTTTCGACTCCTCGTAAATTTCCTTTTGCGGATGATCCGGGCCGAGATGGCACTTGCCGCAGTTTTCCGGTCGTCGCGCCTGGGCGGCAGAAAACGCATGGCGCTGGTGACACGCCGTACAGGCGCCCACGCTGCCGTCCGGGTTGAGCCGTCCCATGCCAGTGTTGGGCCAGCCGGTCGGTTTGAGAGAACCATCCTCGTTCACTTCGACGACGCCGCCGTGGCACTGCTTGCAGCCGCTCACCGTCAGCGCCGAACCACCGTAAAAGTTCCAGTCGCCCTCGACGATGTCGGCGAGAAAGTTGTCCAAGGAACCGAGTATCCTACCAGCCTTGGCGTGGTGGCTCTCGTCGAACTCCCGAACTTCTCTTGCGTGGCACCGCGAACAATCTTTAGGGGACACGATGATGCTGATGAGGTGGCCTTCGTGGTCGAACGCGTCGGGATCACCCTTTTGGGCCCGGTGGCATTCGGAGCAACCCACATTCGCCCTGAAATGCTTCGACGTTCCCCATTCTTGATAAATACCCGCCGACTCGGTCGCGTGGCATTCGATACACTCCGCCGTTTCCGAACTCATCTCGGACGGAATCAACGTTTGCGCACCGCTGGGCACGGCCCCCAACAGGGCCAGAACTGCGGTCAACGTCGTAATCAATCGGCCAGGTTTCATGTCCTCACTCCCTTTTTGTGTGTGGGATAACGATCAACTCCCCGCGACGGGTGTCCGCCTGAATCGGACGTCACCCAGCGATTTGCCGGAATGCTAACAGACAAAAGGATCGCTGTCTCGGCAAAATTGCATCTAGCGGTGCGATTTTGGCTCTCGCCGACGTAATGCGTTATCTTATTAATTGTAAGGGGGTTGAGTCGGAGGGCACGGCCATGCGTTCGTTCTTCAATACCCGTCGGGCCGGACGGCCCTCAGGGTATTGGGCGAATTGCATGACACTACTGGGCGCTCATTTCAACAGCGTCATTTTTTTTGTGACCGAGTGCGGCCCCGCACGCAGCGTGTAGAAGTAAACGCCCGAACTTACCGATTCGCCGAGTCTGTCTCTTCCGTCCCACGAGACGTCGTGCGGACCTGCGCCGAACGGTTGGTCGACGATTGTCTTCACCAGTACGCCATCCACCGTGTAAACGGCGACGCTGACGTGCATGCGTCGCAGTAACTTGAACTCGATCGTCGTCACCGGGTTGAAAGGGTTGGGGTAGTTTTGTTGTAGTTCCACTCCTCTATCGGCGGGGCGTGAGGCGACATCGACGCCCGATGGAACGTCGAATGGCGCGACCCACACGCTCAAGTCACCCGCGTCCATCCGCGTCCAAATCGGATAGACCTTTCCGTTGAGCGCGGCGATACCGATGTAGTCGCCAAAGAACACGTCCGATGTAGGAGTAAACGGCGTTTCGCTCACCCTGAAATTGCCAAACGTCGCTCCGCCGTCCCGGGACCTCGCCACGTACACCTCAGTAGCGTTGCCCGTAGTGTTTCTTCGATCGTAAAACACAACGTAGATTTCACCGTTGCTTGGATCGATCGTCCCCCAACAGAAAAACTGCTGGGCGGCACCGGTGTCGTCGTTCACCCGTATCGGGGGAGAGGTCCACGTCACCCCGCCGTCTGTCGATTTGACCAGGAATACATCGGTGTCGTCGGTGCCGTTGCGCTGATCGGAGAAGAGGATATACACGTGTCCCCGGTAAGGCGAATTGCTGACGTCGCACATGGTGACCGGAAAGCCGTTGCACCTATATATACCCGGAACGTCGAAGTTCCATCCACCCGGTTGGGTGGCGGCGATCACGTCTGTGCCCCACGTCACACCGCCGTCTAGCGACTTGTCGAAAAATATCAGGCTGTGACCTGACCAGCTTAGATACACCTCGCCATTGGGACCGACGGCCGGGACGGCGCCCTCGACGGTGTCGTCGTCGTCAAAACACAGGCCGCCGAGCTCGCTCACCCGCACCGGTGTCGACCACGTCGCGCTGTGGTCCGTCGAGCGCGAAAACAGAATACGCGTGCTGTCCGACAGCGTCGGGCTTGTGAGGTCGTCGAACTCCGTCCAGGCGAGGTACAGGTTGTTCCGGTAAGGCGAATTGGTCAGATCCGCGCTGATCCATTCTTTGTCCTGATCCTTCGGCGGGTTCAACCCCACGCCGACACCGTCGTCGTACGTCATGCCGCCGTCGGTAGATTTCTGAACGACGATGCGGTCGAGCCAGTCACCCGGCACCACACCCGGCCACGACAAGTGGGCATAATACAAATCGCCGTCGGCGTCGAAAGTCACACTGGGGTCGCCCCACACATTCATCGACGACGTCAACAATCCTTGCGTCCACGTCAACCCACCGTCCATTGAATAATAGTAAAACCTCAAGTTTGCGCCCGCGGCGAGGTTTAGCGGGTTGGCCGGATTGATCGAAATAGTGATTTCTTCCGGCGTCTTCGCTTGCGGGTTACTCACCCGGATATTCGGGGGCTGGGCGAAAACGGCTGTGGTGAGAAAACAACTCAACAGAACGGCGGTGTACCGGGCAACCATTTCGAACCTCCAGAGGACGGGCGTCAAGTGTGTTCGACGGGAGATGATTTCGAGCTTGTCATCTTAATATTATACCACAAAGACATCTTTAGTTGCTTTATAGGCGCGGTAATTCCGGCCTCGCGTCGGACGTCCAACCTGTTATGGCCGTGTTTCGCGCGTTTGATAGTGCTATATTGTTAGATATCTGAAAGGAGCCTCAACATGCGCCTTGTTTGTCTTTTTTTTGCGATCGTAGCAGTGGGTATCGTTGTGTCGCCGCCGGTGGCGGCGCAGATCTATGTCAAAGCTGACGCCACCGGTGCCAACGACGGGACATCGTGGACCGACGCCTACACCGATCTTAAAGACGCCTTAACCGCGGCGATTTCCGGTGACGAGATATGGGCGGCGGCGGGGACCTATTACCCCACGCCGGCAGTCGACCGGTTTGCCACTTTTCAACTAAAAAACGGTGTGGCCATTTACGGCGGTTTTGCGGGCACCGAAAGCTCCATTGTCGAACGCGACTTTGTGACCAACGTGACGATTTTGAGCGGCGACATCGGCGTTCCAGGCGACAGTACCGACAATAGTCTCCATGTCGTGAGCGGATTCGCGAATACAGCGACGGCGATTCTCGACGGCTTCACGGTCACGGAGGGAAACGCCAACCTGCTGACGCACTGGCGCGGCGGCGGCATAAAAATTGACTCGAGTCCGACGCTGGCAAATCTGATTATATTTCGCAACTCGTGCGGTTACCGCTTTGTCTCGGAAACCAGTACGGTCACCAAAGCCGGCAAGGGTGGCGGTCTGCACAACCTGGGCGGATCCCCTACGCTGGACAACGTACAATTCCGAAGCAACACGGCCCGGTGGCCAAATTCGCTCGGTGGCGGGATTCATAGTGAGAATGGCAATGTTCAACTGACCAACGTCACTTTCATCACCAACGTGGCCGGTTACGGCGGCGGCGGCATTAGCCTGGAGGGCGGAAACGCGGTCATCAACCAGGCGACATTTACAAACAACTCCGGCCCAGTCGGAGCCGGACTCGCAGGGTGGGCCAGCGGAGGAACCAGCATCGATCTGTCCGACGCTGTGTTCGAGTACAACAACGGCTTTGGGTTATTCTTTTCAGCTTTCGCAGGCACGTTCACCATGAATCGGGTCGACGTCCGATTTAACGACGGTACGGGGTTGGGTCTGAGCAACGCGGTGCACGCCGTCATAGACAGCTGTACGTTCGAAGGCAACACAGGCGGAGGAATTGACGGCCGGAATGGTTCGATGGCGACGATCACAAACAGTACATTTGTTGACAACGGGGCGATCGGGTCAGGCGGCGGCATCTTATGGGTCGACGTCGACGTCGACAACTGCCTCTTTGTCGGAAATACCGGACCAAACTACGGCGGCGCGATAGCAGCGATTGGCAGTGTAACCAATTCGATCTTTACGGGGAACTCTGCGAGTGTCTTCGGCGGGGCCATCAGTATTGCCGGAACGGTCACCGACTGTGTATTTCGGGAGAACTCCGCCACTTTCGGCGGAGGCGCCATACACGGCGAAGGGACTTTCACAAACATTCTTTGCTATGACAATTCTGCCCCCAAAGGCGGCGCGATTTACGTGGAAGGCGACACGCTCGTCTTGACCAACGCGACGATCGTCAACAACGACGCAAGCGACACCGGCGGCGGCATCTACGCTTACGACAACCTCGTCTTGACCAACTCCATCGTGTGGAACAACACCGCTTCCGACGGGATAGAAATCGCCAATAATGGGATCTTACCCGCGATCGACCACTCGCTGGTCGGAGGATCAGGCGGCAGCGGCGCGGGTTGGGACCCATCGATCGGTATCGACGGTGGGGGCAATGTCGACGCCGACCCGCTGTTCGGCGGAACGCCGGGCGAAGAGCTACGGTTGAGCTGGGCTTCCCCCTGTGTGAACGGCGGCGACAACGCGGCGCCGGAGCTACTTCCCACCGACTACGCCGGCAATCCCCGCATCGAAGACGGTGTGGTCGACATGGGCGCCTACGAGTTTAAGTGCGCCCCGGGGCCGGTGGCGTTTTTTGATACGGGCGCGAGCGGTACGGGCGACGGCTCGTCGTGGAACGACGCCTATACCGTGTTTCGGATGGGTGCGACGACCGCGTGCAGCGGCATCACCGAGTTGTGGGTGGCCGAAGGTACCTACACGCCGACCTCATTCGACGATCGGGCGGCGACGTTTCAATTGGCCAATGGCATTGGCGCCTACGGCGGTTTCGCCGGCATTGAGACATCCCGCTCACAGCGGCGGCCTGGCGATCACCCTACGATTCTGAGCGGCGAAATCGGCAATCCGCCCGTCGGCGATGACATCCTCCATGTGGTTACCGGCACCGGCACCGACTCGACGGCGATCCTCGACGGCTTCATCGTGTCGGGAGGCTTTGCGAGCGAAACTTACCCCGACGACCGCGGCGCCGGTATGGTCAATCTGCCGGGCAGTCCGACGGTTACCAACGTGGT
>CBDVBX010000066.1:0-15831 GCA_965372335.1 uncultured bacterium | reverse complement strand
AACGTTCAACGGGGCCGCTCCTTGTTGTTTCGAACCAGTACATGGGGAGCGTATCTACGAAGGTGTGTAACACAGCTCTCACAATCCTGGACCTGCCGGCAGGCATACCCGTTGAGTTCAGTTGGACGGCATTTGCGGGCGATTATGGCGGAACGGCCGCGGGATACAGGTACGGCTGGGATATCAAAGATCTGGACGATCCGGAGCAATGGGAAGTCGACTTTTCGCCATTTCCGCCGCACACAGTAGATGAAGTGGCGAAGGCGCGCTCCAAGAGCGTCACCTACTTTTTCGGTACGCACGTCTTTACCATCGAAGTACAGGACAACTCGGGCTTTTGCTCGCGTATTGAGGTCAAGGTGAACGTCGTGCAGTTCACAATGGCTAAGAGCTTGCTGTTGGTGGACGATTTCTTCGAAGGTTCGCAAGGTGGTTGGAACAACTTTGTCGGTAGGGGAGTTCTACCAAACGATGCCGAGCACGACGAGTATTGGGAAGATGTGTTGTCGGGTATCGATGGATTCGATGCCGTGAGAGACGTTATAGAAGTCAATACAGGCGACGTCATTCCGCTGGCGAAGTTCGCCGACTATAAATCGATCATATGGAGTGTGCTTGGCGACGTCGATCAGAAGATCGAGTATCCAGTGCTGCACGACCTGGTCATCTTCAGGCCGAAGGAGGCGTCGTCCGCCGTTGGCGGCAAGGTGGTGCCGAACCTGGTCGCGCTGTTCATGGCTGCGGGAGGGCACATATTGATATGCGGAAACCACCCGGTATCAACAGCCACCAACAAAACCACGGCGTCTGTGTTGAAATACCCGTTGATGTTCAAATACGAGCTGGATGCGCGCACCAGTGGGCAAGATGATGAGCCCGACATAGAACGCCCGTCTGGGGACGAATCGTTCCAGTGGTTCGAACTGTGTCTGGAGACAATGGACTTCGCCAAAACCGACTTCAACCGTTATCGTGGCGCGGGTCTCGTGTGTCCCACTTTCGCCGAGCGGACGGTGGAGGGCGGTCTAATGAATCACACGCTGCGAGCGGCGATGCCACTCGATCCAGAATTTCCTCGGCTCGAACTACGGATCGAGACCGCCGGACTTGGGAAGTGGTATCAGCCCTCCGTTCGTGGGCTGAACACGGAGGTATACAATCCGCAGTATTTTCTCGATGTGTGCCGTTTCATGCCCAGCTCGTCGCGGGGTTGCTTCCAGCCGATTTATGGACTAGAATGTTTCGATACCTCCGAACCCATCTACGAGCAGCCGGTTGCGTTTTGGACATCGGTCTTCATCGACCGGAAGGCGGATGTGCCCGGCGCGGTCAAAGCGAGAAGCGCGGTATTCGGATTTCCCCCGGTGATGTTCACGCCGGGCGATAAGCGCACCGGGCCGGGCTTACAGGGCTCACGCGCTGCCATCGAGTATATCTTGTTCGAAGAATGGAAATTACCTGAGAAATCGGAATAAACCCGACAGCCCGTACTATTTGTCGGTGAAGAGGAGGGACAACTTTGATTACCATCAAGCGCCCCCGGGTGAAGGGACTGGTGTGCGCGTTGATACCGCTAGGGATCTTCTGTATCTTGGGCTTGGTGCCGGTGGCAACGCTCGCTCAGTCATCCCCTGATACCCTGACACTACAAAAACCGGAAAACGTCACGGTGTGGAGGACTGTCGACCGCGGAAACAAAAACTTCGTCGTCTTCATCAGATGGGAAGAGCCGCCCGATAGCACAACTGCGATCATCCATCCAACCGATACTACCGGTTGGACACTGGTAATTCCCCCGGATTCACTCAGCATACCGCGGTCGCGAGGCCACTACACCGGCGACATCGACCGCACGGTGTGGTTTAAGGCTTCCCAGGATGGGGGGGTGATTGGGCAGGGCACGCTTGACATTCAGTATTTTATCAAGAACGAAGAAGAGTGGATCGGGAAAATCGATGTCGGTGCCGGATACACACCGGGGGAGTGGCTGCTTATCGGCTTTAGTGATGATGTCGGTAATACCCGTGATTTCGGTTTAGAATTGAGCTTCCCGCCGGGAAACGTCGGGCCGGGACTCATCGCTGGACAAGCTCAGTTCAGAGTGGGGATGGAAGATTTCGAGGGATATCACATTTGGAGGGGTATCGAACCAGACGGAAGTGATCTCGAGATTATCGGTGAAATATCCAAGGAGGAAGCTCACAGGTGCAATCGATCGTCGTGTTGGATTGAGTTATTCAGGACTGGCGTGTTCCCCGCGGCATTAATCGATTTGACATATCTCAACGGATGGGAATATGTTGTCCCGCAGTTCGAACAGCGAATCACGGTTCCGGGGATGCTCCCCACACTGCGCGACAGCATTCCATACAGCATTGGGACCTCGTTTTCTTTGTTGGGATGGGGCTGTTTGGGAACCGAGATCCGGTCGGATTTAACAGACAACCAAGTCGTCTGGTTCGACTGTAACGCGTTCAATGGCTATACATACCAATATTATGTAACGACGTTCGATCGAGGATATAACGTCTCGACGTCCGGTCAAGGTTTAACAAAGCTAGATCGCTGCCAACCGTCCTTGGGAATCGAGCTTCCGGGCTCAAACTCTGTGCCCGACTGCCGGTCGGAGTTGGTCGCGTTCTCCATGATGGTCAACACGCAAAATGATTTGCGGCTAGTGTATGCGGTGCCGAACCCCTTCCGCACCGGTGGGAGCCGTTTGACCGCGGAAAACTACCACAATTTCCCCGACGACAAGGTTCGATTTGTAAACGTGCCCGCGAATTGCACGATTCGAATATACACCGTCTCTGGTGATCTCGTGTGGGAACGCGAGCACAACAGCAACGAGGGGAACATCGAGTGGGACGGTAAGAACCTTGGAGGACAAGACGTCACGTCCGGGGTTTATATTTTTTCGGTCAAAGACAACGGTGGCGGTCAGTCTTTCGGGAAGCTGATTGTCATCCGCTAACTGGGCGCGCGCCGGAACGCGCTTCAGCGCGCTTGCGCGTGTAAGTTTGACCGAACGAACTGCTTGCCCCACTACAGTAAGCTTGAGTATCAAACATCCTGGCACTGTCCGCCGGCGGGCAACAGCGGTGGGGAATCCTTGTGCGTTACTCTCAGACCCTTGTAGATAAGTCAATCCTCTTGGGCATTTCTATGGCGGCGACACTCGCCGTGACTGGGTGCGGTAACGACCCGTATGTGGGGGAACACCGGGAGAACAAGTCACCCCAAGTGTGGCTGTCCGCAGCACCGCCCGAGGGTTCGACCAGCACCTATCGCGTTCACCTGTATTGGGGTGGATGGGACCCCGACGGCGAGGTCGCTTACTACGAATACGCGATCACGGACAACGAGACCGGGATCTTCGATCCGGCCGATACGACTGGTCGGGACAATTGGTACAAGGTTTACTCGAACGACTCGACATTTATATTTTCAGCCGACCAATTGGCCGATACCAGTGCGACTTCGCTAATCACCGAGTTCCAAAGGTCACATACTTTTTTTATACGAGCCGTCGATGAAGAGGGACTCGCTTCCGAAGAGCCCGATTATCGTTCGTTCACTGCGCTGACGTTGTCTCCAAGCGTTCGAGTGCTGGTGCCGCGTCGGAACGCGTTCACTCCGGCATTCGTCCCTCCCATCACCACGTTCCATTGGGAGGCTGTTGATTACATTAACACATTACAACAAACCCAAGATCCCGACTCGGTGAGATGGATTCTCCATCCGGTCGAGGACTCGGAATACGGCGAGGCGATCGACTGGATCAGACGAAATCCCCAGGCGCCGGAGTGGTCAGATTGGCACTATTACCGGGCGCCACTAGATTCCGGAAAATTCTGGACAACCCGCCCGGTCGATTTCGGCAGCTACGTATTCGCGATTCAGGCCAAGGACGAGGCGGGCGCGGTCACCCCTGTATTGGACGAAGTCTACAACGTCAGGCGGCTTCTGGTGTCGAAACGCACGACGGGCCCACTGCTATCGGTTTCGAACGAATTCATGGGGTCCGTTGTTACGAAAGTGGTATCGATAGCACCTACAATCATGGATCTTCCGGCAGGAGTGCCGATGGCGTTCCGCTGGTCGGCGAACGCCGACGACTACGGTGGCATCGTGTCGGGTTATCGATATGGTTGGGATATCGCCGACCTGAGCGATGACGATCAATGGGAAGTGGACTATACACCGTTTACAGCCGAGTCCGCGGTGTCACCGGCGAAACGCTTCTTCTTCGGTGTACACACGTTTACGATTGAAGTGCAGGACAATTCTGGCTCCCGATCGAGAATCGAAATCAAAATAAACATCATCCAGTTTACGATGCACAAGAACCTCCTTTTGGTGGACGATTACCGAGAGATCCCCGGCGCTTCAGGATTCGAACTAACCAAAGGAGCGATTCCAAGCGACGAGGAGCACGACGAGTTTTGGATTGAGATGCTCGACGAAGTCGAGGATTTCAGCACCGAGACGGATGTCCTCGAGGTTCGAGGCGGCCAGGTGTTTCCGATAACGTTATTGGCCCAGTACAAGGCAATAATCTGGGACGTTTTAGGAGGATACGATATCAGCGCGTCGATCCGTCCGATGCTTTCATCCATCATCAACTTTCGGTCAAAGGATCCGTCGAGGAACGCCGGCCAGGGCGGCGGCGGTAAGGTGCAACCAAACATGTTGGCGTTGTTCATGGCGGCCGGCGGCAAAGTACTCCTGTGCGGGTCGCAACCGCTCACGCAGTCGATCAGCCCGAACTTCTTCGGAGCCCCCGTGAAGTTTCCAATTGTGTTCAAATACGAGTTGGAGGGAGACCAGAGCGGCGACTACAGCGGTCAGATCGATCGGAACTGGTTCGTTGGAGATCAGTCTTTCGGTTATCGCGACGCGTGTGTCAATACAATGGACGTCGCTTTGCCGACATTCTCGGCCATGCGGCGCAAACACACCAACGGTTGCGGTGTGGTGCTGATTCGAACCGGGGATCCGGTCAACGATGGTCTGCGGGAGTGCATGTCAATTGACCCCGCGTTTCCGTCGCTTACGCTGAGGCCGGCGGTGTCGTCGTCTGGAAGACACTTCGCGCCGGACCACCGGGGAATTGACTCGGAGTTGTACAACCCGCCGTATTTCGACTTTTGTCACCTGGCGGAAACTCGCGAGTGCTTCGAACCGATTTACGGTCACGGGTGTTTGAATTCGTCTTCGGCGCTCTACGGCGCGCCCGTTGCGTTTTGGTCGTCCCAGTTCGCCGACGTCGTACCCATCGCCGGCGATAACCCTGTTGCGGCAAGGAGTGCCTTCTTTGGATTCGAACCAGTCTTCTTCAATCCCGACCAGGTCAAGCTTGCCATCAACCATATAGTGTTCGGCGAATGGGAGTTGCCGCGTAAACCGCCGAATCCGAATTAGTAGAACCAAGTCTAGCTGGGTGAGTCACACGCCGTTGCGTGATGTTTTCGATACTCAATCGGTGTGATATTTGCTATATTTATGCAATGACCCTTGGTTGGAGGCCGCACCGTAATGAGCATCCGTAGGTCCATCTCCCCCTCTATAATTGCATTGACCGTTTTGGCGGCGACGCTGCTGACCGGCGCCGTGCCCCGCGAGGAGAACAGTGGCGCAACTCAGTTAAAAATATGGGTTTACCTGGTTGACCACGGCGAGCGTTCTCCGGCGGAACTCTCAGAGGCGATTCGATCCGCGCCGGTCTCGACGCGATCGCTCGAGCGTCGCCGCGCTCGCGGCGCGATCTCCACTCGCGACGTCCACGACGTGCCCGTCCACACGGGATACCTGAACCGGATAAGAGAGACCGGTTGCATTGTCAAACGATCCTCGAAGTACCTGAACGCGGTAAGCGTCGTGGCCACGCCGGAACAGATCTCGGAGATTCGGCGCCTGCCGTTCGTCAAGAAGATCGACCCGGTCGCACGCTACCGCCGGAAACCGGGTTTCCGTCCGGCGGAGATTTCTCCCCAGGGGAGTACAACCGAACGCGGTGACCGGCCAAAACCGGCCGCGGCGTTGGACTACGGTAGCAGCTTCCAACAGATCGACCAGATAAACGTCGTTCCACTCCACGACGCAGGCATCGACGGCGCCGGGGTGATGGTCGGTGTTTTCGACACCGGCTTCAATCGTAGCCACGTCGCGCTGCAACACCTCGACGTCGAGGCCGAGTGGGACTTCATCTTCGACGACCCCAACACGCGTAACGAAGCAGAGGATGTTCCCAACCAGGACTACCACGGCACGCAGGTTCTCTCCGCGATGGCCGCCTACGCGCCCGGAAACCTGATCGGGCCGGCTTACGCGGCCACTTTTGTCCTCGCCAAAACGGAACGGATGTTCGAGGAGGTACAGGGTGAAGAGGACGACTTTGTGCGCGCCCTGGAGTGGGCGGACAGCATTGGTGTGGACGTCGTCAGTTCCTCGCTCGGGTACTTCGATTGGTACACCCCGGCGGATATGGATGGCAATACGGCGGTGACTACCATCGCCTGTGACATCGCCGCCGCGAAGGGAATCACGATCTGTACCGCCGCGGGCAACGAAAACGGCACTGCGTGGGGGCACATCATCGCGCCGTCGGACGGCAATAGCGTCATCGCCGTGGGCGCGGTAGACGAGACGGGGGTTGTGGCATTGTTCAGTTCGCGCGGCCCGAGTGCGGACGGTCGCATCAAACCAGATGTCGCCGCGCGTGGCGTGGCAACATCGTGTGTGACACCGTGGGACTCGCTCTCCTACACCACGTCCAGCGGTACCAGCCTGTCCACGCCGCTGGTGGGTGGGGCGTGCGCGCTACTGTTGGAGATGCACCCACAATGGGGACCGATCGACGTACGCACCGCGCTTCGCAACGAAGCTTCCAATTCGGCCACGCCGGACAACGACGTCGGGTGGGGAATCATCAACACGTACCAGTCCGCCCTTGCCGGCGCCACCGGGATCATGGAAAACGTGTCTCTCGATCTCAGCTTGTCCGGCAACACCGTTGTGGGGAGGATCTTCAACGGCCAGTCGGTGGCCCGCACCGTCGACGTGGCACGGCACAAGCAGCTACCCGGGCGCAACGGGTGGGGAACGACCGAGATCATCGCCCACGGCATCGTGGTACCGGGCTCGTCGCTCAGCACGTTCAACGACCCGCTCGCGTCGGGCGGAGTGTACGAATACCGGCTGCAGCTGAGCGAAGACGCTTCGACCGTGTCACGGTGGATCAGGGTCAAATACTCGCTTTCCATTGCGTTGGGTCAGAGCGCGCCCAATCCGTTTGTCGTCGGATCGAGCGGCGAAGTGGAAATCCGGTATGCAGTTGGAGGTGTACCACCCGATCCCAATGAACCGCCGCCGATCGGCAGCTACACCGACTTGAGCTTGGAGATTTTCGACGTTCGCGGCGCCCGCGTCGCCACGCTGGCCGAAGGTATCGAGAGCCCAGGCGAGTACACGGCCCGCTGGAATGGCCGCAACGATCGCGGCGACCCGGTCGCGTCTGGTGTGTATTTCTACCGACTTCGCGCCTCGGGTCAGGTGCTTACCCGCAAACTGGTGCTGATCCGCCGCTGACGCCTGCCAGGCGTCGTTTGGCTGGGCCTCCCAGGCTCTCCCCTGTGAATTAAGGTCTTGAAAACACTCCGCTTCTGGAGTAATTTCCACTGTATACATGACCACATATTCGTTTTGCCTGCGGATATAAACAACCGGCTTAACATCGGAGCTAATAATGTCTGACAAATTTGTTTACTTCTTTGGAGATGGCGAAGCCGAAGGCGGCGCCAACATGAAACCTCTCCTCGGCGGCAAAGGCGCCGGCCTCGCCGAGATGACCGGCATCGGTATTCCGGTACCGGCCGGGTTCACCGTTTCGACGGAAGTTTGTTCGTATTTCATGGAACACGACGGCGCCTACCCCGAAGGTCTGGACGACCAGGTGCGCGCGGGCGTCTCCCGTGTCGAAAAAATCATGGGCGGCAAATTCGGCGATGCCAAAAACACGCTGCTGCTTTCCGTGCGCTCCGGCTCCAGGGTGTCGATGCCGGGCATGATGGACACCGTGTTGAATCTGGGCCTCAACGACGCAACGGTCCAAGGTCTGATCGAAAAGACGGACAACCCGAGATTTGCCTACGACAGTTACCGCCGGTTTATTCAGATGTACAGCGACGTCGTGATGGGTGTCGACGCGGAGCACTTCGAGAAGCTCCTGGAGGGGAAGCGCGAAGCAGCGGGAGCGGAACTCGACAACGAGCTCAGCGCCGAACAGTTGAAGGAACTTGTCGAGGAGTACAAGCAGGTCGTCGAGAAACACGCGGGAAAGTCGTTTCCTCTCGATCCATGGGATCAACTGTGGGGTGGGATTGCCGCTGTGTTTCGGTCGTGGAACGTTCCGCGCGCGGTCTCATACAGAAACATGCACGACTACCCCGACCACTGGGGTACCGCTGTCAACGTCCAGTCGATGGTGTTTGGCAATATGGGTGAGAACTGCGCGACCGGCGTGGCGTTTACGCGCGATCCGGCGACGGGCGAGAAGCGCTTCTACGGCGAGTACCTGGTGAACGCGCAGGGCGAAGATGTTGTGGCGGGCATCCGCACGCCGCTCCCCATCAACACGCACGGCTCTCCAGACAACGCGGACCAAAGCCTCGAAGTAGTGATGCCCGATCTGTACAAAGAACTCGACGGCTATCAGCAGAAGGTGGAAAAGCACTACCGTGACATGCAGGATATCGAGTTCACCATTCAAGAAGGAAAACTGTGGATGCTGCAGACGCGTTCGGGCAAACGCACCGGCAAATCGGCCGTCCACATAGCCGTCGACATGGTGGACGAGGGGTTGATCGACGAGAAAACGGCGGTGGGGCGCGTCGAGCCCGAACAACTCGAGCAGTTGCTCCACCCGATGATCGACACCAACGTGGATGCCGAACCGTTTGCCAAGGGGCTGCCCGCCTCTCCCGGCGCCGCATCGGGCAAAGTGGTGTTTTCCGTAGCGGATGCCGTTAGAAAGGTGTCCGAAGGTGACGACGTCATACTGGTTCGTACGGAAACGTCGCCCGAAGACATCGACGGCATGAAGGTCTCGCGCGCGATCCTCACGACGCGTGGGGGGATGACATCGCACGCGGCAGTGGTGGCCAGGGGCATGGGTAAGTGTTGTGTCGTCGGGTGCACCGATTTGGTGATCGACTACGACAAGCAGCGGTTCAGCGTCGGCCGGGACGTGTTCAAGGCGGGCGATTCGATCACGCTGGAAGGGTCGACGGGCAATATTTATGCCGGCATACTACCCACGGTCGAACCGAAATTGGACGACGAGTTCAGGCAGTTCATGACTTGGGTCGACTCGTTCCGAAAACTCGGCGTTCGCACCAACGCAGACACGCCGACCGATTCCGCCACGGCGAGGTCTTTTGGCGCCGAAGGGATTGGACTGTGTCGTACCGAGCACATGTTTTTCGGAGAGGAGCGCATCGACGTCGTTCGCCAGATGATCATCGCCGAAACGACGGAGGAGCGGAAAAAGGCGCTCGAGAAGATCCTCCCCATGCAAAGGGAAGACTTCGTGGGTGTTTTCAAGGCGATGGATGGCTACCCGGTAACTGTGAGGTTGCTCGACCCGCCGCTGCACGAGTTTTTGCCCGACGTGCCGGAGGAGGTCGAAGCGCTCGCCAAGCGCCTCGGCATCGGCACCGGCGAACTGCGAACGAAGATCAAGTCGCTCCACGAATTCAACCCGATGCTCGGCCACCGTGGATGCCGACTGGGAATTTCCTACCCCGAAATCTACGAAGTGCAGGTTCGGGCGCTGTTCGAAGCGGCATGTATCGCCAAAAAAGACGGCGTCGACGTCAGGCCCGAGGTGATGGTTCCGTTGGTCGGTTTCAAGTCGGAACTGGCTCCGCTGCGCGAGATGATCGTCCGTCTGGCCGGAGAGGTACTGGAGGAACAGGGTGTCACAATCGATTACCTGGTCGGTACGATGATCGAGGTCCCCCGAGCTGCCGTGATGGCGGCTGAAATCGCCGAGGTCGCGGACTTCTTCAGTTTTGGCACCAATGACCTCACGCAGATGACGTGCGGCTTTAGCCGCGACGACTCGGTCCGGTTCATTGGCGACTACCTCGACCAAGGAATCCTCAAGAACGACCCGTTCGAGACGCTCGACACCAGCGGCGTGGGTGAGTTGATCAGGTGGGCCGTAGAAAACGGTCGCAAGACCCGGCCCGACCTGAAGCTGGGGATTTGCGGTGAACACGGCGGCGATCCCGCTTCGGTCCACTTTTGCCACGAGATCGGACTCGACTACGTGAGTTGCTCGCCGTATCGAGTCCCGATCGCCAAGCTTGCGGCCGCTCAGGCTGCTTTGAACGACGACTAGCCGGTCAAAGACGGAGGGGCCCTGGCCGGGGCCAGAGGGCCGGCCCCTCCATTCGATATCGCCGTCGACGAAAACGAAAGCATATCCGAACCCCAATGTTTTCGGTCAAAGCGCGCTCGAGAATGATGGAAAAAGGTCTGAGCCTCTCCTCATTCTTTGGTTTCTTTGTCGACAGCGTTCGCGAGTCGGTCGAGAACATCCGGGCCAACCCCAAGCTGGTCCGGGGCGTCGTCGGTTTCTCGTCGATATTCCACGTCGTCGTGTTGGCGGCGTTGTTCCCCTTGTACTATTGGTATCGGGATCCCTCGCAGTTGGACCTCTTCGTCTACGACCTGTGCTTTTTTTCGGCTCTCTCCTACGTCGGATTCACAGGGTGGCTGTTGATGGACGTCGGACTCATTCGCGACGACAACGGCCGAATGCGTCCGACCGTCGGTCTGGCTAACTGTATGACGATGGCCCGTTTCTACCTGATCGTCCCAGTCGTGGTGTTGTTTTCACACGATTTCCACGTGGAGGCGCTAGCGCTTTACGTGGTGCTGGGGCTAACCGACATCGCCGACGGCGTGGTGGCGCGGGTGTGGGGCGAGCAGACGGAGTTTGGGGTGGTGATGGATCCTTTGGCCGACGTTTTTTCGACGGCGGCGGTTTTTGCCACCTTTTTTGCTCACGGATTGATTCCCACGTGGCTTTTTTTTATTTTGATGCTCCGCTACGGGATGTTGATCGTCGGGTCCTTCATCGTTTTCCTGGCCACCGGACCCATCCAGTTCCGGGCGACGATTCCCGGAAAAATTGTTGGCGTCCTGCAGGGATTTGGGATCATAATCATCGTGTGGTGTGTGTGGCGGGATCTGGAATGGGAACAGGACATCGCGCCGGTGTTGTTCCTGCTTCTTGGTCTTGTTTTTGCAACGATTGTGGTGTCACAAGCGATTATTGGCTATCGGCACCTAAAGCGGTACTCGGCGCTCAAGAACAAGGCGGTAAATGTTGGATCTTGAAGGCAATCTGGCCGTGTTCGAGCCCATTTCGGTCTTTCAACTGATCAGTCTGTCCCAGTCCACGGGCGAGCTCACCCTCGACGTGGGAGACAACTCTGCGCGCATCTTTTTCGAGCGCGGCAGCGTCACGTACGCCGAAATCAGCAACCGCAAACTGAAGCTGGGCGAGTACCTCGTGTCGCAAAAGCTATTATCGCAAAAGGAGTTAGATAAACTTCTCGTCAGAAACCGCAAGGGCAAGAAACTGGGGAAGCTTTTGGTGGAGCAGGGGGCAATCGACGAGCACAACCTGCGATCCGCGATCGAGGAGCAGATCAAAGAGGTCGTATACGAGGTGGTCCGCTGGAAAAAGGGCTGGTTCCGTTTTTCCAACGAAAAGGAACCCACCCAGCAGGACGTGTTCATCGACATTCCCCTCGACAGCCTCATCCTGGAAGGCCTCAAGCGGTTGGACGAGGAGCGTGAAAACGGGGAATGAGTAAATACTTCTTTGTCGCTTGCCTCGTCGCCCTGCCCGCCATCTGCCTAAGCGCCACAGCTCCCGATCTCCGCTCCAGAATCCGTATCGACGGCCGCGTCAATGAATACACGTCGGACGAGTGGGTGTTGGACGCCTCCACCGACTTTGCCGAGTGGCCCCGAGATTCGAGATGGGGCACGGATAACGACATCCACAGGATCGCGGTGACCTGGGACGAGAAATTCCTGTACATCGCGGTGGAGGGCGCTATACACAGTAGTGCCGTCATGGCCTTTCTGGAACACACCAGCGGCGGTGCGGCCGATCTGGTCTCCGCCGGTGCGCTGCGGAGAAACGTTGTATTTTCCCATATTTCCCCCAACATGATCATCAAAGCCGACAAGTCGTCGCTGGACGCCGAGGTGGCGATCATTTCGATCGTGGAACCGCTCCGGTACTTGGATGTGGACGCTTACGAGAGTCAGTTTTTCCAACCGTCCCGAGGCAACGGTGCGCTGGAAATAGCGTTGCCGTGGTCGGAGGTGTTTCCCCGGACCGGTTTGTTGAGGTTTTTGGCGATCGTGACCGCGGGTGTGGGGACGGGAGCAGGCGACGCGGCGCCGGATCCGTCGACACCCCTCGAATTCTTCCGCGAATCCCAAGCGCACTTGGACCATTCGATCTCCATACCCGTCGACGACGATCGGGACGGGGTGCCGGACATGGGGGTGAGACCGCGCGATGCCGTGTATTTCGGGTTTGAACAACAGGCACGGCAATCGGCCGCGATCCATCTGCAGCTGGAAACGAAGTCTTTCGCGCCCGACAACTCCCAGTCGCTTCGCTTTCGGATCACTGCCGAGGGGGGCGACACAGTCGAGCTATACGTCACCTGCGACGTGTACTCCGTGACCGGTGAGCGGGTGCGCGCGTTGTTCGCGGATGAGAGACGGGTTTTTGTGCCCGGTGTGGAGCCAGCGTGGGACCAGTGGGACGGTCGCAACGACCGAGGCGAGATCGTACGAGGCGGACTTTATATCGTCCACGTATCCAGCGGCGCCTCGCCCGGCACGACTACCAGCGTCGACCGTCAATCCGCCGCCGTCATTCGGTGATCGTGATGTCGAGGCAAAATCGTGCCGGTCGCGGCCGCCATTGGACCGCGGTGGTCGTGGCGGTTCTCTGGGTCGCTCTGGCGCCCAGTCCGACGCGCGCCTATTTCGAGCGCGTGGTGACGTCGGCGAGGATCATCGGGCTGGGGAATTCGTTCGTCAGCATTGCCGACGACCCATCCGCCATTCTGGTTAATCCCGCCGGTCTGGCGCTGATCTCCCGTACCAGCGCTCTTGCCACCTACAACCGACCCTACGGCGTATCCGAATTGAAAGAGAGTTTCGCCTCCGTCGCTATTGCGATGCCGGGCGGCGTCCTCGGCGTGTCGTGGCACCACGTGGGGCTTCGCGGAGCGTTGACCGAAAACCTGATCTCGGTGGCGTTCGCCCGTCACCTCATCAGCACCACGCAGGACGCTTCGCTGTCGATCGGTGTCACCGTGGATCTCGCCCGCGCCGCGGCCGAGGCCACTGCGCTCTCCGACCACGTTTTCACGGGAAGCATCGGCGTGCTGCTGAGACCCTTTCCGATGATCGGTATCGGCTACTCGTTGAGAAACGTCGTAGAGGGCGACGTCCACCTGCTCGAGGGAGGGCCGGGCACGCGGCTGCGCCGCCAGCAGTCGTGGGGATTCTCGTATAAATGGGCCGACCGAGTCACGCTGAGTGTCGACCGGAACCAGACTGCGATCGGCGAATGGCGCAATCACGGCGGCCTGGAAATCTTATCACATCCCAATTTGATTCTTCGCGGCGGCGTGGATGGTCGGCACGTATCCGGTGGCTTTGGCGTGCTATGGCGAGCGGTTCGTGTGGACCTGGCGATGTCGACCCACCAACAGCTGGGGTCAACCTTCGTGTTGTCGCTATCGTATCTACCAAAGGTGATAAACCCGTATGCGCAGAAGCCGTAGCATACTCGCCTGCTACGCGGGCAATGTGATGCGCGCAATGCGCGCGGAGCGGCCGAACAGCACGAAGTGCGCGCGGAGCGTGGCCCGCACCGTGGCGGTCGTGGCCGGCGCGCTGGTCGCGTTGGCCGCCGGTACGGCAGCGGCGTTCGACATGCCGCCGGACTCGGTTCTCTCCGTCGGCGGGCGGTTGGACTACCGATTTGAGTCGGCGAGAGAGAGCTCACCCTTTCCGTGGAACTACGCCTCGCGTTCTGTGAGCGACCGTTCCCGGTTGATGCTCGACCTGTACACCGGCCGCGAACGTTTCGGTGCGTTGTATCTCAAGACGGCGGCGACCTGGGCCGCTCCGCGAACGGACCTGGGAGGTGTGCGGTTCGAGTTCGAGCAGGGCGACTACTTCTTTTACCGCTACCTTCCCAATCAGGCGTACGAGTTGAGGTTATTCACCAACGAGAGGCGCTACTTCACCCACGAGATGTCGCTTCCCTCGCTGCTGAACGATGAGATCATTACGTCGTACGACGACGAGTACGGTGTGAGACACGACGGCAATGCGGCTGACTTCCGGTGGACTGCGATTGGAGCGGTGTTGGGGGATGTGTGGAAGGAATCGCAGAAGTTCTATTACCTGCGTGCGGGGTGGTTTGGCAGCATCGTGCAGGCGTCGGCGGCCTACGTGAACAACTCACCGGCCCGCGACAGTCTCCAGAACCACGCGATCCTCAAGGGTGAACTGACGGCGGTGTATCGCCGCCTGGGGGCGGTGTTGTCGTACGAGCAGTCGGGCTTCGACGACCGAGCGTTCTTCATCCCATCGGCGAGTAACGATTGCGGAGGCGGTTACGACAACAGCAGCAGCTCATCCCTGCCCGATAACGCCGCTCTGTACGCGGAACTGCGGCTGATGCGGGTGCCGATCAAGAACACCGGTTTGTGGAGCCTCATTGGTCACTACCAGTCGCTGGGAGATGGTTACATCAACAACCTGGGGACGTTTCGGCGCGGGGAGACGGAGGGCACGGTGGGTCTGTACTACTCCGCGGCCAAAAAGAGTATCGACGGCCGTCTCGAGTACACGCGGTGGGATCGAACGCGCTACGACGACAAGAAACAACAACGCACCGGCGCCAGTGTGCGCGGGTTGTTGGCCAACGGTTTCGAGATTGTCCTGCGCGGCGCGCACACTCGCACCGTGGACGAACTGGGCTGGACCACGAACGACGGCTACGGCTACGCCGCCCTGCGGCGGTACGGGCGCAAGGTAGAGAGTGGCATCCTCTTCATGCTCCAGAATATCCCGAACGATGGGCTCGACGAGCGCTTGGGGATCGAGGCGCGATTCAACTTCACCGGGGCGGTGTCCTGGTACGGGCGTCTCATTACGAGCGAACGCGCGACCGGCAGCGACGCGATCTTCTGGCAGTTCGAGATTCGCCCCACCGACATGGTTTTCGCGACGTTCGGGTACGGGCGAGATTACATTGGCGACGAACCGTTTGTGCTCCTGGATCCCGACATCGGCCAGCGGGACACGAGGGAGGCCGTCTACTTCGTGTCCGTGAGGGGGGATTTCTAGCGTGCGTGGCTGGCAACGGCAGATTTTTACCGCGGCCTGGTTCATTGTGGCGGCAACGGCGGCAACCAGCCACGCGGCGGTCCGCGTGGAAGAGGACGAGGTGTTCTTCACGCTGGTATTCCCCGGGGCGAGGGAAGTCTACCTCGTCGGCGATTTTAACAACTGGAATGCTACCGTCGAAAAGATGGAGCGCTTCGGCGACTCATTCGAGATCTCGCTGTATATGGTGGAGGGTTCGTACCGGTACAAATTTGTCGTCGACAGCAAGTGGATCGTCGACCCGGACAACCCGGGCACTGATCCCAAGCGTGGGTCGCCGCTGGTCCTGGTGGAGAGGCCGGCCGGCCTGATGCTGAGCAC
>CBDVBX010000065.1:0-15950 GCA_965372335.1 uncultured bacterium | reverse complement strand
CGTATGCCCGGTGGTGTGGGAGGACGGGGCCGTGAGGCCCCGCCCTACCCGATCTATCCACGGTCAACCCCCGCGCGCCACGTTGACAATCCCGCTTACGAGATGATAATATCCATATACACGCGTATCGATTCATATCATCACATAGCGACATAATTCCGTTTCAATATTCACCCTACTCCGGAGGTTCACGATGGGCCGCAATCTGTTGTTGACCGCAGTTGTGATTGCCTGCTTCACCGTTCCCGCAATCGGCGAAGTACCACCCGTCATCAATTATCAGGGAGTACTGACCGACGGTGCCGGCACACCGGTGCCCGACGCGACGTACGACATCACCTTTGCCATGTACTATCAGGAGACGGGGGGATCCGCGTTTTGGACGCAGACGATGCCCGTCTTTGTATCGGGTGGGATTTTCAACGTTACCCTGGGTGACTTCTCCAATGAACCCTTCGAGTATCCGTGTTTCCTGGGTATTGCGATCGACGGCGGCCAGGAAATGACGCCCCGGCGAATGCTGACGTCTGCCCCGTATGCGCTGAACGCCCGCACGGTGCAAGACAGCGCGATATACGCGTTTAAAATCGCGAATGGCACCGTCGTGAGGAGCCTCAACGGCATCACCGATGAGGTTAATTTGTCAGCCGGTTCGAACATCACGATCAATCCCACGGGCAGCGACATCGTCATCTCCGCCTCGGGCGGCGGTGGTGTCGGCGGGACTGGAACCACCGGCCAGGTTGCGTTCTGGAGCGATGCCAGCACGCTGTCCGGTGAAAACAATCTTTTTTGGGACAGCCTGAACGATCGTATGGGGATCGGCACGCCCAGTCCCAACGGACGCCTGCGCGTCGAATCGAGCGAGCTGTACACCACCGTGATCGCCGGGGACAGATTGGATGACAATACACAGGTCCTTCGCGTGAATTTCACGGGCACGGGTGACGCGGATCCAATCGCGGTTTACGGGCGGTCGAGACCCGCCGATGCGCGCGGGATTGGCGGAGAGTTCATCGGGGGATACACCGGTGTGCACGCTTACGCCAATGTGGGCAATCAGGATCGGGATACGTATGGCGTCCATGCCGAGGCGACTGGGACCGGTGGTAACAACCGTTACGGTGTTTTTGCCGAGGCATCCGGGCCGGGGGCCCAGCGCTGTTACGGTGTTTTTGGAGAAGGGAAAAGTGCCACTGCAACCTACACAGCCGGCGCCGTGGGCTATACGTCGAATGGGTCTGGCTATCGTTATGGCGTCACCGGATTTGTCGACGCCGGAGGGCTTGGATATTACGGAGTTTTTGGAGACGCGCTTATTTCCGCTGCGTCCTCGGCGGTTTATGCCGCCGGCGATCTGACGTTTACAGGGAACCTCATCGGGCCACCTTCCGATGCCCGCTTAAAAAAAGATGTGCAACCGTACGAAGGAGCGTTGTCCAGTATCATGCAGATGGAAACAAAAACTTTCCGATACAAACTCGACGATCCACAGTTTGCCGGTATCCGTATGGCTCCCGGCAAGCACTACGGTCTACTCGCTCAGGATCTGGAGGCTGTTCTTCCGGAACTGGTCGTCGAAAGGGTCCACCCCAAGTCGCCCATGTCCGAGGATGATGGGGCATCACCACCGCTCACGATCAAGGGCATCAAATACATGGAGCTCGTTCCCATCCTGGTTCAGGCGATCAAGGAGCAGCAGCAGACGATCGAAAAGCTCGAAGCCCGCGTTGCCGAGTTAGAGAAGAAGTAAGTGTGGAGCGGCCGAACTCAGCGACCGGAGGCCGAGGTTTGGTATCTGGTCTTTCACACGCTGTTCTGGCTCGACCTCTACCTTTGTGATTCGGTCGAGAGATTTGCACCGCCCGCTCCGTTCACATTGGACGAGTTGGATCCGGCGGGTTTGCTTCCCGAGCGCGTGTATACGCGGATCGATAGCTATTCGCTGAAGTCATCGTGGGATCAAGCGCGCGAATTGAGGTCAATCGCCGAAGTCATCTTGCTGAGTTTGACGTATTTACTAGAACCGAAACATTGCCAGAGCCGTAGTTTGTCGTCATCAGGTCGTTGTCACCATCGCCGTCGAGGTCGCAAGAAAAGACCGACCGAGGACGATCACGGGCTCCATAATATGTCGCAGCCCCGAATGTCCCATCGCCCTTATTCAAAAGGACGGATATATCAAACGCGATATAGTTTCCTAGAAGCAGGTCAGGGTGGCCGTCTCCGTCTACGTCAGAGGAGTACACCGAAGTAAGAACGACACCGGCTGCGTAGTTAACCGGCGCCGGAAACGTGCCGTCGCCGTTGTTGAGGAAGACCGATACGTCTCCCGAAGCGGCGTTCGCCACCGCCAGGTCGTCGTCACCGTCCCCGTCCAAGTCACAGCAAAAGACACCATAAGGATCGTCGCCGGCCCCGTAGTTGACCGCGGTTGCAAAGGTCCCGTCGCCGTTGTTGAGCAGCACCGATACGTTGTTGGATGCCGTGTTCGCCACGGCCAGGTCGTTGTCGCCGTCCCCGTCGAGATCGCTGGCGTAAACCGATATGGAAGCCTTTCCGGTGTCGTAGTTTATGGCAGACGCAAAACTCCCGTCGCCGTTGTTGAGCAGGATAGATACGTTGTCGCCGGTGTGGTTTGCCACCGCCAGGTCGTTGTCGCCGTCTCCATCGAGATCACACGAGTACACATCATGGGCATGTCCAGCGGTTTTGTAGTGCACGGCTGTCCCGAATGTTGCGTCACCGTTATTGAGCAGAACAGAAACGTCGTGAGAATTGAAGTTCGCCGTCGCCAGGTCGTTGTCTCCGTCTCCGTCCAGATCACGTGAATAGATTGAATAAGGGCCATCACCCGTCGCGTAACTGACCGCCATTCCGAAAGTCCCGTCGCCTGTGTTGAGCAAGATAGAAATGTCGTCGGTAGTGAAGTTCGCCGTTGCCATATCGTTGTCCCCGTCTCCGTCTAGGTCACAGGAAAACACCGCATGGGGACCGTCACCGGTACCGTATCCAATATCGACAAGGAACGTCCCATCACCCTTATTGATCAATATGGACACATGGTCAGAAGCGAAGTTCGCTATCGCCAGATCGTTGTCTTCGTCTCCATCGAGGTCACAGGAATAGACTGAAACGGGACCGTATCCTGTTCCATATTCCACCGCGGCCACAAACGCTCCTGCGCCATCGTTCAACAGAACCGATACAGTGCCGGATAGTCCGTTCGCCACCGCCAGGTCGTTGTCGCCGTCGCCGTCCAAATCAGAGGAGTAGACCGCGTAGGGGAGATTGCCGACCGGATAGTTCACGGCTGCGCCGAAGATGCCGTTACCGTTGTTCAGCATCACCGATACATCGTGAGAATTCGTATTGGCTACCGCGAGATCGTAGTCCCCGTCACCATCCAGGTCTCGTGAACAAACTGATCGGGGGTCAGTGCCCGCGCGATAAATCACCGCGACTCCGAATGTTCCATTACCGTTGTTGCTTAGAATCGAAACGTCATGAGACACGACGTTTGCCACAGCCAGGTCCCTATCTCCGTCGCCGTCGAAATCGCAAGCATAGACCGAACTGGGACCGTCGCCACCTGCGGCGTAATGCGCCGCCGATCCAAATGTACCATCGCCGTTGTTTTTTAGAATCGCCACGTTTTGAGCATCGGTGTTCGTCACCACCAGGTCATTGTCCCCGTCGCCGTCCAAATCACTCGAGTAAACCGAGCTGGCTTCGCCGCCGCTTGCATATTGAACCGCCGCCCCAAACGTTCCATCGCCGTTGTTCAACAGAATCGATACATCGCGTGATCCAGCGTTGGCGACTGCCAGGTCGTTATCGCCGTCGCCATCTAGATCGCACGAATGGACCGCGCTGGGGCCGTCACCACCTACGGCGTACTTCGCTGCCACTCCGAACGTCCCGTTACCTTTGTTCAGCAGCACCGATACGTCGTCCGAAGTGGAGTTTGCCGTTACCAAATCGTTGTCCCCGTCGCCATCCAGATCGCATGAATAGACCGATGAAGGGTCACTGCCCACGGCGAAATCTTGTCTCGCCTGAAACAAACCGGAACTCATCAATGGAGGATCCGGATTTGGTTTTGAGCTAGTAGGGGCATCTCCGCACGAGGCGAAGAACACCGTCGAAGCACATATGACTGCCGAAGCGAACACGTTTCTACAAAGACACAAACCACGCCTCCAGACGCATTTAGGGAAATTATGTAGTTAACAGCCGGATTTTCTGTTGCAGTTGGGGTGTATCGACGCCAACATATCGTCCCATTTCCTGAGTTTATATAGTCTGACACTCAACCAGATAATATAATGAGTTACGACGCCCGTTGGCTACGACCGAAGGAACGTTTTAAAAACATCCACTGGACAGACATCTCTAACAATGTTAACGATTTCAGGTTCGATCGCAAATGAAACCCACGCTAGGAGCACAAGAAATGACAGCAAATGATGCGACGGAAAGCAGGCCTCTATGGTTGTTAATCGAGGACAAGATCCTCGGGCTTGACTCCGATGACCTTTCGGCGAACAAAATGGAACAAGTGATACGCCAGACGGCGGTCGACCTTGACAGTACGGGGTGCAACGTCTCTCTGCACGCCGGCAATATGCTTCAGCTGCGATGGGCCATGGACGCGCGGGTCAAAGCCGGAAGACCCCTGTTGAAGGATTTCAACGAAGCCGTCGCGGCGCTCAAACTCGAAGACGTGAGTGATCCCTACAACGCGACGGTGAAACTCATCGGCAAAGTGGGAGAGGCTTGGCCCAAACTCAAAGAGTCCGATCGCAGACCCGATGTCCTCCGGATTATCGAGAAGACCAGGCTCGATCTCCTCATCGCGAGGGCCAAAGAGTTATCCGGCGAAGCAGGTATCCGGTTCCTCCTCGCGGAAGGAGTGGCGTCCGGCGTTATCATCGATGCGTTGGGAATCTCGGAAGAGGAATTCGGACGGGTCAACGCCGCGATGGAAGCGGAACTCGCGGAGAAGGCAAGAGTCAAAGCACTGATAGAGGCGGCGGAGGACAAGTCCGACGAAGGCAAGGTAAAAGTTCTTATTACCAATAATGCGTCGGACGAATTGATTCTCGAGATGGCGGGTGTCGACCAAGGAACCATCGATGGCGTCAGGCGCGCGATGGAAGAGGAGCTAAAGGAGCAACAAAGGCTCGCGGAGGAAGAGACCGCGCGTAAAAAGGCTGAAGCCGAAGGGCCTCCGCTGGAAGAAATCCCGTCGGATCAGATGCTCGAATACATCGGATCGGTTCGCGAAATTTTGGAATTCTCGGACCAAGAGAACGAAATCAAAACTATGTGCGAGCAGAGCGCCATTCCCAAAGCGCTCGTCGACATAGCGGTTTCTGAACCCGGCAAATTGGACGAGCTGGAAGAAAAAGCGGGTGGATAGTATTTATTACCGGTGAAAATCGTAGGCCTCGTTATCATGCATCCTGTGGCCGTGCTTTCATCCAACGATCGTACACCGACAATAGCACTACAGAAATCATGGCGAGACCAGCGAAGATCAGCCACATCGCGTTGGTGTTGTCCACGCCCCCGCGCTCGACGGGACCGAAGTGCTGGTAGAGCCCGCCGCTTAACAGGCCGCCGAACAAGTTGCCCAACGCCACACACCAGTAAAAGTAGCCCATGTACATGCCCACCTTTTGCGGCGGAGCGATTCGGCCGGCGTACTCCTTGGAGCGAGGACTGGCGAGCATCTCTCCCACAGAAAATACCAGGATCGCGATGACGATGATCCAGCCGCCCTGGCCGATCAGGTAGAAAAGAAAGCTGATCACTGTAATAAAGCTGCCCAGGATGATCGTCGTCAACGGTTGTAACTTGCGCACCATGTAGGCGATCGCCACCTGGCCAACAATGATGCCAAGCGCGTTGAGGTTGATCAGGTGTTCGGGCTTGATCTGACCGCGCTCGAGCACCGCGCGGCCCCACTCGCTGGTATCCAGGCCCATGCTCTCGGCCAGTCCGGTGACCCAGCCGGCGATCGGCCCGACGCTGCGGATCAAGTCACTGGTATCCACATAATCGCGTATGTACTCGGGCAGGGTCATGAAGATCTGATTGAAGCTGGTCCAAAAAAATGCCATCAACACCAGGAAAACCAGGTAGCGGCCCTCGCCCACACGCATCGGTTGTGTCAGCCAGAAACCGTCACCGCCGCGCCGGCGGAGCGGCACATCCACCAGGAGGTTGAGCCCCAGCCAGCCGGCCGCCAGGGGCAGGTACTCATTTACATCGAGCCATTTCGATCCCATCACCAACAATAGCAGCAGGCCGGAGATCAGGAGGAAGAAGCGTCCGTTGCCCACGACCTCGATCATGCCGCGGAACACATCGTTCAATGAGCGGCGGGATTCGGCGTCCGCGTCGCGGGGCGGTTCTTTGTATATCAACAATGTGAGCAAGCCCATCAGCGCGATCCAGACGGCCGAGGCGTAGAACACGTACTGCCAGTCCCATCCTCTGATAATGCCCGCCACGATCGGCCCCAGGAAACCGCCAACGTTGACCATCATATAAAAGATACCGAAACCCATACTGCCGGTCTTCTCGTTAGTCGCCTTGGCGACGGTCGAGATCACCACGGGCTTGAACATGCCGTGACCCACGGCCACCAGGAAGTACACGGCCAGAAAACCCCAGAACCCGTTGGGGATGCCCAACAGTAGATAGCCGGGGATCATCACCACACACGACGCCAGAAACATTCGCCGGAAACCGTAGCGGTCGGCCAACGCACCGAACACTGCGGGCAACAGGTAAAGGAAAAAGGTCGCCAAGCCTTGGATCACGCCGCGATCCTCGCTGGAAAGACCCAGACCTCCGTCGACGACCGCACCGGTCAAGTACAGGCTGCTGACGGCGTAGAAGCCGTACCAGCCCATCCGTTCGAAAATCTCCATGACGTTGGCGGCCCAAAACGAACTTGGGAACTGTTTCCAGATGGAGACATTGGACGAGGATGTTGACGGAGGTGAGGCGCTGTTCAAGTGTTTCTCCCTTATAGTTTACAGTCGTTGTAATAACGTCGGCTGGTCGTCTTTTCGCGCCCTGCCAGCGTGAGGCTCACGCCTCCCATTATGAGCGCCGACGTCCCGACGTGAGGTTCCGACGACATAATGGGGGGAGTATACGGCAATCGCTTTCAACGATGGAGTGAAACCGTCTTGACTGACGCCGCAGAGAAACTCATACCCGTCGGGTCTACCGGCCCCGCTTGGGGAGGTATAAGGCGAATTGTATGACATTATTTAAGAAGTACCATGCGCCGGGTATCGATTACTTCGCCATTCAGACGAAGACGGTAATAATAAACACCGCTAGAGACGCTGTCACTGGCACGCCACGTGACGTGATGACTCCCCGCCTCGTACCGGCCGCCGGCCAAGTTTTCGACCAGTCTCCCCAGTACATTGTATATATCGATCTCGGCGACTCCGGCTTGGTACATTGTGAACTCGATCGTTGTGCGGGGATTGAACGGGTTCGGCGAATTCTGGGCCAGCACACCCTTAGATGGCGACGCATCGGCTTCGGGTACCGCCGTCACCGTGGCCACGAATCGCCAAATCGTGCCGCCGAAATAGCTGAGCACGAACAGATTGTTGTTTTCGTCAACGCCGAAACTCGAAATCGAGAGCGAAGTGTCCAACAGGGGCGTATTCACTGCCGGATTTACGCCGTCGTAAGCGAGCGCCCAGATCTCGCCGGTGATGTAGTCGCCGTAAACGAATTTACCGACCAGTTCCGGTAGGTTGGCGCCGCGAAAAACATACCCGCCGGTCACCGAGCGCTGCGCGCCGCCCGGATGGTTGTACTCCCAGATAGGAAGCTCTAGTCCGGTCGAGTCGCACGGCGGGCTCGGGTAGCAGTAAGACCCCTCCAAAATGTTCCAGCCATAATTCCCGCCCTTGTCGACGATGTCGATTTCTTCCCACTGGCTCTGACCGACGTCGGCCAGCCAAAGCCATCCCGTCGTGCGGTCGAAGCTGTAGCGCCACGGGTTTCGTAACCCGTACGCCCAGATCTCCTCGCGATAGCCTGAGGGGTTGTTGACGAACGGATTGTCCGCAGGGATGCCGTAGTTGAGGCCGCCAGTGGTCGAATCGACGTCGATACGCAACATCGCCCCGAGCAGCGTCTGGCGGTTTTGGCCGTTTCCATCCGGGTCACCTCCGGAACCACCGTCACCCATCCCGATGTAGAGCATCCCGTCGGGCCCGAATGCGAGCTGACCGCCATTGTGATTCGCATACGGTTGGTTAGCCTCGAGTAGAACATAGTTACCGGAGAAATCCGCGGAATCCGGATTTGCGGTCACCTCATAACGTTCGATTACCGTCCGCCGCGGGCCGGACGCCGTGTAGTTCACGTAGAAGTACGGGGTGTCGGGATACTGAGGGTGAAACGCCAGACCCAACAGGCCTTCTTCGAAGCCCGTATCATTGACGCGACTTTCGATATTGAGAAAGAGCGCTTTTACAGTCACGTCGGGACGGTTTTCGAACACGTAAATGCGGCCGCGCTGCTCGACGGCGAACAAGCGATTGCTGCCGTCGCCTGCGTTTTGCAGATCGACGGGAGACGCAAAACTCAAAGAGGGAAACGCCGGTTGAATCTCCACGCCGGCTTGTGTAGTTGATGACGTCACAACACAAGTCAGAAGTAAGCTCACGAAAAGCGTTCTCATTGCAAACCTACTTTCGTCCTGATCATCGTCAACAGTGCCAGGGCTATTCGCGTCTCTTATAACTCGTCGAAACATCCTCGAACACCAGAAAGTACTGATCCGGGAGGAAATCATGGCTTTCGACCAGAGCATACCCCGCCGCACTCATCTCGGATTCGACTACATCCGGCGCCAGTTTGTGCGGTGGTCCGCGGTGCGACGACGGGCGAAAATCAACCACGGCAACGCGTCCGTCCGAACGCATTTGATCCTTGAGTCGAGTAAAATAATCTATTCTGTTGTCGATGTGGTGGTACGTGTTGCAGAGAAAGACCAGATCCACATGCATGGGCAGATGCGGGTCGTCGGGCGCGGCGAGTATGCTGACCAGGTTGGGCAGCCCTTCTCTCCGCGATCGCTCGTTGAGGTACCAAACCATTTCGGACTCGATGTCGGCTCCGATGACCCGTCCGGCGGGGCAAGCCCGGGCGAAGCGGACGGGGAAGTAGCCGGTGGCTGAACCAATGTCGACAATCACCAGGTCGCCCCTGACGGCGAGCGTGGCGACGATACTGTCCGGGAACTGCCACGCGTCGCGCTCGGAGTTCTCGAATCGATCGGCCCACTTCTCTGTGTCGGTGAACCGGTGGCGGGCAGTGGCGTCGTCGTTGTGCTGCCCTTGCTGGTGCGTTTGGGCAGTGGCGGTCGCCGACACTGCGAACGCCCACAGAAACAAACACTTCGATAGATATCGGGAGACCATAACCTTTCCTCCGTGCGGATTCGCCTGCGATTTTCTGACTGGGGTCGTAATTAAGATAGCCTTGTGAGGCCTCGTTGCAATCGAATATACTGAGAATCCAAATCATAATATCATGTATACTAGAAAGATGAGGAGGTTAAAAACCATGTATTCGAATGGCTTTCCCGTATGTCGTATCTTGATCCTAAGCGTCTCCTCCTTTCTCGTGCTTCTAGTCGCCGGGTGTGGCAACGATGACAATGGCGTGGAACCTCGCCGTGTCTACGACTTGGTCTATTCTCTGAATATCACCGGAGAAAGTACGGTCGATCAGGTCAAGTATACCGTGGGTGGCAAAGACGTCACGTTGAGCAACCCGACCGATGGATGGTCGATGGAAATAGAGGCCGGGGATGGCCACTCGGTAGGGGCGAGTGCACAAGGCACGGTGAAAAATGGGGAAATCGTACTCTTCATGCGCGCGACGTCGGCGGGCAAGTCCCCGATTACCAGGATAGATGAGTGCAGCGAGTCTGCGGGAACACCGACTATTTGCTCGCTCGATATTCCGAAGGTGACGCTACCGAAATAGCAACTTGCCCGTTTACAGCATCACAGACAAAAAGCAATTTATCTAAGTCTCGAGTGCCTCATATCGGCATTGAAGGTAACGACTGACAAAAAGCAACACGTTCAGGCGTTTCTTCTCAACGGATAGGGATAGCAAAGGCCCCATTTACCGGTCAGCGACCTTTGTGAATACACTCACATGCTTACCCGAGAATCCAAGCTTTACAATTATAGGAGGAATCGTTATCATTAAGTTGGTGCTCCCTAACTTCTCCTCACGCGCGATGTAATGTCGTCTCGAACAAGAATTTCGTTGATATCGGTGGGGATTCTTATCCCAGTTGCTTTGGGAGCGTTTTTCTTTTTGCGAAACGAACGATCGTTGACGGACGTGCCTATCGCCTATTCGTGGGCGACGGCGATACCAATGCAGTCCGTTCCAGAAGGTTTGGCCGGCATCCGTGCGAGCGATTGCGGTGTTTGCCACAAGGCCATCTATGCGGAGTGGCGGATGAGCACGCACGCCAAAGCACTCGTCGATCTCCAGTTTCAATTCGAGTGGGCCAAGGATCGAAAATTGTGGCTTTGTCTCAATTGCCATATTCCTTTGACCAACCAACAGACGGTTGTGGTCAAGGGTTTGCGTGATAGGGATCTACACCAGCCCGTCGTTGAACCGAACCCATCCTACGACGGCGAGCTTGCGAACGAGGGGATAACTTGTGCGGTTTGCCACGTGCGGGAGGGCATGGTGATTGGCCTCCACGGTGACACCCAGGCCCCTCACCCGGTAAAGGTAGACCCGGACATGCTGTCCTTGGAGGGCTGTTTGACGTGTCACAATGCTCTCGGTCAATTCGGCGGTACTCTGGTGTGCAATTTCGACACGGGCGACGACTGGCAGCGTACCGGTCTTGCCGATTCGAGCAAAGGTTGTGTGTACTGCCATATGCCGAGAGTCACCAGGCCTATTGCAGAGGGAGCGGCTGCGAGAGATGGCAGAAGCCATAATTGGTACGGGGCGGGGATCCCTAAGTTTTTCGAGGACAGCTCGGCCGTACCGCCAAGAAGCGGCCTAGACATACAGATTACTCCCAATCCGGCGGGGTACCTTCCGGGGAAGAAGGGGTGGATTGATGTCATCGTTGCCAACCGACGCGCGGGACACAGTGTCCCGACAGGAGATGTGGAGAGGTTTGTACTCATTATATTACGTCTCGAAAGCGAACATTCGGGCCGGACGTTTTGGGAGCACGAGGAAAGGATAGGCGAGGTGTGGGTGTGGTCACCGGAAGCGAAACAGGTTTCAGACAACAGCCTTGCCTATGGCGAGGAGCGGCTGTTCCGTTATGAGATCGAGATACCTCGCGACGTGTCTTTACTCAAATTCGAGGTTGTTGTGGAGAATCATCGTATGACGGTCGAGAACGCAAAAGGAATGGGCCTTTTAGGCAAGTATCCTCTTAAAAGAGAAGTTCAAAGAACGTCCGTTCCACTCTTGGTGCGGAAAGACGGTTGATCCCCGGAGAATAACTGAGCATGCTTGAAAACTCAAAAACCCTGTTTAATCACCTGGCAAACATCGGAACTCAGCCATCCGATACCGACAAAGAAAAGTTACACAAGCGCTTCCTTGTGTACGTCGCCCTGTTGATGACTGGCGGCGGCCTTCTATGGGCTTCGATTTGCGTCTATCACGGCCTATATCTACCCGCCTCCATCCCACTCGGATACATCGCAATCACGGCCGCGAATCTCTGGTATTTCTCCGTTTCAAAACGACTCGGAGCGGTCCGCTTCTTCCAGCTCTTGATAAGTTTGGTGTTGCCATTCATCTTTCAATGGAGCCTGGGCGGATTCGCACCGTCGGGGGCAGTGATGCTTTGGGCGATGACGGCAATACTAGGTGCATTAACTTTCCAAGAGGTCCGGATAACACTACGCTGGTTTGTCGGCTACCTTGCTCTTACCGCTGCGTCCGGCGTTCTGGACAGCGTTGCTTCGGGAAACGCTACGCTGGCCTCGTCGGCGACAGGGACCGCATTGATTGTTGTGAACATCATTGGAGTCTCAACAATAGTCTTTGGGCTCATGATATATTTTGTCCGTAGCAATGAGCTTGCTTACGAGGAGTTGGAGCGGATGAACACCGCGTTGGTAGAATCACAGGCACAAGTCGTTCAAGCGGAAAAAATGGCGTCGATCGGGTCGCTGACCGCGGGTATTGCGCATGAAATGAACACGCCGATAGGAGTGATCAATAGCAATACAGACATATCTGGGCGATGCATCGCAAACATCGTGAAAATGCTACAGAATTGCAAGACGATTGACGAGTTAGCCAACGACAAACAGTTCCAGAATTCGTTAGAGGTTCTCCAAAACAGCAACCGGGTGACTTTGAATTCCTGTGATCGTATCATCCAGCTCGTCAACAGTCTAAAGAGCTTCACGCGTTTGGATGAGGCGGCGTTCCAAAAAGCCGATGTTCATGAAGGTATCGACAGCGCGCTAACCCTGATCCAGCACGAATTCGAAGACCGGATCGACATCGTGAAAGAGTACGGGAACATCCCGAAAGTTTCGTGCTACCCGGGCGAGCTAAACCAAGTCTTTATGAATCTCTTGAAAAATGCGGTGGAAGCCATCGAAGGTGCCGGTAAAATCACCATTCGCTCCTTCGCCACAAATGGCACCGTACACGTTCAGATGGAAGACACCGGGGTGGGTCTCGCGCCGGAGCAGATACAGCGCATATTTGACCCTGGTATTAAAAGGAAGGGATCGCGGGTAAGGGCAGGGTGGGGGTTGTTCGCGTCCTACAAAATCGTGGAGAAGCACAACGGTGAGATCAAGATCGAAAGTGAGCCCGGTAGGGGCACCACGGTTACGGTAGCTTTGCCAACGGTTTGAAGGATACGAAACCAGTTTGTCCAGAATACAAGTCGGAGACGCTACGTGTAGGAGACGGTACGTTATGAATGAAAACGAATTGGCAAATCGAGAGTGTATTCCCTGCAAAGGCGGGGTACCCCCCTTGAAAGGGGCAGAGCTTTCCGCGTTTCAGGCAAAACTGGGCAACGGCTGGGAAGTAATCGACGAGCATCACCTCGAGAAAACCTATCAATTCAACGATTTCCGTTCCGCCCTGGACTTCACGAACCAGGCGGGGGAGCTGGCAGAAGCGGTGAATCATCATCCAGACATCTATCTGGCGTGGGGAAAAGTCAAGATCACTCTGTGGACGCACAAGATCGACGGCTTGACAGAAAGCGATTTTGTGTTTGCGGCCAAAACGGACAAGGTGCTCCAGTCCTAGTTTAAAAACGTTGTAATCCCACTTTCCGTACGGTCGCCCTCCGGCCGGCCTAGTGAAAATCGTCACAAGCTTGTAGTTTTTAACTAGTTATCGCTGTTTGTGGATTGGCAAATAGCCAATAATTAGTGTACACTAACAATACGGTGGCACCTCCCGCCCTACTCGACAAAGAATCACCGTGTAAATTGTATCCACACAATATTCCGCTCGAAGCGCCCTTCGCGGCGCGGCAATCAAAAAACTGTAGCGTTAGGGAGGACGAGATGAACCCGTCGATTCAAAGGATCAGAAAAACATCAGTCGGCAGCGCCCGACTGCTTTTCTTCGCATGGGCCGCCATCGTCACCACGGTGGCGTTTGTTGTATTGGCCTACCCGGTTAGCGCCGACGAGACATGCCAATCGCCGTACATGCCGAAGATCACCGGCCAGGAGGAATTCGTTTACGTATGGACGCTGGGCGTAGAAGGACTCGGTGACGGTTCCGACAAGTTGGTTACCGTCGATGTCCGTCCGGGTTCTAAAACCTACGGAGAAATCGTACACCAAACATCGGTTGGCGGCCGTCACGAGGCGCACCACGGTGGTTTCACCGACGACCGGGGGTACCTCTGGCTCGGCGGCCTCGATACCAGCAAGATCTTCGTATTTGATGTCAGAACGGATCCCGGCGAGCCCAAATTGGTCAAAACCATTGATAACTTTGTTAGGGACACCGGGGGTGTGGTCGGACCACATGGGGCATACGCACTGCCCGGGCGAATTCTCATTTCGGGATTGTCCAACGACAAAGATCACGGGGGCCGCACCGCGCTGGTGGAATACACCAACGAGGGCAATTTCGTCGCGACTCACTGGATGCCCACCGCCGACGAATCCAACGGTGCGGCGATCGAGAAAATCGCCGATGGGTACGGCTACGACGTTCGCGTTTCCCCACGAAAGAATGTCATGTTGACGTCATCGTTTACCGGCTGGTCTAACTACATGATGGACTTCGGGCAAATGCTCGCCGACGAGGAGGCGATGAAACGCTTCGGTCAAACCGTCACCTTGTGGGATTTCCACACGCGCAAGCCTAAAAAAGTATTCCACGTGCCCGGCGCGCCTCTCGAGATTCGGTGGGCCTTGGGTGACGAACACAACTACGCATTCACGGCGGCGGCCCTGACCTCCCAGTTGTGGCTGGTCTATCAGGACGAGAACGAGGAGTGGTACGCGAAAGCTGTTGCCGATATCGGCGATCCCGCCAAGATCCCTCTCCCGGTGGATCTCAGCATCAGCTCGGACGACGATCTGTTGTTTGTCACCACGTTCCTGGACGGAAAGGCCAGGGTGTTTGACATCTCCGATCCCCACAAGCCCAAGCAGATCTATGAAAAGGTCATCGCCAGTCAGGTCAACATGGTCTCTCAAAGCTGGGACGGAAAACGCGCGTACTTCACCAGCTCTCTTCTCGCCAACTGGGATAAGAAGGGAAAGGACGACGAGCAGTATTTGAAGGCCTACGATTGGGACGGAACGCGACTGAGCCATCGCTTCTCCATCGATTTTGCCGAGGAAGGACTAGGCCGACCGCATCTCATGCGCTTTGGCTCGACGAGTCTCTACAAATAGGAGTAGGATCATGAATCATCGAAAGTCGAAATCGGCACTGGCGAGGGAATGGCGCGCGCACAGGGTAGGCGCGTTTATAGCCGGAGTAGCGTTCCTCGGTGCGATGTCCACGTTCGTATTTGTCGTTTTCGTGATGTCGGCGGACGGCGAACAGGCGAAAGCGGGCGAGGTGCAGTACCGGCCGGAGCTAGAACTCGGGCGCACTGCCCAGTATGACTACGACCCCCCGGAACCCGGCACGTATCATCTACCCGCAGTGAAACCGGCGGGCGACGGGAATGTGCTCACGCCCGACGGCAAAAAACACCGGATTCGTGAGCTGCTGGACGGCCGCGTTACGCTACTCAGCTTCATCTATACGCGGTGCGCAGATCCCACTGCCTGCCCGGTCGCGACGGGGGCACTCTACCAGATCCACGTCGTCAGTGAAAAGGATCCGGTGATCGCCGAGAACCTCCGCTTGATTACGTTCAGTTTCGATCCGGAACACGACACGCCGACAGTTATGGCCAACTACAGCCGCGGTCTGCGGCCCGACGACGACGGATGTGAATGGTTGTTTCTAACGACGTCGAGCGAGGCGGAACTCAAACCGATACTCGAAGCATACAATCAGCGGGTGGACCGCAAGAAAAATGCCTACGACCCGTTCGGACCGTTCTATCACATGCTTCGTGTGTATTTGATCGACGGCAACGGCACGATACGGAACATCTACAGCTTTGGCCTTCTCGATCCGCGGATGGTCCTGACCGACGTGCGCACGTTGTTGCTCGAGGCCGGAGCCGTATCAGCCAGCGGGTGAGCCGGCGGGAAATCGTGCGACCCCCCCGACCGATCACAATCCGACTGGGGCATCGCTTCCGCGCAGCGGCCGTGGTCGCCGCAGCCGTGGTGACTGGCGTTTCGGTGACGGTTGGCGCGGGCACCGGAGAGAGCAGCTTCGACGACCGCGCGATGAAACGGGCGCAGTCGCCGCCGTTGGGATTGCCG
>CBDVBX010000064.1:0-15983 GCA_965372335.1 uncultured bacterium | reverse complement strand
TTGGTTACCCGTGTTGATCAGCTCGGTGTTGAACGTCACTGGCGTATCCCACTGTACCGTTTTGAGGGCAAATCCGCCGGCGCCATCGTCGCCGGTCACCCCGTAACCGTTGCCGTCGACTGCCAGGTCCGCGCCGTACACCGCATCGACAATACTCGCGCGCAGCGTGGCGCTGTCGTACCGGTTGGCGAATGCGGCACTCACCGCGTCAACGACTACGTCGTAGGACCCACCCGCCGCCGAGATCGGTGTAACAACCAACGCCGTAAGCGATCGGATCTCACCCGGCGCCAATACCGCGGTAACGAATGGCGGGGTTAGCAACCCATTACCATCGTCAAACACCACCGACCAGCCGGCGGGGGCGGAGACGCCGATTTGGTAAGCGTCGTTGTCGAGTCCCTCGTTCTCTATCTCGAACGTATAACGAATGGTGTCGCCGGCCACACCGCTTCGAATCGATAGCGCGCCGAGTCCCGATCCGGGGTCGCCGAACTCGTCATCGCCGTATCCATCGACGATGACGTCGACAAATTTCTTGAATATCACCGATACGTCGTCGATATACGCCCACGTTTCGTACCAGTTGTCCAGGTTCGCCTGTTCGAAGTAAAGACGGATCGTCTGTCCAGCGTAGGCCGTAACGTCGTATCCCTCCGGCGGCGATCCATCGTCGGCCACCCAACCGGCATCCTTGAACCTTTCGTTTGATTCGGCAAAACCGCTCGTCACGATATTCTCGATCGGGTTACCGCCCGTGTCGCGAATCTCGACAATGAACGGATCGTGCTCGACGCTGTCGTATCCCTGCATACGATACTTGAAACCGAAAGTCGCGCGAGAGATGTTTGTCGGTATCGTTACGTCCTGGTACATGTAAGCGCGCGTCATCTGAATCTGTTTGATGTGCTTAAATCCGATTAACGCCGAGTAGTTGCCCGTGTACGGCATGTCCAGAACCACGGCGTGGTCGGCCTTGTCCGGTTGCTCGGAACTTCTGTGGATGACACCGTGAATCCAAGCGGAGCCGAAATCGCCCGTTTCAAATCCGCCGTTGAGGACGACTTCACCCGCGTGCGCGACCGGTACCCAATGCGACGTGCCGAGCAGCAACAAGACAACCGTTATGACCGTCAGACGTTTCATTACTCTCACTGACCTCCGAATTCTTGCCTGATCCAATCGGAAAGGATTAGCTGTATTCTCACACCGAAACCTTTTGACCACGCGTCCGTGCCGCTGATGTCCGGATCGTCAAAACCGCCGTAGCTGTAACCTGCGGCAACCCGCACGGTACGATAGAACAACCGACCCACCTCGACACCGGTGCCCGTTTCGGTGGTGCCGCCGCGAACAGCTTGCACCCTTCCCCACAAGTCGAGGTCCCAAGACCGCGCGAACCGGTAGATGTACTGGCCGAGCACCAGATCCGAGTTGGTGTTGACGCTGATGCCGTAACTGAAGTCTTCGACTCGTTTGTACGCGTATTTCAATCGCAGCTCATGCTGTACCGCCGGAAGTACGTTCACATCGGTACTCAGCACCAATGTCCAGGTGATTGCGTCGGGCCCCGACGGCGCGTACTTTCGGTAGAGGTTTTTCAAAGCAAAAAGCGACTGCACGGGAAGGCCGATGGGGCGGTACGCCAGGCCGAGCTTGCCGCGATACTGGAGACCGTTTTTCCGTTCCCGGTCTGGCGTGTACGATATCACGTCGTTCAGCAGCACCGAAAAGCCGCTTTGTAACTGCGCGTTCGCAATCAGCTGGAAGTTGTGCTTGCTGCGGATTTGCTGCCACCGGTACTCGTATCGCGTTTCGATCACGTGTGAGTCGGGCCGTCGGGTCGAGAGACCCGTTTTGACAGCGAGGTACTCGTCGTCGGCGTTGTCAGCCATCGACTGGTACCCCTCCACCGCCAAAGTCCCTGTGACGTGGTGGCGGAAATTGAAAGTCTGCCTAAGACCGGCGATCGCGCCCATGCGTTCGTCGCTCGCCGTGCGGTTCATTGAGTATCGCGTGTACGCCGTCGTCCGGGCAGCCACGCGAGACTCGACTCCGGCCTGGACCTGGTTCGTTCCCGGACGTCCCGCCGCTGAGAGGTACTCGTGCGTTGCCGACACGCGCAAGCGATTGCTGAAAGGAACCGCCAGGCGCGTCGTCAGGCGGTCGGGGAATTCGCTGACCCATTCGCTGCCGAGGTTGTTTTCCCAACGCGTACGAAATTCCAACCGTCGTTTGACGTCGGCCGATAGCCCCAACACAGAGAGGATACCGGTACGATCGCCTTCTGTGTCCTTTTCGGTGGCTACACGGCCTCCGGCAAAAAACTTGTATTGCCGGCTCTGGTAGTCCGCCCCGGCTAGCAGGCTGGTGTCGTCTTCATCCGTTTTTCTGAGGTTGTGTATAAAGCCGTCTGCATACAGTGACATCCCCTCCCACAACCACAGACGCGACTTGACACCGGTCTTGCGCGTTCCGATCTCCTGCGAGCCGCGAATGAACGACGGGTTGTTGTAATCTGTGTCCACTCGCCGGTAATAAATGTTAGTGTTAGTGAGGCGGTTGTTTATGTCGGCTTGGAGACGAAACGCATTGCCGTTGCCAATCACGTCGTCTTCGCTGCGCGCGAACTCGCCGACGACGTTGACACCCTTGATGTTCACACCGCCGTCCATACCGTAGAGAGCGTATCGCTCGGCATCGCCCGAGTTCGCTACCGCCGTCGCTCCGAAGGTGTACCACCGGTGTTTGGCGAAGTCGCCGCGCAAGCCGAACAGGTACACAGACTCGTCCCGCGTTTCGACCTCGTAGACGACCACGATGTATACCGGATTGAGGCTATTGTCGGTCACCGCAACCGGCTCTTTGAAAAGTATCGAGCCGTCGAAGGGATTGATGGTGTAGTCGCGGTTGCGCACCAGCGGTCTCAGGTCGAGGACGATCTCCGACTGGAATCGGTCACGCGTCTCGATGAACAAACGCTCGGAATTAAAGACTATCGGCGTTCGAGACAGGTAATAAAAACCGCTGGTTCCGTCTGCCTTGAGCTCGTCGCGAAACGTAGCGTAGTCGGTGTCGGTGACAAAACCGCGCAACATACCGTCTCCGCCGACCAGCGCGCCGGATACACCGGTGGCAACCTGGTGGTAGTAGAGATACTCGCCGGTGGTAAATGGCGTGCGGAAATCGCCGTATCGCAACCACGACTCGCCCTTGTCGACCGACACATAATTGCCATTACGCGATGGCGCGGCGAACTGCAACTCGGATTCGTCTCCGTAGATCGGATACTGCACGTTTGGGTTGATTGTTTTCAGGAGCGGGTCTTCGTCGCGTTCCTCGGTGTCTAGTCGCGCGGTCAGTCCAACACCTCCTGGCAACTCACTCTGCAGAAACAGTCTTGCCTCGGCATCGACAGACACACCATCGTCGGGATTTTCCAGTCCTTGGCGATCGCCTTGGCCCCCGGTGTCGTAGTGACCGACACGAAGGTCCACCACGCCGGTCGCCATCATCGGCCGCACCGCCGACACATAGGAAACGTCACACCAGGCTGGTATGCCGTTACATTCGATCGTCAGCCGGCGCCAACCAGTCTTGTTGGACGGTTTGATGTGCAGCGTGACAAAGCCCGACTCAGTGACAACTTGTAGTCCGGGTTTATTCGGCCTGGCGTCCGGGTTGGCCACCAGCGAGTCGCCCTCTACGATAGTGGCAGGGATACCGTCTGCGACCATAAGACCGAGTTGATCGTGGACTTCGAACTGGATCATTCCGGTCGATCGTCCGTCGGCCGGCACCAGAACACGTTTTCTCTGCGACTCGACCGCAGCCGGACGCGCGGCTAATGCGACACGTACGCTGTCGGTTTCCGTGGTACCGTCGACGAGGAGCGTCTGCACCGCGATGGAGTTCCAACCAGGCCGGATTCGAACAGCGTACCAGGTTATCTCTTCGAACCCGTCGTTGATGTGAACGGCCTTCTGGCCCATATGCCCTTCGGCCAGCTCCTCACCACCGACGAACACTTTGGTCCGACCGCCGAGCGGAACGCGGGCGCGTACTCTGATTTGATCGGCGCGCGAAAACACCTGGTCGGGCAACGGCTCGAGAATGACGAACTTGGCGTCGGTGCCCGCGGCGTCACTCGACGGCTGGTCTGTGTTCCCGTTCGCCGATTGTCCACTCGTGTCTATGTCACCGTCGTCGCCCTTGTTTTGGGCTTCCAGAAGCGCGAGGGGAACGCGTTCGCTCCACGATAGCAACGCCGCCGTGCGCCCGTGATTTGCGCGATCGCCATTTTGATAGGGCCGTATCGTCAAGGACCTGCGGGCCGGCGTCCCTGACGGGGGGGGTACCCCCCCCGACTGGCCGGCCACTTTGGTTGCGCCCACCGCGGCCGAGTCCGGCGGTGCGGGATCGTCCAGCTCGATCACCGCCTCGATACCCTTTACGTACGATGTATCTCCATTGGCCGCCTGATACTCGATCTCACACCGCAACGCCCTCGACTTTGCGAACCTTCTCAAGTCATACACACCGTCCCTGAGGGCCACGGCCTGTCCGTCCAGTGTCACCCGGATATCGGCCGTTCTGATTTGATACGGTAAGTCGACGCGAAACGTCGCATCGGTGGGCCGCTCGCTGGTGGTGGAGATCTCCCATCGGATGTTCACCTTGAACGTGTCCGGTAGTGACCTCAGGTCTTTAACGGTGGCGCTTACGCGCTGGATTTCGCCGTCCTCGATGCGTACGCCGGGTGGGATGAGGCTTACCTCCACGCGGCGGTTGTGCCGGCGACCTTCGACCGTTTCGTTGGTCGCGAGGGGCCACGCTTCGCCGTAACCGCGCACGACGATCCGCATGTCGTCAATCCCCATTGAATTGAAAAACGATCGCGCCACGTTGGCCCGCGCGATCGATAGCTCCACGTTGGACGGAAATTTTTCGGTGCTGATCGGAATACTGTCGGTGTGGCCTTCTAAGAAGATACCCCAGTCGGGGTGTTCGTGCAGAAACTCGACGACGGGCCGGAGCTCCCTGGCAGAATCGATCGTCAGTTTCGCCCTGCCCAGCGCGAAGTGAGAACTGGGCACGACGAACGTCCGGTACAAGCGGGCAAACCTGGCGATGCTGATCTGCTCGTGACAGGTAACCGCGTGCTCGACTTCCACGGTTGGCGGCGGGATACGTCGCAATCGGAATGACAGTTTCGCGTTACCGCCGGGAAGCAGGTGGATCAGCTGCTCGTTGTTGCGCCGACCGGCCGAGCGCCCGTCCAACGGTTCGAAGAACTCGAATCCGGCGGGAACGCTTCCCTCGTCCAGCCGTACCATTCGCCACCCGGCAAACGCCCTCGGCAGCGAAAACTTGCCCAACGAGTCGGTCGCGGCGTATTCGCCGCTGTCGAGAAACACCACCACGTCTTTTACGCCGGGTTCGCCGCGATCGCGCCGGCTGTTGTCGTTTTCGTCGACGTACACTTCGCCGAGCAACACGCCCTCCGATGCAAACACGTCGTTTTGCAGTCGCACCGCGCTAACCGCGGGGCCGGCAGAGACCGGATCACCCGACTCTGCCACCCCGGCGACGTTGCCGACCACCTGTGCGGTGCCCGTCTTTTTCCGCCCATTGGCGACGAACTTGATGACCGCCGTTTTCGACTGCCCGCCGTTGAAAGCACCCGCTCGCCACACCAACCGTCCGTCCTCCAGCACAAAATTGGGGCTCGAAATGAAGTCGAGTTGCGGCTGTGACACCTCCACCACTGTGACGTCGTGGACGAGTAAGCTGTCGGTGATGTTCTGCGTTGTCACCAGTAGGGTGACGACGTCACCCACGGAGGCTGTTTGTTCGTGAAAAGCCTGGTTGATCGACAACGTGGCCGACGGGTTGACCTGTTGCGGCGGCATCAAACGGTCGACGGTGAAGTTTTGTTGTAACGTGTCGACAACCGATCGTGCCCGCACGGGGAGTGACAGCGGTTGGGACAGTAACGTACTGAGCGGCGCCCCGGTAACGCTGAAGACTGAAATTTGTACCGGTTGCGTCTCGCCGGGACCGAAATTGCCCAACAGGTACGACGACGTCGATGCCGGCGACTGCGGGAGTTGTCGTCCCGTCGAATCGGCGAATGAAACTTGAATACCCGGCGGCAGCAGTACACTGTCCGCCAGGCTAACCTCGTAAGTGTCGGGGGAGGCGCCCGCGTTTAGAACATCGTTTTCGAACGTATGCGTGCTTGCGGTGTAGTCGAGGAAGCCTACGGTGAGGTCATCGCCGCTCCCCTCCCCACCGGGTAGCGCCCGCGGGTTACCGCGTGGTCCGATATAAAGCGTCATCTGCGGTGGGTCCGAGTTGCTCACCAGAAATACGCTGGTTTGAACGGTGGCGGTAGGGTCGGTTGTCGACTGTGCCTGCACCTCGATGTATACGTCACCGCCGAAGTTGCCCGACGGCAGGACCACCGCCGCACTCATGGTGACCGTACCGCCGGCGTCGATGGCCAAAAACGACGGGTCGTCTTCGCCTGGGTCCACGCGGCCGTTGCCGTTGACGTCGTCAAAGTAGATCAAGTCTGCGATGACGGTATTGGACGGCGGTACAACGGCGAAGCCCACGGCGACGGAGTCGCGATCGTTCCCCGCGTTGGTGAGATCGAAGACGCAGTAGAGCGTGTCACCTCCCACCCCGGTGAGCGAATACGCCGGAGCAAGCACTGTCCCCGGCGGTGAGAGCCCGATCGCGTAAACGGGGAGTACCTGATTGGTGACGGTGTTGGAAAACGAGCGGTCTTGGGAGCCGTTAGTGTTGTAATCGCCGACGGCCTGGTTTGCAATCAGGGTTCCCGCCGGCGGCATCTGGGCGGAAGCATGAGGCGCAATAAGGCACAATAAGACCACACCCATAAACGCACGAAAAGCGAGACTCGCCTGATTACGAGATCTCGCTCTTTGCGCGATTATGTGGCGTCTGCGTATTTGTGCTTCGCTACGCCTCACTTCTTTCTACCTTTTTGTCGCCGAATCCCACGCTGCAGTTGTTTTGTGCGCCGGGCGGGCGGCCGGTAAGGCCGCCCGCCCTCTCCTGCAGGCAGGATCTTTTGGAACTGCTCTAGCTTTAGTTCATAATTTGAACAGTGAGTCCCAATCCTACGGTCGATCCGACACCCGCCGCGATATCGCCCGTAAATATGTAACGCACGTTGGTTACCAGCGCGTCATACCCTACCGGTGCGCCACCGTTGCCGCTCACCGGCGTGTACACCCAGGTCGCGCCGCCGTCGTCGGAAAACTCGACGGCAACGAGAGTAATCGATACCGGCGGTGTACCCGTTGTAACCGAGCCCACCTGGAACCATGTCCACACCGGAACGGCGTCGTAGATCACGATCGTCGTTAAGGCATCGGTGCCAATGTTTTGGTAGTCGACGGTGTAGTTGAGATCCGTGCCCGGAAGCTGGTTCCCCACCGGGTTCACCGACTTGGTGATCTGCAGGTTGCCAGCGACGATCACCGTAACGTCGGTAGCATTGTCTGACACCAGCGTCACCTGGCCGGTCGCCGTCAGCACGCCGGTCTCCACCGTGCCCACCGTGGCGCCGGCGGGTACGGTGAGCCGAACGGTGATATTCGCGCTCGCTCCAGGGGCCAGCGCGACGCTGGCGATCGGGTTGTTGAGAGCATCGTAGAACACGTAGTTCCACCCCTGGGAGGAAACGAACGTCAAGTCGAACGTGTCGCCGATGTTGCCGACGTTGGTCACCGTGTGCGGGTAGGAAATCGTTCCGCCGGGCGTGGTGCTCCCGCCCTGATCGGGCGAGAAGTCGACCGCGGCCAACGCGCTGACCGTCACCGAGTTGGCAATCGTGTCAGATTCTGCCGGGTTGTTCGTCGACGTGGCCGTGAAAGACACACCATTAAATCCCGGGAGTGTCCCCACTGGGACGTCGACCCGTGCAATGACGTTGACCTCGGCGCCGCCGGCCACGGGACCGACCGAGACGATCGGTGCCATCTCACCGGCATCCAGTATGCCGTTGCCGTTGAGGTCTTCGTAGAACGTGACCGTCCATCCACCAGGCGCGGCTGTCGACAACGTGTAAGTATCGACACCGCCTCCCAGGTTGATAACGTCCAGAGGAAAATCGACCGACGTTCCCGGGAAGGCGGGCTGGTCGAGGGACGTGTCGTCGGTGCCCGGACCGCCGTTGTAGTTACCGATATCCACACCGGCCGGAAACACCTGTAGAATCTGGTCGGTGGTGAGGTTGTACTGGAGCGGGTCGTTGCTCGACTGGCCGCGGATCACAGCGTCGAACGGACCGCCCGCACCCTGCGTACCAGGGATGACGAGACGGACGACGATGTTCACGCTGTCTCCGGCCGCGAGCGGTCCGACATCCACCATGCCATCGCCGCCGTTGTCCACCAGCGGTGTGACGCCGTCGGCTTGGAAGAGCAATACCGCCCATGTGCCCGGTATCGATGACAGGACGTCGAGCAGGATGTTGATCTGGTCGGTGGCGTTGCCGTCGTTACGCACCGTGTTGACGAAATCAACAGAGGTGTTCGCGTACGCGGTGGCCACCGTGGTGATGTCGTCGTTATAGTTCGGAGGCGTACCCGCACCGGCGTCGTCCTGCGGGCCAATGCGGACGACAGGCGTGGCACCGACGGTAACGGGCGCGTTGTTCGACGTGACGATCGTCGGGTCAGGCGACACGACATCGTTGTCGACGTACGCAAGCGAGGCGTTGTTGTTGACAACACCAGCCGGCATACCGGCCGGAACGTCCACGACGTAGTCGAACGTGTAGGTCTGACCGGGAACGATGCCACCGTTGGTGATGTAACCGACGGCGATGTCGTCCAGTGCGGACACGATGGTCCACGCCCACGTCTCGGGACTGCCCGCCGTGGAACTGCCGGTGGGCAAGTACACCACGGAACCGCCTGCCGGCGTGCCCGAGGGAAAACCGTTGATCGCCAGCGGATTGCCGGTGCTCGGATCCAACGGGATGATGTCGTAGATCAGCACGCCGGTCTGCCCCATCGAAATGACGTTGACGCCATTGGCGGTGTTGTTACCGGTGTTCGTGCCGCTAAAGGTATAAGTGATCTGATCGCCCTGGTAGACGAGCGGTGGCGCGCCCGCCAGGTTGGCCGTCATGACGGCGTCATTGACCACGGTAGTCAGATGGTAGTTGTCCGTATCGACCTGGCCCACATCGCCCTGCGAGGTCGCCTGGACGCCCACGTAGGCGAGTTCGCCGACGACCGCCCCTACCGGGACGGTATACGCCACGATGATGCTTTCCGTGGTCCCCGCCGCGGTCGGCCCCAGTATGCCCGGTACGCCGCCCGCGCTAATGGTGGGTTCCCCAGCGTCGACGATGCCGTTGCCGTTGAGGTCGTGATAAATGGTCACGTCGGCAGCCCCCATCACGATCGTGCTGTTCGCCCCGTCGAACAGCGGGACGAGCGAAAAGCTGTCGTTGTCGTTACCCACGTTGGTTAGGTCGTAACGGTAGTACACCGTAAGTCCCGGCAGCGCGTTCTGTGTCATGGCCGGCGTGACCGGCGGTGTTTCACCCGAGTCATCGGGAAGAATCGACACGCCGAAGACCGGGAGCACCACCGTGATCACCTCGTTGGAGGTGGCCGAATACGTGTTTCCGCTCAGGTCCTCGTAGGTTGCCGAAGACCGGTTGCGGATCTGTGTTCCCGCCGGCGTGGTCTGTGCCAGAACTGACATGGCCGTCATGCACAACACCGCTAGCAGCAGCGGGAGGATGAGGAATATTCTATTTCTCATGATGGATACCTCACTTCACGATCGCTCTGTATGAAAACGTGATCTCGGTCTCCGGCTCGAAGTCGCTCTCGATGAGCCAACGGATGTGCGTCACCATGTCTGCCGTCGCCTGCACGATCACCTCTTCACCATTGGCCGTCTGCTTCTTGATCCGAATAGGCCATGCGTGAAACGTCTTGCCGCCGTCGATGCTGAATTCGACGGAACCTTCGTTCGGCCGTGTGGCCGTTTGAACGATGTACTCGGTGCCCACGGGGACGGGGTCAACCACGGCAACTTTGCGCAGCGTGGTCTCGCCAGTGTTCGCGTAGGTCACCCGGTACTCGAGAACATCCTTGGGACGCGCTTCGTCTGCGGAGACGAACACTTCACGGCCGTTTTCCTGGGTCACGACGCGAAGGGCTTTCACGTTTCCTGTCAGCGGTCCTTGGTCCGCCAAAGCGGCCACGGAACCCGTCAGGAAGACGACGAGCGCAGTCAAAATTGTCGCGCGGCGCGGCACTATGGTACCTCCTTGTTAGGACGGAAAATTTATGGAGAAAAAATCTCTATCGTCTGGGGTAACAAAGCTTGATACAGGGAGTTGGATGAACGCGTACTTCACCCCAGAGATAATGGCCGAGGGCAAGGGATATACCAGGAGGAGGGTCTGGATTTGGGTAACACCGACGTCTGTCTCTGGCGGTCAAGTCGTCATGCTAACGCGTGTAGTTTTAATTGGTTACATAAATGTAAAGGAGCCTTGACAGCGTACTGGGAGGATTTCGCGACGTTTCCCGTAAGGGCTTATAGGGTATTATCGTCGTGCATATTGTCTCGCCGGTTGCAAAGTGCAACTCGCCTCAATCGCCGTGTTAAATTGGAGAGCGAGCTGTCATCGCGAGATCGATAATACCGGCGCCGCGGTCTGATAACGGTCGGCAATAACGCGATAACTCCGGCGGTACGACGCTCGGAGTCACGGGAAACGCTGGCAGCAAATCTGTTTTCGTGATACGTTAGGTGATCGTTTGTCATGAAAGTATCCGTCGGAAAAACATTACCGTGCTTGTACGCGCTGGCCGCCTTCTGCGCCGGCGCATGCATTTGGGCGACACCGTCGGCGGCGCAGGAACCCTTCCAGCAACACGTCGATTACATAATCCGTGTAAACCTGGACACCGAAACAAAAATGGCGTCCGGCGGCGAGACGATCCAGTACACCAACAATTCGCCAGACACGCTCACAGAGTTCTATCTCCACCTCTACCCCAACGCTTTCCGCTCGAAGGACTCGGAACTCTACCGCTATTACGCGCGGCGCTTCAACTGGGTGATCAGAGACATTCCAAAAGACAAGCGGAGTTACATGAACCTCCACGATGTCACGGTAGGCGGTGAGCCAGTCACCGTGGATGTAGACGACACCATCGCTCACATGACCTTGCCGCAACCACTGCCGCCGGGGGGCACTATGGAGATTCGCCTGCGCTTCGAGGGCAAAATCCGAAAACGCTTCTACCGCGCAGGTTACGCCGGTGACCACTACGATTTCGCCCAGTGGTACCCGAAAGTCGTAGTGTACGACCAAAACGGGTTTCATCCCGACAAGTACAAAGCGGGCGAATTCTACGGCGAGTTCGGCACATTCGACGTATCGATCGACCTGCCGTCAAGGTTTGTGGTGGCGGCCACGGGCATCGTCGTCGAGGGGGATCCTGGCTGGAACTACAACAACGGCGGTGCGATTAAAAAAAGCGACGACGCAACGAGAAAGACGGTCCGTTTCCGCGCCGAAAATGTCCATGATTTTGCGTGGTGCGCCAATCCGACTTTCGTCGTCCAGGACACCACCTGGAACGGCACCGAGGTCCGGAGCTTCTACCGTAAGAAGAACGAAGGTGCTTGGAAGAACGTCACGCTGACACACGCCGTGCGTTCGCTCGAATGGCTCACGGAAAAAGTCGGGCCATATCCTTACCCGCAGTTGAGCATCGTCGATGTGCCGTCGAATTACGGCATGGAATATCCGATGCTGGCGATGAACGGCAGGGCGAGCGAGAGCCTGGTCCTACACGAAGTGGGTCACATTTATTTTTACGGCATTTTGGGCAACGACGAACGCGCCGAGGCCTGGCTCGATGAGGGCTTCACGACCTTTCAGACGATTTGGTACCTGAACGAGCGTTACGGCCCCTACGGCGACACCAGAAATTGGAACTGGTACCAGAAAATCACACCCCAGTACAAATTGTGGGAAGGGTACCGGCAAAACGTGATCGACCTCTACTTCCGGGGTTACGACGAGCGCGTATCCAAACGCGCCGAAGACTTCAACAACTCATACCGTGCGAACGTATACAACAAAGCGGCGCTGTTTCTCAACGCCATCCGTTACGTGACCGGCGACGAAGACTTCGCAACTATCCTCCACAACTACTACGACCGGTACAAATTCAAGCACGTCGACGAGGCCAGCTTTAGAGAAATTTGTGAAGAATACGCAGAAACCGACCTGTCGAACGAATTCGAACAGTGGCTACACACAAGAAAAGTGGTCGACTACAAACTAGACGAGGTCAAGTCGCAGCCACGAGCGGACGGTGGCTTCGACGTGACGGTGAAAATTAAGCGAAAGGGAGAGTTGTTCCTTCCGATCGAAGTGGTGTTCGAACTCGAAGACGGCGAATTGCAGTCGTTTCGTGTGGAAGGCCGGCTCCGTACGATCGAGAAGACGTTTCAGTTGCCCACAAAGCCGAAGCGCACTGCGATTAACCCGAACAACGAGATCACCGATGTCGACCTGAGGGACAACTTCAAACCGCGGCAGCGGGATTTCCAGGTCGACTGGCCGAACAATTTTTATTACCCGGAGTGGGGCTATCAGTATAGGCATCGGCCGGGTGCTTGGTACAACGACGTCGACGGGCTCAAGGCCGGGTATTTGCTCCGTGCCAGTTACAAGGGAATGGCACCGCGTGTGAGGGCCGGTGTCTACTACGGCTTCTTGAGCGAGCGCGTTGATTTTACCGTTCGCTACGAGCACCCGTTGGGTTTATTTGGCCACCGGGGACTGCTGCAAGTATCGGGCTACAAAATGGAGGGACGTGAGGACTTCACTACGTTTCTCAAGTTCCGCCGCCGCGTCACGCTGATGGATCCGCCCACGCACGAGTTTATTATCGGCTTCAACTCTCACGTTCTCACCGACCCGGCATATCTCACAGCGACCGATATCTACGATACCAACCAGATAGACCTGGGTCCGTACTTCACGTACAACGTATCGCCACAAATCGACGTATGTTCGTCACGCTTTGATTTCGACCTCAAGATAGGACGGGAATGGTGGGGAGGCGATTTCAAATACGAGCGGTTCACCAGCACGGTCAGCTTCTACTCGCGGCCGGGTTTTGTACCCATCGACATTCGTTGGCGTTTGTTCCTGGGTGTGATGGGCGGAGATACGCCGCTGCAAGAAAAGTATCAGCTCGCCGGGGCTGGTCCCCTGGAGCAGGAAAAGCGCTTTTGGTTGCGCAGTCCGGGCGCCATTTGGGATTGGCTTCACTACCACGAGGGCGGTGACGGCAACCTGCGTGGCTACTACTGGGGGACGTTCGGCGTCGATCGACTGGCCACCACGAACGTCGAAGCGGGGACTCCGCTGCCTCTGTTCGCTTTGGAGCGAATTACAAAACCGCTGGTTGGACCGGTCTCGTGGTACGGGTTTTACGACGTCGGCGCGATAATGGATGAGAACAACCCCATACCGTCCAGTGAGAGAGTCACGGCGCTCGTCGACTTGGGCGTGTTGAGCTGGACGCTCCAGGACGCCGGCATAGGATTTATGTCGAGGAGGAAGTGGCCGTTCTGGGATTTGACGTTGCGGCTCGACTTTCCAATATGGGTCAGTTACCCGATCATCAACGGTGAAGAAGACGAATTGAAGTACCGTTATCTCTTCAGTATTCGCGCGGCGTTTTGACAACACCGCTTCCCAATCACCACAAACGTAGACGTCTTAGGCCAGCTCGATCACGGCTGCCGCGACTTCGTCGACCATCTCGTCAGAGAGTTCCGCAAAAATCGGGAGCGAAATGATCTCCGCTGCGCACCGCTCGGCCACGGGGAACTTTCCCTTCTCGTATTCGAGGTAGTCGTACGCCGGTTGCAGGTGCAACGGTACCGGATAATGGATCCCCGAGGCGATTCCGCGTTCCCAAAGCGCGGGGCCCAGTGCGTCGCGGTCCGCGACGCGGACGACGTAGAGGTGATACACGTGGCGGAGTCCGGGCTTCACCACAACCGGACGAACGCCAGCGGCACTGGCAAACGCGTTATCGTAACGCGCCGCACGGCTTCGCCGCTTGTCGGTCCATTCGTCGAGGTGTAATAACTTGACGTCGAGTACCGCCGCCTGGATCGCGTCGAGGCGGTAGTTCCAACCCTCTGCAAAGTGTAGGTGTTTGTCCTGGCGTCCATGGTCGGAAAGACGTCTCATCTTGTCGGCCAGCTCGGCGTCGTTCGTCAACACCATTCCGGCATCTCCGTATGCGCCGAGGTTCTTACCAGGATAGAAGCTAAACGTCGTCAGGTCCCCTAGGATCTTCCGCCGATCGCCGTTGATATCCGCGCCGTGCGCCTGGGCGGCGTCGGCGACGACCTTGAGCCCATGACGCGTGGCGATGTCACCAATGGCATCCATGTCTGCGGGCTGGCCAAACAGATGTACCGGGACAATCGCTCGCGTCTTCGGTGTTATCGCGTCTTCGATCGCAGTGACGCCTATCAGTTGAGTATCTTCCTCGATGTCGACGAATACCGGTCGCGCGCCGGAGTGCGTGATCGCCTCCCCGGTGGCGATAAACGTGTTGCACGGTGTGATCACTTCATCGCCCGGTCCAATGCCGAGTGCGACCAGAGCGAGGTGGAGTGCCGAGGTGCCACTGCTGGAGCCGACGCCGTGTCCGGCACCGCTGAACGCGGCGAAGTTTTCTTCGAAACGTTTGACCGCCTCGCCGCCGACAAACCAGCAGCTTTCCACGACACCAGCGATAGCGTCGTCGATCTCGGGTTTGATGGTGCGATACTGCGCTTTAAGATCTACGAAGGGAACGTTCATACCAGGATGCCTTTCTGGGTGTGTAATGGCAGGCAAGACTACGAGGAACTGACTGCGTTTCAGCTAGTTATAATACCACGGATGGCATGGCGTTCGCAACTGAGAACGTGTATCTCATTGACACCGGGCAGCGGGCATTCATACAATCGGACCTGCACCGTCTCGTTCGCCGCTTCACCAGGCGGCACGGGTCGATAACGAATCACACAAGAAAGGTGATTACGTGACGCCGGACCGCCGTACGATACTGGCTCTTTTCTCCCTCGCATTCGGCCTGCGAATCCTCTACGCCGTCTTGGTCGGTACCAATGCGGAGATCAATCCCAACCCGTACACGTACGATTTCCTAACGGCGCGCAAAATTGCCGCGGGTGCTGAATGGTGGTCGCAACCCATCTCACCGAAAGCGCCCGGCTACCAGTTCTTATTGGCCGCCATATTCAAAATCGGCGGAGTACACCGATGGCTGGTGATTCTCGCCCATGCATTCATGGGCGGCGTGACGGCATTTCTTCTGTTCCGGATCGGAGAAAAAAGTCTCGGTCGTGGGGCAGGACTGTTGTCGGCCCTTTGGCTTTCGATCTACGTCCACCACATGCACGTTACCAGCCTGATGGTACGCGACGTAACGGCCACGACGCTGTTTGTGTTGGTGTGTTATTTTATGGTGTTGTATACGAATCGCATGCGGGGTGCGGTGTGGACCGCGGTCGCATACGTACTCCTCGTTCATTTCGACCCGCAATACCTGCTGTTCTTTCCGTTCATGGCGCTCTACTTCCTATTCTGGACGACCCGACACAAACTGCTCAACGTCCAGTTCACGTTCCTCTTTCTGGGCGCCGTTTTGGTGCTGTTCCTGCCGTGGACGTTTCGAAACGCCCGAGTTTACGGCGAACCGATACCTATTGGACTAGAGGCGATCAAGTACGCCCGCCCCGTCAAAAACCTGATCGACCGCAGACCAGACGAAGTGGAGAAGGCGAACCGGGTACCGAAGTCCCGACCCGGCTGGTGGCGCAACACCGTCGAGTTCTGGCGAGTAGTGAAATTCAGCGAGGGAGGT
>CBDVBX010000063.1:0-16292 GCA_965372335.1 uncultured bacterium | reverse complement strand
CGAGACGGCTTGCCGAAAAATGTGCCTTGGAGTGATTCACCATGATGTGGGAACTCATCGCGGCCAACCGCAGAAAATCGATGGTGTTGTTCGCCGGAATGGCACTCATCCTCTGCCTTCTGGGCTACGGGATCGGTTACACGGCCTACCCCGACGGCGGCGGTCCCCTCGGCCTCATTTTCGCCGCCGCCATCTGGATGGTGCTGGCCGCGATGGCCGTGTTTGGCGGCGGAAGTCTGATACTACAGCTGAGCCGCGCAAAGCGCGTTACGCCCGACGTTCATCCTCAACTCTTCAACGTCGTCGAGGAGATGAAGATTGCCTCCGGCCTCCCGGCGATGCCGAAGATCTACATTATAGATACGCGCGCGCCCAACGCCTTTGCCACCGGACTCCGTGCCGAGGACAGCGCGATAGCGGTTACGGCGGGGCTTCTGACGAAGCTCAATCGCGACGAGCTGCAAGGCGTTATCGCCCATGAAATGGCCCACATCGTGAACCGGGACGTGCAGTTCATGACGGTGGCGGGGATCATGTTGGGGAGTATCGTGTTGCTTTCGCAGGTGTTCCTTCGCGGGATGTGGTTGGCACCGGGATCGGCAAAACGCGTACGTCCCAAGTCGACTTCGAAAGCCGGGCCGCAGGGGCACATCGTCATTGTGATTATCACAATTGCTCTCGCCATACTGGGACCGATTTTTGCAAGGCTTCTTTACTTCGCGCTATCGCGCAAGCGTGAGTACCTCGCCGACGCGTCGGCGGTCAGGTTTACGCGCTACCCGGAAGGTCTCGCCAGCGCGCTGGAAAAGATGTCGTCCAGCACAGTCCCACTCGAAACGGCAAACCAGGTCACGGCCCCGATGTACATCGTCAATCCCCTGGAAGCGAAAAAGGGTATGTCACTCTCCGGCTTGGGCAGCACTCACCCTCCCGTGCACGAACGAATAGCGATACTGCGCAACATGACCAGAGGCGCCAGTTTGTTGCAGTACCAACGTTCGTTTTCAAAGACCAAGGGAAAACCGACGATGATCATTCCATCCTCGGGCCTCAAGAAAGACGAGCCACTCAAAATTCGTGGCGCGCACCCGGACGTGGTGAAAGCAAAAAGCAAAAAAGGTGAGGTCCGAGATCTGATGGATCTCATGCGCGCAGTCAACGGATTCGCTTTTCTCGTTTGCGCTTGCGGCCTCAAGATAAAAGTACCCCCGGATTTCGAGGAACCCCATATCGCTTGCCCGCGCTGTAAGCGCGAGAACAAAATTCCCACGGCAAAAGTATCCGACGCGTCCGAGGCGGCAGCCGTGATCGGAGCCATGGTTGGCACGCTAGCTGGTCGCGGTGGCCAAGACGCTCCCGCAATAGTACAGAACGTGCCCGAAGGTACAACTGGACCGGATGCGCCACCATTGGAGTATCGCCGGAAGTCTGACGGGTGGGAATCCTTCAATTGTTCGTGTGGCAAATTCCACCAAATATCTCCCGCGTTCAGCTCGCATCAGATCACCTGTCGCGTGTGCGGCCGAGTGATAAAAATCGACCCTGCATAACTCGACTAATTTCTATCAACACAACTCGCTGGGAACTAGTCAGTTCGCGCGATTGTCGCGTTTTGTGCTTTAATATAAAAAAAGACCGAGCACCGAATATTGATACGCTCAAATCTGTATTGTATTTCTGAATGCCTCCAAATGCCTTGATTCGTGGTTCAATTTGGTGTAAAGTTAATAGTAGCTACATCGCTGTATTTAAAACGTTTTATCTGCGTTTTATTGCTCGCGGTTCAATGACTGCCATCGTCGCGGTTGCGAACCGGCGACCAGCTTCAGCATCGGGTCCCGTTTAGCCGACCAAGCGTTGGTGAGAGGACCAAATTCGGGCGCTGACTAACAGACTTCTCCCACGGAGGTATCTTACAGCGGTAATCAAACGTACAAGACAGGAGTGTCTATATGCAAAGAGGCAATAATAAGCCGAAGTACATTAATCGCCTGGAGCAAGTCAAACAACTCGACGCGAACGAGCGCAGGATGTTGCAGCCGGTGTGCGACGAGTTTGTTTTCAGGACCAACGACTATTACACCTCGCTCATCGACTGGGATGATCCCAACGATCCCATCAGAAAGATCGTAATTCCGGATGTGAGAGAATTAGAAGCTTGGGGCAAACTGGACGCGTCGAACGAAGAGCTCTACACGCGTGTGCCCGGGCTGGAACACAAGTACGACAGCGTCGCGCTGCTCCTGGTCAACGATGTATGTGGCTCGTATTGCCGTTTCTGTTTCCGCAAGCGATTGTTTATGAACGACAACGACGAAGTCCATCGTGACGTCTCCGAAGGACTGCGTTATATTCGGAATCACCAGGAAATTTCCGATGTGTTGATGACCGGCGGCGACCCGCTTTTGATGTCGACCCGGCAGCTAAGAAACGTAATCAGTCAGTTGCGAGAAATCGAGCACGTTAAGACAATCCGCATCGGATCAAAACTTGTTGCGTTCAATCCTTATCGAATTATTAACGATCCAGACCTGCAAGCCGTGTTCAGGCAGTACAGCACGCCGGACAAGCGCATATACGTGATGTGCCACTTCAACCATCCGCGAGAGTTATCGCCGCAGGCGGTGGAGGGATTGAGCCTGCTTCAAAACAGTGGCGTTATTACGGTCAACCAGACGCCCATGATAGCGGGTGTCAACGACGACCCGGACGTTCTCGCCGAGCTTTTTGGCAAATGCGCGTCTTACGGAGTTACGCCGTATTATGTGTTTCAGTGCCGCCCGACGCTGGGTAATAAGGTGTTCTCCGTACCCGTGGAAAAATCGTACAAGATTTTCGAAACCGCCAAGATGAAGGGTTCCGGGCTGGCGAAACGCGCGCGGTTGTGTATGTCCCACGAGACTGGGAAAATCGAGATCGTGGCACTAACGGCCAACCACATCATTTTCAAATATCACCGTGCGCCCGACCCCGATTTGTGCGGCCGTGTGTTGATTTTCCGCAGGAACCATTCGGCATACTGGTTCGACGACTACACAGAATTGGTCGACGAGTACCAACTAAAGAATCCGTATGAAACCCAGATCGCCACGCCTCAACAGGAGCTGGATTTTATCGATTTCGTTGGTTAGCTCCCGAGCCAGGTGTTTCCGAACGGGCGGCCGAATCTCCGGCCGCCCGTTTGTTTATGGATTTTCACCGGGCAACAATTGTTGTATGATTGGGTTTTGAACGCGGCGACAATAAGCGACACATTTGGAGGTAGTCAATAATGAGATTGGTCGAATGTGTGCCCAACTTCAGCGATGGCAGAAACATACCGGTCATCGACGCGATCACCGCGGAGATCGCTGATGTGGAAGGAGCGCATTTACTGGACGTCGACCCGGGAAAGGACACCAACCGTACGGTGGTCACCTTCGTGGCCGACTACGATGCCGCCGTGGAAGCGGCGTTTCGAGCGATCAAAAAGGCGTCGGAACTGATCGACATGAGCAAACACACCGGCGCGCATGCTCGCATGGGCGCAACCGATGTATGTCCCTTCGTTCCGGTGGCAGGCGTGACCATGGACGACTGCGTCGTGCTGGCGCGTCAATTGGGAGAACGCGTCGGCGAAGAGCTGGGTATTCCCATATACCTGTACGAAGAGGCGGCGACCGCGGACGACAGGCATAACCTGGCGTCGGTTCGTTCCGGCGAATATGAGGGCTTGCCGAAAAAACTCAAAGACCCTCACTGGAAGCCGGATTTCGGCCCCGCCGAGTTCAATCCGCGTTGGGGGGCGACAGCGATTGGAGCCCGAAAGTTTTTGATTGCGTACAACATCAATCTAAACACCCGGAGCAGCAAAATTGCTCACGACATCGCTATGACCATACGCGAAGCCGGGCGCAACAAACGCGACGCAAATGGCAAGTTCGTCCGCGATGAAAACGGCGTTCCGGCTAAGCAACCGGGTACGCTCCAAGCAGCCAAGGCGGTCGGGTGGTACATCGACGAGTATCATCGCGCGCAGATATCGATCAATTTGACTGATTTCGACGTGACCCCACCGCATGTGGCGTTCGACGAGTGCGTACGCCAGGCCGAGGAAAGTGGGATACGCGTGACCGGAAGCGAGTTGGTCGGCCTCATACCGCTCGAGGCGATGCTCCAAGCCGGCCGCCACTACCTCGAGAGGGCAGGTGTGTCGACGGGAGTACCGGAATCGGAAATCATCGAAACGGCGATTCAATCGCTGGGGCTTTGTGACGTTGCGCCTTTCGATCCGCAGCAGAAAATAATCGAGTTTCGTGTGGCCGAGGCAACACCGCTGGCCGACCTGCAGGTGAAATCCTTTGTCGACCTCACCTCGACCGATGCGCCCGCTCCGGGCGGCGGTAGCGTGGCCGCACTTATGGCGGCGCTGTCGAGCGCGCTCACCTCGATGGTGGCCAATCTCACCGTAGGCAAGAAGGGTTACAAAACGGTACAAGAAGAGATGAAAGAGGTGGCCCCCAAAGCACAGTTGTTAAAGGCAGCGTTCTTGAAGGCGGTGGACGACGACACGAGCGCTTTCGATGCGGTGATGGACGCCATGAAGCTGCCCAAGAAAACCGACGAGGAGCAGAAATTCCGGGACGAAGCGATGGAGCGGGCCACCGAAGGCGCGGTCGAAGTGCCGCTGGGCGTGCTCCTGCGGTGCCGCGAAGCGCTGCCGCTGATAGAAGCGGTCGCGGAAAAAGGCAACGTGAACTCCCTGTCCGATGCGGGTGTGGCCGCGCTCGCCCTACGCGCGGCGGCCGGGGGAGCGATGCTGAACGTGTTGATAAATCTTCCCGGTTTGTCCGACCGCGACTACATAAACAAGACCAGCCGCGAAGGTATGGAAGCTTTGGAAGAAGTGAAAGACCGCTGCCACGCGGTAGTGATGAAAACCATCGCGACGCTCAAAGAATCTCTGAATCCACCCCAGGGGGGGGAAGGGTAGAAGCAACGGCCCGGAGGGTTTCTTCGAAGTTGGCGATGTAACGCCGCAAGCCAAGACGTCTTCTTCGTAACGCTTCGACCGCGGCCTCGTATACGATACGTGCTGACTTGTATGATAGACCGCCGTCGACGTCAACCAGACGTGCCGGTATGTTGACATAACTGGGCGCGACATCGTTGAGCGTCCAGTGCCGTGCCAGCGAGTACACGTCGCAACTGCGCTCGCCCTGGGGAACGCCAGCGTCGCTTCGTTGGAGCAGGTGAGCCAACTCGTGGGCGATGGTGTGATACGACGTCCGCCACGGATTCAACCAGATCTCCCGCCCGCCCGGCACCGCCATTCCGCTGGCCGCTCGCGTCAAACCTACCTTGATCTGCTTGTCTTTCATCTCAGGGAAGTACCGCAAAACGTAGTGTACTTTCTCGATGGTGCGATTGCACGAACGGTGCGCGCGCAATGCTCGCGTAACCACCAGGCCGCTGGCGGCGGCGGCGTGGCGGAGGTCTGGATCCAACGCCAATTCGAGTTGAGTGGAGGGGGACGGTAGCATACTACCGGGCGGGCCCGTCAGTTTCGGGCGAGTTTCCGTCCTGTTGAATCCGCACCGGCAGACGGATTTCGAATGTGGTGCCCTCGCCGAGTCGTGATTTCACATCGACGGTGCCGTCGTGCCTGGCGACGACTTCTTTGGTAAAGTGAAGACCGACGATGCCGCGGTCCGGCGGCTCAGACGTTGTCCGGTGATCGAAGATTCTTTTCAATACGTCATCCGGCATGCCCGGGCCGTTGTCGGTAATTCGAATCGTGATATTCGACTCGGTGGATTCGGTCAGTACCATCAAGCGGCTCTCGTTGCGCTCGGAGCCCGCCATCATGTCACGTGCGTGTTTTATAATGTTGACCAGCGCCAGCTGCAGCAGCACCCGGTACCCCACCGTTTCTGCCATAGCGGGATCGTACCGCTGAACGATTTCGATGTTGTCGTCGCGAAGTTCCTCGGCCAGGTAGTGCTTGGAAAATACCTCGCTGATCAAATGGTTGATGTCGATCGTCGTAGGCACAGGCGGCCGAACGAGGGAAAGCGCGGTCACAACCGTCTCGCGGCACAGGTTGAGATTGTCCTCAATCGTGGAGACGGCTTGACGCGCCGTGTGGTCTAGTTCACCGCGCCGCGCCAGCATATCGACGGTGTGGAAGGCGGGCGTCAGGTGTTTGCTCACCTGGCGCATTAAATTGGCAATTCTCTCGTTTACCAGCGATGAGCTGAACGCCTCGAGCAACGGCGCTTTTTGTTGGTGAGACTTGCACAAATCTCGCAGCGTAACCAAGACAACCGTATCCGCGTCGCTGTCCCCTGGAATTCGCGATATCGCCATCTCGACGGGGGTCCGTTCGCCTTCGGTGTTAACGACTTCGGTCTCAAGTCGTTTTGTGCGCGCGGTCAGGGTGTCAAACGTTTCGGTGCCGGTCGCGCCCTCCGGAAACAGGATCGCAGAGAGCAAGCTCGGTACGTCGGACGGCACGGCCGCCTCTGGAGAGGGGCTGCCAAAACCGGTTAATCGGGCGAATGCGTCGTTGTAGAGTATGGGCTGACCGTTGGTGTTCGCCAACAGAACGCCGTCTGTAACCTGTGCCAGTACGGCGTCGAGTGTTAACGAAGACAACTCAGCGATTCTTTGTAGTATTTGAATCTGTTCATCTTCGTTGCCGGCGGTCGGTTCGCAAGCGTCTTCGAGATCTTTTTCATCAGCATCACCGGCAGGCAACGGTGCGGTGGCAGCTGCCACCTCGTCGGATTCTTCGGCGCCGCCCGGTTTCGATTCGGCAGCGACACCGAGGACGACGGGTTTCGACATGCTGAGTGCAGCGCGGCGCCCATCGGCAAGAACGATGGGGGTAACAGCCACCTCGAATACGTCTCCATTTTCGCACGAAGCCGTATACGCGGCCTCCCGGTCATCCTCCACCGCCCGCTTGATCGGGCATTCCGGCGGTGGTTCGTCTAGCCCCATTACGGTTTGGTAGTAGAACGATCCTTCAAGCCGGTCGTTGTCATGGAGCAGTCGGCTGGCCCGATTGGCGAACAACACGGTATAGTCGGGTGAGACGACTTCGATGGGATCGGGAAGCAGTGATAGGATACGCGAGAGCGATTCGAGCGCACGTTCCGTTCGCGCCAGTTTACGCTGAACGTTATCCAGCTCATTTCTGACGTCGATCAATTCGCGTCTCTGTTTAATAGAGTCGGTGGATCTGCCGTTGGCCGGCGCCGACGTTCTCACAAAAACCCCTGTTCGGCAAGTCGCTTACGCTTCGCCGTTCGACCACCGCCCGACGGCGGAGGGAACCCAGACGCCTGCAATTGCGTGAATTCGACTGTTTTCGCCGAAATAGTTTCATTTTGATCGCGAATCGTCAACTTTTTTCTCCGATTTGACTTGCGGAGGACCCGCAGGATATGTAAAATGCTCCCAAATGGTCCTTTTAATCTGGTCCGGGAGACCAGCAAGGGGTCGATAGACACAGCACGCAACGCCGCTTCGACCGCGTCGTGGGTCTAGTTCGTCCCTCGCCTCGTCCCTTGAGGTCCGGGGGGCTTTTTTTGCCCGTACTCCCGCTCCAGACCGGATCTGACGCCTCGAGTTCAAAAGGAGATACGTTGAAAATCCAGTACAAGGCCACCTTGATGGACAAGGACCAGATCCGCAGGGCGGTCAAACGGATCGCCCACGAGATCGTCGAGCGCAACGCCGGCGTCGAGAACATCGTCGTCGTCGGCATTCGTAGACGGGGCGTATACATCGCCGAACGGATCGCCGGATACATCGAACAGATCGAAGGCCAATCGGTTCCGACAGGCGTTCTCGACATAACGCTCTACCGCGACGATTTTCAGCAACGCTGGCAAACACCACACATCGGAGTGACAGAGATTAAAGTGGATATCCACGACAAAATAATCATTCTTTGCGATGACGTCCTCTACACGGGACGCACCATTCGCGCTGCACTCGATGAATTGATCGATTTCGGTCGTCCACGGCGTATACAACTGGCTGTCCTGGTCGATCGAGGGCACCGCGAGTTTCCCATCAAAGCCGATTACGTTGGAAAGAATGTTCCGACTTCGGAAGACGAGCAGGTAGAGGTCCATCTCACGGAACTGGACGAAAGTGACGAAGTCATTCTTACGGAGAAGACGGAATGATCACGCTCAACAGAAAACACCTCCTTGGTCTCGAGGGAATGAACGCCGATGAGATCAGTCTAATCCTCAACACGGCAGAAGCGTTCAAGGAAGTCTCCGAACGCCCCGTCAAGAAAGTACCCGCCTTGAGAGGACGGACGATCGCCAATTTATTTTTCGAGCCCAGCACGCGAACGCGAGTCAGCTTCGAGTTGGCGGAGAAACGGCTCAGCGCGGACTCGGTCAACTTTTCCAGTTCGACGAGTAGCGTGAAGAAAGGCGAGACGCTGCGCGACACAGCCGAAAACCTGGAAGCGATGAAAATCGACATGATCGTCATCCGGCACGGCTCATCCGGCGCACCGCACTTTCTCTCGGGAGTGTTGGACGCGTCCGTCGTCAACGCCGGGGATGGCACGCACGAACACCCCACTCAGGGACTTCTCGACATCTTTACGCTGAGGCAGAAATGGGGCGAGATTGCAGGCCGGAAAGTCGTAATCGTTGGCGACATCACCCACAGCCGGGTTGCCAGATCCAACATCTTCGGTCTGGTTACCATGGGGGCGAACGTGACGGTGTGCGGCCCCCCCACGATGATTCCGCCGGAGCTGGAGAGGCTGAACGTGACGATCGAAACCAACCTGTGCAGGGCTCTCGAAGGCGCCGACGCCGTCAACGTGTTGAGGATTCAATTGGAACGCCAAAAAACCAGTCTGTTTCCGAGCTTGGACGAATACGCCAGAGTGTTTGGCGTGAACGAAGACGTTCTTCGCTACGCCAAACCGGACTGTATCGTGATGCATCCGGGACCGATCAACCGAGGCGTTGAAATAAGCCAGGACGTAGCCGACGGTGACCGGGCAGTGATCCTGGAGCAAGTCACAAACGGGGTGGCGGTGAGAATGGCGGTGTTGTACCTGTTGAGCGGCGGCGAAGCACCAGAAAACAAGTCTGAACGAAGCAAACTCAGGGCGGTACGCGAAGACACAGAGGTGTGATGATATGAATTCGATCGATAAACTATCGCGCGAGACCTTACACGAGTACGTGATCGATAACGTCACCGTTGTAGATCCGGAAACGAAAAAAGAGTTTCCCGGGCACGTCGGGGTGAAGAACGGGACGATCGAATTTGTCGGACAAGGGCCGGCTCCGGACGGGACGAAGGCACCGGTCTACGACGGTGGAGGACTTCGCCTGGCTCCCGGTTTCGTCGACATACACGTTCACCTGCGCGAACCCGGTTTCGAGTACAAGGAGACGGTTCGCACGGGGTCCATAGCAGCTGCCGCCGGCGGATTCACCTCGATAGCGTGCATGCCCAACACAGAACCGGCCATCGACGAACGCAGCGTCGTCGAGTTCATCATCAAGCAAGCCCGTATGGCCGGCTTCGCCAAAGTTTACCCCGTCGCCGCTGCCACGGTGGGGCGTAAGGGAGAGAAGCTAACCGAGTACCACGAGTTGACCGAAGCGGGAGCCGTAGCGGTGAGCGACGACGGTGCGCCGGTCGGGAGTACGGGGATGGTACGTCGCGTATTGGAGTATGCGGGGTACTGCGGTATCCCCTTTGTCGAACACTGTGAAGACACGTCGGCAGCGGGACTCGGCGTGATGCACGAGGGATTCTACTCGACCAAGCTAGGCTTGGCGGGTGTGCCGTCGTACAGCGAAGAGATATGTTTGGCGAGGGATTTATTGGTGTTGTCGACGGTACCGACCCGGTACCACGCCGCCCACATCGCATCGAAGGGCTCGGTCGAACTTCTCCGCCAGGCGAAACGTCGCGAGCTCCCGGTGACAGCGGAAACGGCACCTCATTATATATGTCTCGAGGATAAGGACCTGGAGACGTACAACACGAACTTGAAAATCAACCCGCCGCTAGGGAGCACAGAGGACCGGGAGGCGATCATTGAGGGCTTGAAGGACGGCACGATCGACTGCCTGGCGTCGGACCACGCCCCGCACGCCCCGCAGGAGAAGCAGGTCGAATTCGAGCAGGCACCGCCGGGATCGATTGGCCTGGAGACCACGTTCTCGCTGCTCATAACACACCTGGTCAGGCCGGGACATATGACCCTGCCGGAAGCGCTCGCGCTGATAACGCACAAACCGGCGGACGCGTTGAACATAAAGGGCGGGCGGTTGCGGAAGGGCGACGCGGCGGATATGGTCTTGTTCGACCCGGAGGCGGAGTGGATCGTGCACCCGGAAGATTTCCACAGTAAATCGAAAAACTCTGCTTTTATCGGAAACACGCTCTACGGCCGTGTCATGCACACAATCCTGGACGGAGTGAATGTTACGGCTTCCCTATGACGGGTTTGAGTTGCATATTTAATGGAGGACAATTGGGTCAAAGTGGTGTCTCCCCCCCCCGGAAGCGACTAATCAAATCAACATTATGAAAACCATTATTGCGATACTCGCGCGGCGGCCTGGCGCCAAAGCAGTCGCCGTGATCGCGGTTTTGGCAGCGGGCGCGCTTTTTCTTGGGGGTGGGTGTGCGTACTACAACATGCTCTACAACGCCAAGGCGAAATTCAAAATCGCAGAAAAAATGACGACGCCGGAGGACGGGTCCCTTTCGCGTCAGCAGATAGAGGCCTACGACATCGTCATCGAGAAAGCGCAGGCGATGATAGACAAGTACCCCGACAGCCGGCATGTAGACGACGGGTATCTGTTGATCGCGCGCTCGCAGTTCGCGCAGCACAAATACGAGGCGGTGATTGCCACCGTCGATACGCTGGAGGCGAAGCTTCCCGAAAGCGAACTCATGGAGCACGCCGTGTTTCTCAAAGGGGACGCACTGGCCCAATGGGAAAAATACGCCGAGGCCCTGTTGCTGCTCGAAGCGTTCATGGAACGGTATCCCGGAAGCGATCACAAGGCCCAGGCTCTGTATTTGGCCAGCAAGAGCGCGTTGATGGTCGGGGATGAAGCCAAAGCGATGGATTATGTGGACCGCCTATGGAAAAGCCACAGAGGCAGCGAGTTCAGGCTCGAAGCGGACATGGAGGTTGCCGAAATTTTCTTGGAAAAAGGCGAGTACGAAAAAAGTCTCCAGATCTACGAGCGGCTCACCCAGAACCGGCTGGAAAAGAAGGACCGCTACCGGGTGTGGAGTTCGATGGCCAGAGCGTACATAAAAACTGGAGATTATGACGACGCGTTGAGTGCCCTCAAGGCCGTCGACAAACTCGTCGTCACCGACGTTCAACAGGCGGAGGCGACGTTATTGAAGGGGAAGGCGTACCAAGGCCTGAATTCAACTTCGGAGGCGATCGAAACCTACGAGGAAGTCGCATCACGGTACCCGAAATCCATGTTCAGCGCTGAGGCACACTTCCATCTCGGCGGGCTGTACGAGGTGCTCGACAGCCTGGAAGTCGCCAAAACGAACTACGACGCCGTCACCCAGAATTACCCGCGTTCCGAATTCGCCGACCGATCGATCAAAAAAAGCTCGAACCTCTCACAGCTTATCAAACTCCGCAAAAGCGACGGCGAAGAGGACCCCGAAGCCCGCGCACTCCGAATGTTTTCTTTGGCGGAAGTTCAACTGTTCCAATTCAATAAGCCCGACGTGGCGTTGGAGAGCTACCGCCAACTCCTCTCTGAATTCCCCCAGAGCGAATACGCGCCCAAAGCGGCGTACGCAATCGGTTACGTTTACGGTGTGGTATTGGAGGACTCGATAAAAGCGCACGAAGCGCAGACGTATTTGATCGAGACGTATCCCGATTCGCAACAGGCGGCCTCGGCACGCGAACAACTCGGTCTCCCGCCGCTGGAACGCGAAGCCGCGCTCCCGGTCCCGGAGGGACCCATGCCGCCAGAGGAGGCCGGGGAAACGGCCGCCTCGGAGGGGGCGCAGTCTTCTTGATATTCACTCCCGCCAACGCCGCTAATTTTCGGGCCCCCGTTCTCGACAACGTTCGGCTCAGCGATCGGTATTTTTTGCTGCGCATCGCTCGTCCACCGGAAATGCCGCCACCGGCCGCCGGGCAATTCGTCCACGTGGGGGTGCCGCAAGGCGGACGTTTCTTCTTGCGCCGGCCGTTTAGCGTGTTCGACTGCACCGACGAGTTCATGGACCTGTTGATCGTCGAAGTCGGCCCCGGTACGCAGGCATTGCGCGCGATGCGAATCGGAGATCCGCTCGAATTCTACGGGCCGTTGGGAAACCGCTTTCCTGAGATCAGGGACAAAAAGATACTGGCCGTCGGAGGGGGAGTCGGGTTGGCGCCGCTTCGTTTCTACGCTTTTGCCGGTGGCAAAAGCGGTTGCGGGCCGTCGTATCGCCTTGTGTACGGGGGGAGGACGCGCGAAGATCTGTTTCTCGATCATATCCTCATGGAGTCGGCGGGCGTGCTCCTGGCAACCGATGATGGGAGCTACGGTTTTCAAGGAAACGCAGTCGCGCTGGCGGCCGAGGAGCTCGCGCGAGAGCCGGCCGACGTGATGTTTTCTTGCGGACCCACGCTCATGCTGAAGGCCGCCGAGCGGTTGGCGAATGAAAAAGGAATCCCGCACTACGTCTCGCTGGAGAATCGAATGGGCTGCGGGCTGGGTGCGTGCCGCGCGTGTGTTGTACCCACAAAACTGGACGGGGACAGCCCGTACCGAACGGTTTGTCACGACGGGCCGGTGTTCGACGCGGCGGACCTGGTGTGGGAAGAGCTGCCGTCGCCGTAGGCCCGATAACAAAAAGACACGACGCATGAGCAAACTCGAAGTCACCATCGGACCGGTTACGCACCAAAACCCTGTGTTCATCGCATCGGGAATCTGCGGATACGGCGAGGAGTACTCGCCGCTCATCGACCTGGAGCGGTTGGGTGGCGTGGTCACCAAGACGATCACCATCCGCCCCCGCAAGGGAAACGTTCCCCCGCGCGTTAGCGAACTCCCCTACGGCATGCTCAACAGTATCGGCCTGGAAAACGTCGGCCTGGACCGATACGTCGCCGAGAAACTCCCGCTGCTCGAGAAGCGCGGGGTCGCCGTCATCGTCAGCGTGGCGGCGGAGACGGAGGAGGAGTTCGTGAGGATCGCCGAGACGTTCGCGCCGCTCTCGGGGTACGCCGGTCTCGAACTCAACTTGAGTTGCCCCAACGTCGAAGAAAAAGCGCTCGACCACGGCCGCAATCCCGCGTTCGTCGAAAAGATCACGCGTATCGTCAAGGAGCGCATACCGGCGAAGGCGCTGTGGGTCAAGATCACCCCCAACGTCACCGACATCGGCTCGGTGGCACGAGCCGCCGAGGCCGGCGGCGCCGACGCCATCGCCGCGATCAACACCGTCATCGGTCTGGACTTCGACCTCGAGACGGGAAAGCCGGTGCTGGGCAAGGGGAGCGGCGGTTACTCCGGACCGGGCATCCTCCCCATCGCGCTGCAGAAAGTGTGGGAGGTCACGCGGGCTGTCGGGATACCGGTCGTCGGCATCGGTGGTATTTCGTCGGTCGAAGACGCGCGCAAGTTTTTCCTGGCCGGCGCCAGCGCGATCCAGGTGGGGACGGCGCTGTTCGCCGATCCCGATCTGCCCGCGAAGCTGATCGACGCGCTGGCCGAACACCCCGAGTGGCTCCACACCCGAGCGAAGGAACCGACCGTTGGCAAATAGCGACAAGCTGATCACGGCATTGGACGTCGACACGTACGGGGAAGCGGCCAGACTGGTCGAAAAGCTCTCCCCCCACGTCGAGTGGTTCAAGATCGGTTCGCACCTGTTTACGCGCGAGGGGCCGCGCGTTTGCACACTGGTCAAGGAGTCGGGCGCCAAACTGTTCCTGGATCTCAAGTATCACGACATTCCCAACACGGTGTCGGGGGCGGTGCGCTCGGCCATGCGGCTGGATGTGGATATGCTCACGCTGCACGCGTCCGGCGGCGAGGCGATGCTGGGCGCTGCAAAGCGGGCGGTGGAACAGTCGAACCGCCAGGGTGTGATACTGGTGGCTGTCACCGTGCTCACCCACTTGGACGTCGACGACCTGGGTGCACTGTTCGCCAGTCAGAACACGCACGACGACATGGTGTTGTCCTTGGCGGGCGTGGCCAAGCGCGCGGGCATGAATGGCGTGGTCGCTTCGGCCCGGGAATTGCGGTTGATCAAAGACGCGCTCGGCGAGGACTTCAAAGTCGTCACCCCCGGCATCCGCCTGCCCGACAAGAACGCCAAAGACGACCAGGTCCGTGTGGTCACCCCCGAAGCTGCCATAGGCGACGGCGCCGATTTCATCGTGGTCGGCCGCCCAATCATCGCCGCGCCAGATCCAGTGTCGGCCTGCCGCGAGATCCTGGACCGCATGGCCAGCGCTTGACGGCGGTATCGCTAATAAACCCCTTCGATACCTGTTTGTGGACCGGAAACTCCGATTGACTACACAACGAATGTATGGTAAAATAAGGAATGGCAAGGGGTAAGGGCGCTAGGCACAGGCGAGAAGCGCGGCTACCCCACACCGTCTCCGCTATTGGTGTGCGCATAGACCCCCCGCTGGTCGGGCGCGTCGTTTCGCAATTCATCTCGAATCCGCACCTTTTTTGCGATGTTTTTCCCTCACGTCCGACAGTAACGATTGTGTAACGGACTTTGCCGCCGTCGCAGTTCACCAGATCGAGGCCGACCAGAGAGGGGAACAGTATGAAAACGTTTCTCGTCGTTGTGATCGGATTAGTGGCCCAAGCCCTTTTGTCAGGCGCGACGCTCGAGGCGCGGGAAACCGCGGAGAGTGATACACGCACCGATATCAAACCACAGATCGCCAACCCGGCGAAGTACCGCTTGGACGCGGGAACGCCGGAGATGCCGGCCTTGCGCAGCGCGGCGCAGGGGACCACATGGCTGGCCACCTACACCTTTGACCAGGGCCCCAACTGTGTGACCGAGGGGTGGACGTGTGTCGACATCACCGCACAGCCGGGCGAGTTTTTTCACGTAGACGACTTTGCCGGCCTGGGCGGTGGCGACTTCGGTCGCTTGGTTGCGCTGGAGGGAAGTCAGTCGATGTGGTGCGGCGCGCGGCCAGACGCCAACGATCCCCACCTGTGCGGCTACGCCGTGCTGCCGGGGTACGGCAACTTGTGGGACCAGGCCATTTGTTCTCGGGATTGTATCACCGTCACCGGTGACGCGACCATTCAGTTTTCAGCCAGCTGGGATAGCGAGCCCGCCTACGACGCCACCACGCTTCAATACGATCTATGTGACGATCAGTGGCAGGACATTTACGGCGGCATTGGGGTATGGGACTCCCCAGGCACCGGTGTGTTTTCGTTCGACGTCGAAGCCGCCCTCCACAGCGGACAGCTCCGATTTCGATTTAATTTTACGGCCGACGGCGCGTGGTCCGACGAGGACGGTCTGTGGAACACCGACGGCGCATTCATCATAGACGAAATTAGTGTCACCGACACATCGGGCACCGTGGTGGCGTACGAGAACTTCGAGGACGAAACTCCCGGTGACACCGAGGCGGACGACTGGATCAACTGTCCCACACCCGGCTATGGGTGCTTCGCGGCATTGTACAAAGGCGTGACCTTAGTGCAAGAGGACCCGTGCCGGAGCAACTTTTCGTGTGTGTGGGCGTTCATCAACGGATCGACGTACAACTACGCCTGCGGCGGTTTCCCCGCCCAGACCGTGGTGCCGTATGAAAATGCACGCGAACAATTTATACAAAGCCAAATCTGGTCGCCCGAAATTGCGGTCGCGGGTACCGGCGCGGTGTGGGAACTGGGTTTCGAGGTGTACCGCGACCTGCCTTTGAGCGCACTGGTGTTCTACCAGTGGCACGTACGTTCGATCACCGGCGGTTGTCCCTCCGGGTGGGAAGACTATTCGTTCGTGTTTTACGGCGACGGGAAGGACTGGTTCAATTCGGTATCCAGTATCGGCGGACTCATAACGACCGGTGCAACGCACGTCCAGATTGCGCTCGGTGCCATCGACATGTGTTTTTACTGGGGCGGGATTTACGGAAATTGCTTGTGCCACAGCCACTCGCCGCTGTTCGATAACGTTCGTCTGTACCGAATAGCGTCTGACGGCCCGCAGTGGAGTCTTCGCGACATCGACCAGTTCCAGGACAACTTTTCCGCCGACGGCACCAT
>CBDVBX010000062.1:0-16329 GCA_965372335.1 uncultured bacterium | reverse complement strand
TTAGTGTCATACAATTCGCCTTATGCCTCCCTGCGGGGGTCGGCAGACCCGAGGGGTATAATCTGCCGGCTACCGAGCGAGTCGAAAACCCGCCAAGAAGAAGGCGGCCCTCCGACGAGGGACGCCTTCTTCTTAGTCTTCGTTTTCCCGCCCCGTTAGCTCGCACTTGTTACAATTGGATTCGGCTAGCAACAGTTGACGGAACAACATAAGAACGTTATAGTACACTCGGTAACCGACAATTATCTTCCGACTATCCCGAGTCTGTACGGCTGCGGTATTAATCCAGATAAACTCCAATAGGGGGTGGCACGTTTGGTAGAAATCAGGACCCACGGAAGAGGCGGCCAGGGGGCCGTCGTCGCCTCAAAAGTCCTGGCGAACGCTCTTTTCAAAGAAGGCAGATTCGTTCAGGCTTTTCCGGCTTTTGGCGTCGAGCGCCGCGGCGCGCCCGTCGTGTCTTTTACACGTTTCGATGAATCGCCAATCCGACTTCGATGTGAAATCTACAAACCCGACCACGTGATCGTTCTCGACGAAGCGCTCACCGAAACTATTGATATTACCTCGGGATTGAAGGAAGGCGGGTGGATCATCATCAATACCCGCCGGGAAGCAAGCGATTTTTCATACCGCGAAAAATTCAAACTCGCCCTCGTCAACGCCAACGAGATCGCGTGGCGGCACAAGCTGGGTAGCCGCGCACAACCAATTGTCAATACAGCAATATTAGGGGCACTTGCCAAGGCGACCGGTTTGGTCGGTATCGATGCGGTGGTGGAAGCGGTCGGTGAGTCGGTGCCGATGAAGCAGGACGAGAACAAGCGAGCCGCGATCGATGCTTTTAATGAAACCAAAACCTACGATTCTGTGAGCTCCAAATAGCAGCTCCGGCGAGTTTTCGATAAGAAATGAAGGTGACAGATTGAGTGACAAAAAGAAGGAATTCAAAGACGAAAAGGACATGCCGCTTTCGTCGATTTCCTCCGCTTCCGATGATATGAGGTGGAACAAGACGGGCAGTTGGCGGAACGTCAAGCCCTACTACGACCCCAAAACCTCGCCGTGCATCGCGAGCTGCCCCGCGGGAGAAAAAATACAAGGGTACATCGAGCTCGCGCGGCAGGAGAAGTATGAAGACGCGGTTCGGTTGATTTGGGAAAACAATCCGTTCCCAGCAATCTGCGGCCGAGTGTGTTATCACCCGTGTATGGACGGATGTGCGCGAGGCCCCTTCGACGGATCGGTGTTCATTCCGGCCATCGAACGCTATCTCGGTGACTATGCGATCGAGAACGGAGTGACGTTGTCGATGCCCGAAAAACTCCACGATAAGAAAGTTGCTGTCGTCGGCGGCGGTCCGGCGGGATTGAGCTGTTCGTTTTTTCTGGCTCAGAAGGGATTCCGGGTAACCGTGTTCGAATCCAAGGAGAAACTCGGTGGCGTGCTCAGGTACGGCATACCCGAATACAGGCTACCCAAAGACATACTCGATGCCGAACTCAAACGTATACAGGACCTCGGCGTGGAGTTTCGTCCCAACAACGTTATTGGCAAGGACGTGACGCTGGATGATCTTTCCGATTATTCGGCGTTTTTTATTGGCATCGGACTGCAAAAAAGCCGTCGACTCGGCCTCGATAACGAGAACACCACCGGTGTGATGGCCGGCCTCGATTTTCTCGAAAAAGTCAACACGGGACAAAAAGTCGAGGTGGGTGAAAAAGTCGTTGTCGTTGGCGGGGGGAATACGGCAATGGACGTGGCACGGAGCGCAATTCGGCTCAAAGCGAGCGTGACAGTCATTTACCGTCGCACTCGAGACGAAATGCCCGCGATTACCGACGAGATCGAAGAAGCTGCCGCGGAAGGCGTGATTTTCAAATTCCTCGCCACTCCGGTAGAGGTACTGACCAGTAACGATAAACTCACCGAAATACGCTGCCAAGAGATGGAACTCGGGGCCCCCGACGACAGCGGTCGGCGGCGACCGGTGCCAAAAAAGGATGCCTTTTTCAACATGCCCGTCGACTCCCTTTTGGTGGCCATCGGCGAGCAGCCGGACTCCGATATTTTTGAACCTTTGATATCGATTCAAAACGGCCTTATCGTCACGGACGAATACGGCAAGACATCCAACCAAAAAATATTCGCCGGCGGCGACGTTGTCACGGGCGCATCCACCGTGGTCAACGCGGTCGCTCGCGGACGCGGAGCTGCGGAGCTGATAGAAGCAGAATTGACCGGTGCCGAGTTCAACCCCAGCACTATGAAGAAAGTCGTTGCGATAGCAGATCTCAACACCGCCTATTTCTTTCATAAAGATCGTGTGAAAATGCCACACTCCGACGGCACCGGCGGGGAAAAGCCATTTGCCGAGGTAAACGTGGGGCTGACCTGCGATCAGGTCCAGGATGAGATGTCACGATGTTACAGCTGCGGTATCTGCGACGGCTGCGACAACTGCTATGTATTCTGTCCCGACGTCGCCATCACTCGGAAGGACGGCGTGTATACAATCGATTATGATTACTGCAAAGGGTGCCTCATCTGCGTGCAGGAGTGCCCGCGCGGCGTTTTTACTACTGAGAGCGAGGCAAAATAAATGAAGAAGGTTCTAGAGGGCAACCACGCCATATCCTGGGGCGCAAAAGCCAGCGACGTAAAAGTGATCGCTGCGTACCCGATCACGCCTCAAACGCAGATCGTGGAACTATTGTCCGAGATGTGTGCGAGCGGCGAAATGGATGCCAAATTTATCAAGGTCGAATCCGAACACTCGGCGATGGCTGCCGCCATCGGTTCGTCCGCCGCCGGTGTCCGTTCTTTTACTGCCACATCGTCACACGGGTTGTTGCTCATGCACGAAATGCTGCATTGGGCAGTGGGCGCGCGCCTGCCGGTTGTCGTAGCTAACGTCAACCGGGCCATCGGGCCGCCGTGGAATATTTGGACAGACCAAAACGACTCTCTGTCACAAAGAGACACCGGTATGTTGCAGATTTATTGCGAGAGCAACCAGGAAGTGTTCGACACGGTTCTGCAAGCGTTCAGGGTGGCAGAGACGGTAATGCTTCCCGCGATGCTCACTCTCGACGCTTTCTTTTTGTCGCATACGTGCGAAATCGTCGACGTATTTGGTCCCGATACTGGCAGGGATTATTTGCCGCCATACAAACCGACCGACATTCTGGATCCGAGCGACCCCAAGGTTTTTGGCAACCTCACCGGACCTGATAACTACTACGAACTTCGTCACATGATTGATAAAGACAATCTGCGCGCACTCGACGTGATGCGTGAAGCGGATGAAGAATTCTACAAGATTTTTGGACGAAAGTACGGACTCGTCGAGGAATACCGAACCGACGGCGCCGACACGATCATGGTCACGTCGGGGACAATTACCAGCACGGCGCGCGCCGTCGTAGATGAGCGCCGCGAAAAAGGCGACAAGCTGGGATTGTTGAAGATGCGTATGTTTCGGCCATTCCCTGTGGACGAGGTTCGAAGAGTGCTCGGCAGGGTAAAAAAGGTTGTGGTGATCGACCGTAATATTGGATTTAGCATAGGCGGAATCTTTGCCCAGGAAATCAAGGCGGCGATGTGGAATACACGCAAACACGTACCCATTTTTGGATTCATCGCCGGCATCGGCGGGCGCGACGTCACACCAGACGTCATCAATGAAATAATGAACAAGGCCCAGGAAATGGATTACCCAGAAAAAGAAACCTACTGGATTGGGGTGAAAGATGAAGAACTTTCCCGTACCTGAAACTGAATTGATGACTTCCGGCCACCTGGCCTGCCAGGGGTGCGGTGCAACCCAGGCAATGCGCTTCGCACTCAAAGCTCTGGGAGAAAAAACCGTGATCGTCATGCCGGCGTGTTGCTGGGCGGTGATCGACGGCCCGTTTCCGCACACTTCAGTACAGGTGCCCATTTTTCATACCGCTTTCGAAACGGCGGCCAGCTGCGCGTCCGGCGTGAGAGCCGGCCTGGACATGAAGGGCGACACGGATACCACCGTTATGGCATGGGCCGGTGACGGCGGCACCTTCGACATCGGTTTGCAGGCGCTTAGCGGCGCCGCCGAAAGGAACGACAACATAATTTACGCTTGCTACGATAACGAAGCGTATATGAACACCGGCATTCAGCGGTCCAGCGCTACACCTCTTGGCGCGTGGACGACCACAACACCTCAACCACATCCCAAGAGTCACCCTAAGAAACAAATTTTTGACATACTCACCGCGCACCTTATTCCCTACATAGCAACGGCGTCGGTCGCCTACCCCGACGATCTAATAGAGAAGTTCAAAAAAGCCCGAAGTATGTATGGGATGAAGTTTCTCCACATTTTCGCGCCGTGCCCAACGGGCTGGAAGAGTTCTCCCGGAGCGACGGTCGAGCTCGCCCGTCTGGCGGTTCAGTCGCGGCTATTCCCGCTCGTCGAAGCGTGGAATGGCAAGCACTTCAAGGTCAACAAAGACATACCCCGAGTTTCCGTAGCTGACTATCTGACACAACAGGGTCGGTTCGGAAAATTGACCGACAGCGATATTGCCGACGTCGAAAAGACCATCGATGATCGCTGGGAAGAACTGCTCCTAAAGGAAAGGACCGGCGGCCCTCCTCCGGGCCAAGCGTAAAGCACAGTCGGCGTTTTTCCCGTCACGTGTCGTTTGTCTTTCGGGGCTTTCGGTCTGCCTACATTTAACAATTTCTCTGACATTGAAGCTTGAATTCGCTTCGTGTTTGATTGCGGAGGTTATGAATGATCACGGAAACAGAAAGAAAACACGAGATCCTTCTCGGCGATGAAGCGGTGGCACTCGCCGCCGTTCACGCGGGGGTGACGGCGTCGTACGCCTATCCGGGCACGCCCTCCACCGAAATCGTCGAGTATTTGATCAAGTACAGCGACAGACACGGAGGCCCACACGCCGCGTGGTGCACCAACGAAAAGACGGCCTTCGAAGAGGCCCTCGGCACCTCGTTCGCTGGCCGGCGCGCCTTGGTAGCGATGAAGCACGTGGGGCTAAACGTCGCCGCTGATCCATTTATCAACTCCGCGATTGTTTCGATCCACGGCGGTGTCGTCGTGGCCGTCGCCGACGATCCCGGCATGCACAGTTCGCAGAACGAACAGGACAGCCGTTATCTGGTCGACTTCGCACGCCTGATCTGTCTCGAGCCGTCGTCCCAACAACAAGCGTACGAGATGACTAGGGAGGCGTTTGACCTCTCGGAAAAATTCAATATTCCCGTCGTCATTCGCCTGGTCACACGAATCGCGCACAGCCGGGCCGTCGTCTATCTCGACGATCCCCGTGACGAGAATCCCATCTCCAAGGTACCCGACGCGAGATCGTGGATTTTGCTCCCCACAAACGCAAGGCGGCAATGGCACGAACTTTTGGAACGCCAAAAGGACATGCTGGCCTACAGCGAATCCTGTTCTTACAACGAACTCGATCTCAACCAGGAATGGCGTGAGCTAGGCGTGATCACGACCGGTATAGCCCGTAACTACTACGCCGAAAACATCGACGAGTTGGGGAACAAACCATCGCACCTGCACATCGGTGCCTATCCCCTCCCGGTCGAGAAAATCAGAAAACTGGTCGGCCAAGTCAAGAAAGTGCTGGTTCTCGAGGAAGGGTACCCCTACTTGGAACGCTACCTGCGCGGAATCATACCGCCTCCCATCGAGATCATGGGCAAAGAGAGCGGCCACGTGCCCCCCGAAGGCGAGCTCGACCCAGATGTGGTTCGCAGCGCGCTCGGCCTACCGGGGCGGCCGCGAATCGAGCTGGACGATTTCGAACTGCCAGGCCGGCCTCCGCAGCTTTGCGCTGGTTGTCCGCACGCCGATTCGTACGCTTCGATCAGGCAGGCGGTGTCGGATTTTGAAGAAGCGATGGTGACGTCTGACATCGGTTGCTATACGCTCGGCGCGCTTCCACCGTATTCTGCCATCGAAACTTGCGTTTGCATGGGTGCGTCGATCGGCATCGCCAAGGGCGCTTCAGAAGCCGGATATCAACACGTTGTGGCCGTCATCGGAGACAGCACGTTCCTACACTCTGGCACCGCGCCGCTCATGGACGCTGTCGCCGCTGACACAAACATGACCGTAATGATTTTGGACAACGAAACGGTCGGAATGACCGGAGCGCAACAGACCATACTGCCCAGCACTAGACTCCGCGAATTAATCTTGGGAATTGGCGTAGATCCTGAACATTTTCAGGTTTTGGATGCTCACCCAAAAAATGCCGATCTGAATGGGAAAATTATTCACAAAGAAATTATACACGAAGGGCTCTCGGTCATCGTATCACGCCGGAGTTGCCCCGAAATGCTGAAACAATTGAAAAAGAAAAGGAAGGAAGACAACCAGAAATGAAATACGACATCGTTCTGGCCGGCGTCGGTGGCCAAGGCGTGTTATCTCTCTCGGCGATTATTGCTTGGAGCGCGTTGGGAGCCAACATGTATGCCAAGCAAACGGAAGTCCACGGCATGGCACAACGTGGCGGAGCTGTCAGCGCCAATCTGCGGCTTTCCGACAAACGGATCGCCAGCGGTTTGATACCGCGCGGGACCGCATCGATGATTCTCAGCATGGAACCTGTGGAGAGTCTCCGTTATCTCGAGTACTTGTCGCCCGACGGAACGCTAATCACGTCGACCGACCCGGTAATCAACATTCCCGACTACCCGGTAATGAGCGCACTATTAGAGAAGATCAGCGCGATGCCAAACGCCATTCTGGTAGACGGGGCACGCTTGGCTAAGAAGGCGGGCACACCCCGAGGATCCAACATGGTCATAGCCGGCGCCGCCTCCGAGCTGCTTCCCTTCGACGCCGCCACGATGGAGCGTTTCATTGTACGAATGTTCAAGAACAAAGGAAATAAAATCGTCGAAGCGAACATCGCAGCCTTTCGTGCCGGGCGCGAAGCGTTTGCCGAGCAGGCGCGGCTCATGTGAAAAATCGGTGGACAGATGAAAGACGTGTCCGATCGAATCAGGGTCCTCGTTGAAGCCGCCAGGCGCGAAGGCCGAACCGCGCTCTTAGAAACCGAGAGCAACGAAATCCTCGCTTCTTTGGGCTTCAAATTCCCGTCGTTCGTCTTCGTCAGAGATGCCGATGAGTTGGAAACGGTTGATCTGGGCACGATTAAAGGCGACCGCGCAGTCGTCAAGGTCATCGCACACGAAATCCTCCACAAAACCGACGTCGACGGTGTCGCCGTAGTAAAAAACGATAGCCTCACAATCCGCCGGACTATAAAAGACATGCACGTTCGGCTTTCGGGGCGTTTTTCCGAAACATCGATCACCGGATTCACCGTGCACCAGTTTATAGAGTACGAACATTCTCTGGGCAGTGAATTGCTCCTCGGTTTCAGATGGACGGAAGATTTTGGCCCGGTGATCGTATTGGGATTCGGCGGGGTGCAAGCTGAGGTGCTCGCTCGACATTTCAAACCAGGCCGGGAGATCGCCCTTTATTCGCCGCTGGTCCCCCCCACCGACGGCGTGGGGATGGCCCTCATCAAGGCGGCAGTCACACAAATCGCCACGTGGGAACTTCGAGGTCGAGCGCCGATCGTCCGGCTAGAGCAAATTGTCGATGCGTGCAACAAACTGGCAACGCTGGCGAAGAAATATGCCCCCGAGTTGCTCACCGATGTCGAGATCAACCCTCTAGTCATATCGAACAGCGACCTTTATGCTCTCGACTCGCTCGCCATGCTGGGCAATGGGATTCCCCCCTCTCACCCAGACAGGCCCGTCGACAAGATTAAGGCCCTGCTCGAACCTCGAAGCATCGCTATCGTTGGCGCTTCGGAAAAGAGAGAGAATCCAGGCAGGGCGATATTAAACAATACGATTCGCGAAGGCTATAGCAAAGAGAACATCTATCTGGTCAAACGGGGCTGCGACTCGATCGCGGGCTGCCGTTGTTTTCCCCATATCGATTCGTTGCCCGGCACCGTTGATTTAATTGTGCTCGCCGTCGCCGCTTCACAGATTCCGGGAGCTATCTCAGAAATCATCGACGGACAGAAAGCGCAATCAATAATCGTCATTCCCGGAGGTCTCGAAGAAAAACCAGGCGCCAGCGGGGTAATGAACAAACTCAAAGAAGCCGTAGCGCGATCGCGCAATACGACATGGCGAGGACCCGTCATCAACGGTGGTAACAGCCTTGGTATCCAGTCTGCGCCCGGTCGTTACGACACCATGTTCATTCCGCAGTACAAAATCGGTGGGCGCGGAGCAAAGGAACCCAAGGTTGCACTGCTGTCTCAGAGCGGAGCTTTTACGGTCGCCCAGCGTAGCAAGTTGTCGTCGGTGGGTATGCGATACACGCTTTCGATCGGTAACCAAATGGATCTTACCATCGGCGACTACCTCGATTATCTCGAAAGAGACGACGCGATAGACGTCGTGGCGGTCTACGTCGAGGGATTCAAACCGTTGGATGGGGTGCGTTTTCTCAAGGCGGCACAGAAAATCTCCGCAAGTGGTCGCACGGTCATTCTATACAGCGGCGGCCGCACAGAAGCCGGCGCACACGCCGCTAGTAGTCACACCGCCTCGGTCGCGGGTAACTATGCGATAACACGAGAACTGGCCCTTGGAGTCGGTGTCGTGGTGGCGGAAAAACTGGATGATTTCGTCGACACTGTTATGCTGTTCGATTCGTTGCGCAACAAACCGATCACTGGACCTGTCCGCGGGCTCAGGCTGGGAGCCCTTTCCAATGCTGGCTTCGAATGTGTCGCGCTGGCAGATAACCTGGGCGGATTCCGTTTTGAGCCGTTCACAACCGAAACGACCAACACCATCGAACGGGTTCTGGAAAAAGCAGGCGTCCACAATATTGTGGATGCCCGCAATCCACTGGACGTCACCCCTATGGTAAATGACGAGGATTTCGAGGCAATAGTCCGCGCCGTAATGAACGACGACATCGTAGACGTCGGAGTGGTCGGTTGTTCCCCATTCACTCCGGCGCTGAACACGTTATTACCCGGCGACGGACACCACGAGGATTTCCGTTCCCACAGCAGCATCGTTCAGAGGCTGATTCGGCTGTGGTCAGAGATTGACAAGCCATGGGTGGTGGTAGTCGACGGCGGCCCGCTGTATGACGACGTTCGACGCGTGTTTCACGATCACGGCATCCCAACCTTTGGCACGGCTGACAGGGCGCTTCGACTGTTTTCCACCTACTGCGAATCGCGCCTGCGGCGCCCGCCTCCGGCATGAACGCGCAATACGATTACCCCTCCCCGAATTCCGCATAATCTTTTAATATTTGCTTGAAGAAATTATTAACAAGGTTTATATTTAACCTCACTTGTGAATATGTTCACGTGGTTAGCCTAAGCACCATATCCTACTGGGAGTTATGAACATGGACGCGCCATCATCGCGACGCAGCGAGATTCTCAACGACTTTATTGCCAGCGCGTTGATATTTTCCACGGCAATTACCGAGCTGTTGGACGACAAGATCCGCTCGGTCTTCGGCGACAAGTACACGTTGGCCCAACTAAGACTGCTCAAAATGGTCTCCAGAACGCACGAGGGAACCGTTACCGACGTGGCCGCGTTTCTCGGCGTGAGCAATGCCGCGGCGAGCAAAGCTGTCGACCGATTGGTCAAACGAAACCTCGTTCGCCGCGACGAGTCCAAGAGCGACCGTCGCGCTATTCGACTTTCGTTGACCACAGAGGGCGTGGATGTATTAAAGCGATACGAAGACGTACAAGGCCAAACCCTCGATTCCCTGTTCGGACAGTTCGAGCCAGGTGAATTTATCGATACCGGAGAAATCCTCGATAGACTATCCGCCGACTTGGTCAACGTCGGCGCCCGGTCGGGTGAAATGTGCTTCCGATGCGGCGTATACTTCCGCAAAAAATGTATATTGAGAGACGTTAACAACCGGGTGTGTTACTACCAGATTCGACACGATGGGGCCGAAGCAAAAAGATCCGGACGCTGACAATGCATGAATTTGGAATTGCCAACAGTATTATCGATGCGGTATCCGTCGAGGTCGCCCGTATCGATAACACAGCCCGCGTGGTCAAAGTGGCGGTGAAAATCGGAGACCTGTCGGGCGTCGACGCCGAGGCGCTTCGGTTCTCTTTCAACGCCATCGTGGCAGACACGGACCTCGCACCGCTGGAGTTGGAAATCGAGCGCCTTCCCCATCGCCGCCGGTGCGGAGACTGTTCGAATGAATTCGACGTTGACACGACAGTTTTTGATGCGGCTTGTCCCGTTTGTGGGAATGTGTACACGGAGTTTCTCGCAGGGTACGAGTTGGATATTGACTATTTGGAGTTAGAAGAACTGTGAAACGTGTGTCCCTGAAGCAAAAGGTGCTGAACGAAAACGATCGCATCGCGCAAAAGCTTCGCGCGCTATTCGCCAAGCAGCGCGTACTAGCGCTTAATTTTGTCAGCTCACCCGGCTCGGGGAAAACCTCCCTGCTCGAACAGACACTAATGCGAATGCCGGACGACCTCAGTGCGGTCGTGCTGACTGGAGACATCGCCACCGACAAGGACGCCGAGCGGCTGCTCCGCTACGGAACCGCGAAGCAGATCACAACGGGCGGCTCTTGTCACCTCGACGCCAGAATGGTCGACAAAGGCCTCGAAGAACTATCCATCGAGAATATGGACTTTCTATTTATTGAAAACGTTGGCAATCTTGTCTGTCCCGCCGGTTTTGATCTTGGCGAAGACGCCAAGATTGTGCTACTAAGTGTCACCGAGGGGGACGACAAACCGCTGAAATACCCTAACATTATCGTACGGTCCGACTTGGTAATTCTTAACAAGATGGATTTATTGCCTTACGTTCCTTTTGATGAACAAGCGGTTCTAACAAATGCTCGCAGGGTTAATCCCCGTATCGAAATACTAAAAACGTCTTGCACATCCGGCGAAGGTATCGACGAATGGTTTCGGTGGCTCCGCAAACGCCTGGAAACCTTTCGGTCACGCGTACAGGAGTTGAATTGATGAGAAAAACGCGGTTTCCCAGGTATTACTACAACAGGATCAGCATCATTGGTACTTTCTTGGCCATCGCTGCTACCGCGACATTGCTATTGTCGCTGGTTGCACAGGTGATCGTCGGCCATACGAACCCTTACATGGGCATATTCGTCTATATGGTGCTGCCGCCGATTATTGTCTTCGGCCTTTTGATGGTACCAATCGGCATGTTACGTCGATGGCGCCGGTTCAAAAAACACGGCGATGTGGAGGTGACCGCGTGGCCGTACCTCGATCTGAATAAAAAGCCCCACCGAAACGCGTTCTTCATGTTTTCCGCGGGTACGTTGTTGTTCGTAACCTTGGTTACTGTCGGCGGATATCACGCTTTTCATTTCTCGGAATCAGTGCAGTTCTGCGGTACGACGTGTCATTCGGTAATGAAGCCCGAACACGTCGCTTACCAAAATTCACCACACGCTCGGGTTTCTTGTACCGCGTGCCACGTGGGGAGTGGCGCTAACTGGTACGCAAGATCCAAATTGTCAGGTATGTACCAGGTCTACGCTGTGGTCGCCAAGGTATATCCGCAGCCGATTCCGACTCCGATCAAAAACCTCCGGCCCGCACAAGAGACCTGTGAGCAGTGCCACTGGCCCGAGAAGTTTTACGGCGGGCAGCAAAAGCAGTTCAATCACTTCATGTACGACGAAGAAAACACGTCCTGGCCGATCAACTTGCTGATAAAAACCGGCGGCGGAGATCCTCAGACCGGCCAAACCGCCGGTATCCACTGGCACATGAACATAGGCACCCACATCGAGTACATCGCCCGCGACGAGCGTCGGCAGGACATCCCCTGGATACAGGTGACCGACAGGGATACGGGGCGTGTGACCACGTATCATGATTCGAAGAAACCGCTGACGGAGGAGGAGTTGAAGAAGGGTATTCGCCGGAAGATGGACTGCATGGACTGTCACAATCGCCCGAGCCACATCTATCGATCTCCCGACTACATGATCGACCTGGCAATTCTCACCGGGATGATCGACGCCACTCTCCCCGAAATCAAACGGATTGCTGTCGAAGCAATGGACCGCGAATACGAAACAGAAGAAGAAGCGCGCCGCGAGATTGCCAATTTCATTGAAAAGACGTATCGCCTCGATTTTCCAGAGGTATTCGCGGAAAAACGTGAAGCGATAGAAAAGGCAATCATCGCCACAGAACATCAGTTCTCACAAAGTATATTCCCCGAAATGAAGGTCCGCTGGGACAATTACCCGGACAACATTGGACACTTCATATTTCCAGGCTGCATGAGGTGCCATGACGACAATAAGGTTAGCGAAGAGGGTTGGACCATCAGCACTGAATGTACGACGTGCCACATAATTTTTCGGCAGGGTAGTGGAGAGTACGAACAGGTGGCTCTTTCGCCGGAGGGACTCAAGTTCGTCCACCCGGAAGATCCCGAAGATGAAGATTTCGACGAGGTGGCGTGTTACGACTGCCATACGGGCACTCAACCGTAGATTGCTTTTTCCGCGACCAAGTGGGTATCCAGATGCACGTATGCGGTAAGAGAATATCGTTTTTCCTCGTAATTTGCTTGTTGCTTCCGGCCGCACTGTGGGCGGTCGACAATGAGACCTGTCTGGATTGTCACGACGACCCCCAGCTGACGACAAAAAAGAACGGCTTAACCGTTTCCCGGTTTGTAGACTACCCGATTTACCTCAAGTCTGTGCACGGCGACCTCGAATGCGTCGACTGCCACCAGGACGCCGACGTCGATGATTTTCCCCACGAGGAGATACTCGAGCGAGTACTCTGCGGAGACTGTCACGACGACGTCCAACTCGATTTCGACGCCAGTATCCACGGTCAAGCCCTGAATCGTAACGAGCCCTACGCCCCCCGTTGCGCTGATTGCCACGGAGTCCACGATATTTCTTCTCCCTCGGATCCGAGGTCTCCAGCGTACAAAATGAACGTGCCTTACATGTGTGGGAGGTGCCACCGTGAAGGCGCCCCGGTGGCAAGTACCTATCAAATTTCCGAACACAACATCATCGAAAACTACAGTCAAAGTATTCACGGTGAAGGATTATTCGAAAAGGGACTCACCGTAACAGCGGCGTGTACCGACTGTCACAGGAGCCACCTGATCCTTCCCCACACGGAACCAAGAGCGTCCATCTCGCCGCGTAACATCGCGACGACATGTATGAAGTGCCATTCCCGTATCGAAGACGTTCACGACAGGGTGATCCGCGGCGAACTTTGGGAAAAAGAACCGGGGGCTATACCCGCATGCACCGACTGCCATCTTCCCCACAAAGCTAGAAAAGAAACCGTAGCGCTCACGATCTCTGACCTCGACTGTATGAAATGCCACGAAGCCCACGACGTATACAAAGTCATCGGCGACGATTCTCTCTCGATGCACGTGGACAAAGCGGAGGTGAGCCAATCAGTCCATAAAAACATTCCCTGTGTCAAGTGCCACTCGGATATCGATCCACGTCTCTCCCGCCCCTGTGAACCGTCCGGGCGAGTTGATTGCTCCAATTGTCACGCAAAAATATCTGAGGAGTATTTTGAAAGTGGCCACGGGCAGTCTCTCTTGGCCGGAGAACCGCGGGCGCCGTATTGTACGACCTGCCACGGAGACCACGACACAAAGCCCCATGGAGACGACGATGCACTGACCTATAGGGCGAATGTACCTTCGCTATGCGGCGGTTGTCACCGCGAAGGCGGAGACGCCACTCTCGTCGCTGACCTCGCTGAAGTGACGGCGCTTACGGACTATTCGAGGAGCGTCCACGGACGTGGATTAATGGAGAAAGGGCTTTTGCCGAGCGCTATCTGCATTGACTGTCATGGTTCACACTTAGTCCTGAGGCGGACGGATAATAGGTCTTCAATTTACGAGAAAAATATTCCCGCTACCTGCGCCACTTGCCACAGGGGTATTTACAAGCAATTCATCAAGAGTGTCCACTATTCTGCCGATCCGAAATCGGACAAGATCCTTCCCCACTGCGCGGACTGTCACTCCTCGCACACGATTGCCGAGGTCGATAAAGACCAGTTCATGAAGGAGGTCACGCACCAGTGTGGTTCATGTCACGAACACCTATCAGATACGTATTTGGAAACGATGCACGGAAAGGCGTACCAGCTGGGTTATCTCGACGCGGCGAAATGCTCGGATTGCCACGGCGCTCACATGATCCTCGCGAATAACGACCCCAATTCGACGGTCGGATTCAACAACATCGTGGAGACGTGCCAGAAGTGCCACGACGACGCCAACAAACGATTCACCGGGTATTTGACACACGCCACTCACCACGATCCGGTCCGGTACCCGATTCTCTATTACACGTACTGGACAATGACACTGCTCCTTGTTGGTGTGTTCACGTTTTTTGGGCTACACCTCTTGATGTGGCTGCCACGCTCTTTTCGCGAACTGAAAAAGCGCAGGTTCCAGGGCGTAGACACCGACAAACGATACTTTGTCCAGAGATTCACGACGGCCCAAAGATGGACACATGTCTTTGTCATCATCAGCTTCTTATCGCTAGCACTCACCGGTATGATGCTCAAGTTTTCCGGCATGCCGTGGGCCAACTTCATCGCGAATCTGCTTGGCGGCGTAAAGGTCGCAGGAACAATCCATCGCACGGCGGCCGCAGTGACCTTTGGCTATTTCATATTTCATGTTATTTCGTTAATCCGATTCAAAATCAAGAGGAGGATATCCTGGCGCGAACTCCTCTTCGGCGTTAACTCACTTATGTTCAACAAAAAGGACTTAGTCGACTTCGCCGCCACAATTAAGTGGTTCTGGGGTAGAGGCCCCCACCCAAATTATGGACGCTGGACGTATTGGGAAAAATTTGATTATATGGCGGTTTTTTGGGGCGTTGCCGTTATTGGTATTTCCGGTTTGATGTTGTGGTTTCCAGAGTTCTTCACCAAATTCATGGCGGGCTGGCTGATAAATGTCGCGACTATTATCCACAGCGATGAAGCGCTTCTCGCCGTGGGATTCATATTCACAATCCATTTTTTCAATACGCATTTGCGTCCCGAAGCATTCCCCATGGACACCGTCATATTTACCGGTCTTGTACCGTTCAAGGAATACAAAAAAGAACGTCCGCAGGCGATCGAAGATCTCAAAGCAAGCGGTGAACTCCGCAAGCGGGTTGTTATAAAACACGTATCAAAGAGACGCATCTTGGCAATTCGAATTTTCGGGTCATTAGCACTCGCCGCCGGCATTTTTATTATTGGATTGATCATCTATTCAGTATTGTTCGGATACCATTGAACTCCGGTTTCAATGAAAGTGGTACAGACGCGGGTGTCAAATCGGCCAATTAAACCGTCATGTCCACATACGGAACACAATTAATATCAACGTGTTTCGTTCTTTTGGGCGCTGGCATTTATTTTGATCGTAAAAAAGTCATAAGACTCTGGAATTCTCGCAGCCGACCGTGTATAAGTAAGTGTACGTATGCATGCCCGGCGCGTCTTATACCGCTGCCCCTTATTGATCGTGCTCGTCTCGAGGCGTTAGGAGTTACCATATGGATTGGAGGTCCAAATGAGAAAACTGTCGTTCTTACTATTGGCGCTGGCGTTAACCGCCTTCGTCGGCTCTTCGGTGCTGCAAAGTCACGCGACTGCTGGAGAAGAACGCGCGTACATCGGAGCCACCAAGTGCAAGACGTGCCACAAGAAACCCGAGGTCGGTGAACAATTCCCCCTTTGGGAAAAATCACAGCATGCGCAGGCGTACAATACTCTGGCAACCGATAAAGCCAAAGAAGTTGCCAAAGCAAAGGGTATTGACAATCCGCAGGAAGCCGACGCTTGTTTGAGTTGCCACGTAACGGGACACGGCGTAAAAGCGGAGCTGTTGGGCACAAAGTACGACAAGACACAAGGCGTGACCTGTGAATCGTGTCACGGGCCGGGAGGCGACTACTACAAGAAAAAGACAATGGTCGCAATTATGTCGGGCGAGATCGATGGCGCCACGGTTGGGCTTATGGTGCCAGACGAGAAGACGTGCACGAAGTGTCACAACGAAGAAAGCCCCACGTTCGAGAGCTTCGACTTCAAAGAGATGTCAAAGAAGATTGCCCACCCGATGCCGGAAGAGAAAAAGGCCGAGTACAAAAAAGGCTGATCTTCCGCGATCGTTTTGCATTAAAGATTGTTACGAGGGGGCGTCCAAACCGGACGCCCCCTT
>CBDVBX010000061.1:0-16433 GCA_965372335.1 uncultured bacterium | reverse complement strand
CTGGAGATAAAATCAGGTGAGTTTGGAGATCATGCGGGCGGCGAGGGCGCCGGGGGCGCATGAGACGCCGCCGCCGGGGTGCGTGCCGGCACCGCAGATAAACAGGCCTTCGATCGGTGAGGCGTAACGCGACGTTTCCGGCGTGGGGCGGACCGCAATCTGATCCAGACCCTGTTCCCCGTGGTGGATGTGTCCGCCCGTCACCCCATAGCGAGTCTCGATGTCTAGCGGCGTTAGCACCTCTCGTGACACGATTGAAGACGCGACGCCCGATGCGTACGAGTCCAGCTCCGCGACGACCGTATCGCCCAACTTCTCGCGCGTCTCATCCGTCCAACCGCCGTCGAATTCGTATGGCACGAAGTGAACCAGGATCGACGCAACGGCGTGCCCATCCGGTGCCAGTTCCGGCCGCGCGACACTCGGAACGTAGATGTCGAGCAGCGGCCGTCTCGGCATTTGTCGATATTTGACCGGATCAAACGCGCGTTCCATGCCGTCGAGTTTCTCGCCCGTGGTTGCGTACTCGATCGTTTCACCCGGCCGGTGACTGAACTCCAGCGGTTTGCTGAGGGCGAGATTAACCTTGGCCGTAGTTCCCCGCATTCGCCACGACCGCACGCGGCTTTCGAACCGGGGGGGGATGTCGTTGGGTTCCAGCAGGCCGAGAAACGTCGTCTTGGGATCGCAAGACGACAAAACTACGCGCGCGTCCACCTCTTCCCCGCTGTCGAGCCGCACGCCTTCGACGCGTTTTTTGGAGACGCGGATCCGATCGACTGCCGCGCCGGTGCGGATCTCGACGCCGTGGTGTTTCGCCGCACGCTCGAGGGCGAACGCCACCGCCGCCGGACCTCCTTCGACGGGACGATCCGCCAGACATTCCCACAACAACAAATTGGTGGCCGTACCCGGAGACCACGGCCCGCTCCACATTCCCAGTAGCGCACGCCCCGCCAACGAACACTTCAACAGTTCCGTCTCGAACCATTCGTTTAGCCAGTCGGCCACGCACATCGGCGCTATCCGAATCAGTTCAATCATGTCGCGCCTGCCCAGCCGGCGAATGTCGAGCGCCTGACGAAGCATCGTCGCCGCACCACCAACACCCATGTCGACCCAATCAGCCGGGACCTCGTTCATAATACCGGCGATCACGCCGCGGACCTTTTGGATGAAAGCCCGAAACTCTGCGTACCTCTCGGCGTCGCGTTCCGAGAAGGCACCGATCTCGTCCGATGCGCGATCCGGATCCTGTGAGAGCACCAATCCGCGCTCGCCTCGCTTGGGCGAATATGCGGCGACCGAGTCGGGGGCGAAAGACAGACCGTGTTCGTGGAGTGATAACGCGTCGGCCACCCACCTGCGTACGCCGGTGGTGTCGTGCAGCAGGCCGGCCGTCTTGTAACCCGGGGCGAACTCTTCGCCGGCGCACATGCCACCGGTCACCTCGCGGCGCTCCAGAACCAGCACTCGGCGGCCGCCCTTGGCCAGCGTGCACGCGGCGGCGAGCCCGTTGTGGCCAGCGCCGATCACGACGACGTCGTAAGCTCCGGTACTCGCAGACATCACACCTCCCTCGACGACAATAAGACCTTGGCCGACAACTCGCCCGGCGAACCCATGATCCCACCACCGGGGTGCGCGCCCGAACCGCACAACCACAGGTTCTTGATCGGCGTTCTATACTTTTCCCAACCGGCAGCCGGACGGAGAAACATGAGCTGCTCCACACTCAGCTCCCCCTGAAAAATGTTCCCTTCGGTGAGCCCCACTTGCTGCTCCATATCCCACGGCGTAACAACCTGCCGGTACAAAATGGACTCTTTCAGACCCGGGCAGTACTCGGCGATGGTGTCGACCACGGCGTCCCCGAACGCCTCCCTTTTTGACGGCCAGTTCTCGGGCCCCTCCTTGATGTTGTATGGTGCGTACTGGACGAAGCACGACATCACGTGTTTGCCCGGCGGGGCCACACTGGGATCGACCAGCGACGGGAATACGATATTAATGTATGGCCTTTGCGAGAACTCGCCGTACTTGGCCTGGTCGTACGCGCGTTCGAGGTAGTCTATGCTGGGCGCGATGGCGAGGTCGCCGCGGACGTGTTGGCCGTCGCCCGGACGGCAACTGAAGTCCGGAAAACGGTCGAGCGCCAGGTTGACTTTGCCGGAACTTCCCCTGAATTTGTAGCGCTTGATTTGCCGGTTAAAGTCGTCGTCGAAGTGTTCTTCGCCGACCAACTTGAGAAACGTGCGGTTGGGATCGACGCTGGAGAGCACGACTTTGGCGTCGATCTCGTCACCGTTTTCCAGGACGACACCCACGGCACGTCCGCTCTTGACATTGATCTTGCTAACGCCCGCCTCCGTGCGAATCTCGGCGCCGAAGCTTTTGGCCGCGGACCCGCATGCCAGGCTCAATCCACCGGGGCCGCCTTTGGAGAACCCCCACGAACGGAACGCTCCGTCGATCTCTCCCATGTAATGGTGCAGCAGCACGTACGCCGTCCCCGGTGAGCGTACGCCCAAAAACGTGCCGATGATCCCGCTCACCGACATGGGCGCCATCAACGTCTCCGACTCGAACCAAAGCTTTAGAAAGTCCACCGCGCTCATCGTCAACAGTTGGGTATGCAGGTACGCCATATCGGGGCCGAGCTTTTTGAAGTGCCGGGCAAGATCGAGCATTCGATACAGTTCGTGAGGATTGAGCGACGCTGGATCGGGCGCTGGCGAATCGATGATCTTCTTGATGAAAAACGCCATCTTGGTCATCGCCAGGCTGAACTCGGGGTATATCTCGGCATCCTTCTGGCTAAAGCGGGAGATCTCGCGCCGGGTTTTGTAGACGTCCGGCCAACGCACCAGACCCGGCCCCTCAAGATGAGGCGCAAATGAACATTCGAGCGGAATGAGCTCGAGGCCGTGCCTTGCCAGCTCCAGCTCGCGGATGATGTGCGGCCGGAACAGGCTTACCACGTATGAATAGACGGAAAATTTGAAACCGGGATAAATTTCCTCGGTCGCGGCGGCGCCCCCGAGTACGCCGCGACGTTCGAGAACGAGGACGCTACGACCCGCTTTGGCCAGATAACCCGCGCACACCAAGCCGTTGTGACCACCGCCGACGATGATGGCGTCGTACTTTGCGGCCATTACATCCGCTCCCCTTCTCGGGCCGTTCTTTCAGCCGTTACAAACATCAGGCACGTTTCCTCTCCGGATTGAAAAACGGCTTTTCGACGACGGTCGCATTAACCGTCCGACGCTGATACTCGACGGTGACTTCGAACAACACCTGGTTGCCGATCTTTCCGTGTTCGGCTTTGACGGAGGCCAGCGCGAAGTTCTTCTTGAGAAGTGGCGACCACGCTCCGCTGGTGGCCTGACCTATGAATTTGCCATCGAGGTCGTACACCGGCACTCCGTCGCGCCAACCGCCGCTGCGCACCTCCGGCGGCAGTCCGTATCCCGTGAACAAATCTTCGAATTCGTCCCAGTCGATCTCCAGTCCGACAAACAGCCGCGGCGGGCCCGTTTTCTTTTCGCTTCTAAGCGCGTCGCTCCCTATGAACGGTTTCCGCTCCGCGCGCTTGAGGTGAACGGCCCAGCCCAGCGACATCTCGAACGGCGACGATTTACGCGAATCGATCATCGAGTGCAGGGCGTTGAAATAATCGATGCCGTTGAGTATGAATCCCGCTTCGATGCGGGCAACGTCCATGGCGATGAGTCCGGAGGGGATCGCGCCGTGCGGCCTGCCAGCTTCAATTACGGTGTCGTAGACGGCTATGGCGTGATCGTTCTCCACCCAGATCTCGTAGCCCAGGTCACCGGTGAAGCCCGTTCGGGATACAATCACGTCTGCACCGGCGATTTTTGTTCGAGTGGCGTAAAAATGCTCGAGCTTCCCCACGGCTCCACCGGTGGCATCGTCGACGACGTCACGCGAAAGCGGTCCTTGGACGGCCAGAGCGGCAAATCGTGCGGTACTGTCTTCCAGCACGACGTCGTAACCTACGGCGTGACGCGCAAACCATGAGTAGTTGGCGTCGGTGGAGGTGACGCGGTAGTAGTCCTCATCGAGCCGCGACACCGTGCCGTCGTCTATCATCTTGCCGTCCTCGTCGCACCAGCAAAGGTACGCCACCTGCCCTGCTTTGAGTTTGGCGATGTTACGAACCATGATGCGCGAAAGAAACGCGCACGCGTCTTTTCCGTACACTTCGTACTTGTAAAGCGGCGTGACATCGATCACGCCCGCCGCCTGGCGGATAGCGTGATACTCGGCTTCGTGCGTGGTTTCGTAAGAACGCACCCCATAGTAGCCCGCCCAGTCCATGTAAAACATGCTGGTGCACAGCTTTGACGTACGAGGATGAAAGGGCGTTGGGATGGGCATCGGTCGGATCGCTTACTTTCGTTGTGCAAGCGTTGGGTGTACTCGAATCATCAGACGATTATTAAAGAGGCAGAATACCCCATTCGATACGCGTTTTCAAGTCGAATCGTTCACCGCCCGTACGCTGTAACATATTTTCATACAATGAGTTACACTGAACCGAGTTGACTCGTCGATCAAGCGCGGTATAATATTGCACAGAGATTCTCGATTAGCTTTGGTCTTTTCGTCTATTTCATTTCCGAACGCCTCAAGTAGTGACGCGGGTAGCGTTTCGACGGATCGATCGACAATCACGTACACCTCGAACACCGTTGACACCTCACCGACTAGACGGTATGCTTTTTAAATAGTTGATTAGATGACCCACTATATAAGGACCATGCCATGATTCACTCGCCAACGTGTCAACACGCTCTGAGGGCACTGATTTATCTGGCATCGAAGAACACCACAAGACCAGTGCTGGTCAGAGAAATTGCCGAAGCGGCGCACGTGCCCAAACAGTCTCTCGCAAAAATCCTTCACGGACTCCGTAACAAGGGTCTGGTTAAATCCACGAAGGGGCCAGGGGGGGGATACGCGCTCGCCCGGCCGGGAAGCGAAATGAAGATCATCGAGGTCATCGAGGCGGTCGACGGTCCAATCAACCTGTCCAAGAGCTGTATCCTGGGACTGGACGAATGCCACGACGACGCGGGTTGCGGACTTCACGAGTACTGGAAGCTGTTCCGCGGACAGTATTTTTCGACGATCTCGCTCATGACGCTCGCCAGCGCCGCAACTTCGCTTGACCAGAAAAGAAAAAATCGTAAAGTGATGTAGGCTCTCCGCGGTGCGAGCGCTCACGTTCAGCGACTAGATACAACCACTCGGATTTGCGCTTTGAAATGTTGTCCTTCAATGTCATCGTAGTACCGACCGACTTTTCGGATCATTCGCTCCGGGCGCTGGCCTATGCTATCGGTTTAGCCGAACAGTACGAGGCAACGATAAAAATTCTGTACGTCAACGAACCCGCGCTCCAGGTGTCGGACATGGCGTGGGTCGGGGTCGATGAACGGTCGCTGACGAAGGAACGAGTCAAAGAAGCTCGCGACCAATTGGACCGGATCATACAGGATCAGTTCCCATCGAATGTAGAGGCGGAAGCCGAGGTTCGAAGCGGGGATGCCGTCGACGAGATCACGGGCTACGCTGACGCCGTTAACGCTGATCTGATCGTCATGGCGACGCACGGGCGAACGGGGTTATCGCACGTGCTCATGGGCAGTACCGCGGCGCAGGTGATCCGAAGAGCGTCGTGTCCGGTTTTGACGCTCAAGCACCCAATGCAGGTCACGACAGGCCCGGAACGCTGATCTTGACCTTTATTTCGCGAGCGAGTATTATTAGGTTGACTGAACTCTGTAGGAATAACGCTCCGAAAGGACCTATCTTGAAATCACTTACACCCAATATGGAAATGTACCTCAAGACGATCTTCGAGATCACCAACGACGGTGGACAGCCGCGCGTCAAACTGATCGCGCAACGGCTTGGCGTCACGATGCCATCGGTGACGGGCGCGATCGAAAACTTGCAGTTCAAGGAACTGGTCGAGCACACGCCTTACGGAGACGTGAAGCTCACTCAAAAGGGGCGTCGCATCGCCCGCCAGGTCAAGGAACGCAACGATTTGATCTTTCGGTTTCTCAGAGACGTGTTGACGCTTCCCTCCACAACTGCTTCGCGCGACGCATGTGTCCTGGAACACGTTGTCAGCTCGAAAACGCTCGACCGGATGTCATCTTTTCTGCGGTTCACAGAAGAGCACAAAGACGAGGCCTCGCGTGTGATCGGCCTCTACACGGAGTGGCTAAAACACAACGGTACAGTCGTCGACACGATTGAATCGTAGTCCCCTCCCCATTCCCGATGCAAAGTCCCTAACGCGGCGCCGCCGCATCGCAAGGTCCCGGGATCGGGGGCGCTGCAGAGAGTCTAGCCGAAGGTGACGAGGAGGGCCCCGGCAACGGCCAACAAGATCGCGATGATGCGTCCCACTGTGATGCGTTCCCGCAGGATGAGTGCGGCGAACACCAATACGAAGATCGTATTCGTTTGGTTGAGCGCCGCTGCTATCGACGCTTTAGTGAATTTGATCCCCCCTAACCAGATCAGCATCGCGACATACCCGCCAATCATGGAACTGACGAACGTATACCCTCGGCTCTTTCGAATCAACAAAGTGGAGAGGATGCGGCCGCGCGCTGGATTGATCGCCAGAAATAACAACAACGCCGCCACACCTCCGATGAGCCGTATTTGCAACACCCACAACACCGGCGCTTCATCGAGGAGTGGTTTTATCATTACTACCCCCACCGCCATCGCAGCAACAGCGAGGATACCCCACGCGACGCCGAAAAGATTGCGCCGGACACCGGATATCTCACGGTCTCCCGTACGCGTCGTTTCGAGAACGGCGGAAAGGATCAAAACGACGCCCACCAACTGCAACCACGTGAGTCGCTCGCCGATCCAAAAGAATGACAAACCGATTATGAACGGGCTGTACAGGCAGCTGACGAGTGCCGATGCGCCGGCTCCGATTGTGTTTAGGCTTTTAAAGAGCAGAGTATCACCCACGGCGATACCGATAACCCCGCTCACCAGTAGCAGCATGTAGTCACTCGCCGGGTAGTTTTGAATCAGCGACACACCGGCGATTGCGAGCGTCGGGACGTAGAGGATTACGGCAAGTACGTCTTTAAATGTGTTTAGCGCGACCGGGTGGACGGTCTCGCCGCTCCTCTTGAAAAGAACGATCGCGAACGCCCATAGGATGGCCGCCGTTACAGATAGGATTTCACCGATGTACGGAACCGACGCCATACTCCTCGCTTACTCTTTCTCGAGGGGATCTTCGGGGCAGGAATCGTAACGAGCAGCCACGATCATAACCGATATTCCCGCTATCCACCACCGCTAGCTGCCGGGTAGCGGTTGTTTGGTCCCCCAAGCAACCGCCTGGCGGCGGTTGTTCGGGGGACCTATTTCGGTTATAATTACCTGTAATGTAACAGTCGTTATTCACACCCGGAGACGGGGAGCCGCGACACCGTGCCGTGCATCTTTCGAATCATCGCGTTGTCCGCCGTTGTTTTTTTGTGCCTGGCGCAGCCGTCCGCCGTCACCAGCGGGCCCGCCGTCAGCGATTCGCTGTATAACGCCCACCACCCACGCCTCTTGTTCACGTCCGCAGATCTGCCGGCACTCTACGCCAAGGTGAGGGACGGAGGCCACGACGATGACGCCTACCAGTATCTGCGGTATCTTGCCGAACAACTGTATCCGCCGCTGACATTCGAAGAACTGATCGCCAACGGATGGGGACTGAACACCATCCCCAATCTCGGCGTGGCCGCATTCGGCGAGTCGCCGGTCGACACAGCGGCAATTCGACTGGGGCGCGACGTCACCGTTTACATTGCCCAACAGTTCAACGTCGACAACAAAGAAGCCGACTCGGGTCTCCGCCTCCGCAGCCTGGCCCTGGGCTACGATCTATTCTTTGGCGACGCGCCGGAATCCCTGCGTACATTTGTTCGCGACGAGATCACTTCATATGTGCAGCATATCACCGGCTCGTTCATTTACGGGCTATTCGCCTGGCGCCCGTATCTGGCCAACCACACCGCGATGTTTTCCGGCCCCCTAGGTCTGGCGGCGATCTGCCTCCAAGACGAGGCCGACGCGCAGATTCTCGACGACGCGATGACGATGGCGGATGCGTTGATCGACAGTTTGCTCACACACCAGTTCGATCCCGATGGCTCTTACAAAGAGGGGTGTCTCTATGGCGCGTGGACGTTGAGGCAACTCATCTTTTATTTCGATGCGCGTGAGCGCTTCGATGGATTCAAATACGCCGACCACCCGCGGATTCGCGAAGCCGAGAATTGGTTCGCGTACGAAATCAGTCCGGAAGGTTGGGGAAAAACGAACAACCTAAACGACTCGCCGTATTCTTCGACGCCTCTGGGGCGCCATTCGACTTACTTCGACTGGGCGCAGAAAGAGTGGAACAGCGGCCTGTCGGCGTGGTTGTGGGAACACACGGCCGGCCCCCAAGGGATCGACCACCAAACTGCGGCAGACAAAGCGGCCACTGCACTGTGGAACCTCGGCTTGCCGCCCGTGGAGCCAGGCTCACTGTTGCCGCGAAGTCAACTATGGTTGGACAGGGGACTCTACTACTTTCGCACGGGTTGGCCGGGCGGTTTGGGCGGAGACGATGTGGTGTTCAGCTTTTACTCGGGCAAGTTTCACGGAGGTCACGCGCAGGAAGACCAGAATCACTTTACGCTGCACGCCTACGGCAAGCGATTCGCGATCGACCACGGTGCGGGCGACACGGCCAAGCAAAGCGAAGCGCACAACATGGTGTTCATCGACGGCGCTGGCCAGCACAACGCCGGGTCGTCGATCGGAACGGATGGACGAATCGTCGGATACCTGCTGAGCGGATTTGCCGACTACGTGCAGGGCGATGCGACCAGCGCGTACACGACGTACTCAGAGTTCAACCAGGCGGACTGGCCGTTTCCGGGGTTCGACTGGTCGTGGGGATACTCCGGGTCCAACCCCGTTGACTTCGCCCTGCGAAACGTGGTCGTGGTTCACGATACGTCGACTCCGCCGTACGTGGTAATCGTTGACGACATCGACAAAGACGGGACACCACACGAATACCAGTGGCGCCTGCACACGCAGTCCTCGAACACCGTTAACGTGTCGGGAAATCCAATTCGAATACACAACGCCGTGGCCGACATGGACGTCCATGTATTGCACCCCGACTTCGCCGCTGTGACGGCATCGACCGAGCCGTTCGACAACCAATCGCAGGATCCCAACTCGACGATACTCAAATTGACGCACAACGCGGTCAACCCCCGCTTTTCGCTGCTTTTGTTTCCTTCGAATGCCGCCGTAATCTCCCCCGCTGTTTCGCGTGAAAACCTTCTGTGGGGATTTGCTTGTCGGCTCGACTGGGGCGGCGGCCTGGTCGACGTCGTTTTGGGAAATCACACGGGTGGGACCGTCACTTGGGGGGCGGATTCGGTGCAAACCGACGCCTCACTCGCTGTCGTTCGCACGACGGGTTCGGTGGTGGCGCGCCACCTAATTGTCGATGCGACCCAACTTCGGCACCTCGGTGTCGAGTACGTGCATATCTTCGACGGGCGGGTGACGTGCGCGCTCGAAGATGGTGTCATCCACCTTGATAGAGAAGATGTGGCCTTTCGAATTCGAGATACCGGCATCGACCGCGTCGTGTGCCGGGACGCTGACGTTCCGTTTGTGCGCCACAACGGGTATCTGTATAACGACGATCTGGTAGCGGTCACCAATCGGGTCGTTCCTCCACAAACGCTCGAAGTTACCGTGTTCCCCAACCCCTTCAATCCCACGGTTACCGTCCGGATCGATGTATCGAAAACGGCGCACCTGAGGGTGGCCGTGTACGACGCGGCCGGCCGGGAGGTGAATACACTGAGCGATCGGTCTGTTGGAGCGGGGCGTGTCACGCTCCGCTGGGAAGGCACGAACAGGCACGGCCAGCCCGTCCCCAGCGGCGTTTATTTCTTGAAGGTGACGGTGGACGGCTTGACCCGCACTAAAAAACTCACCGTCATCAAGTAGGCCACACCCCCCGGGGGGTATGCCCAGGGGGTTTTTTCCGTTGACATCGTTGTACCAATGACGTTAACCTGCGTGTGAAATAGTCGAGATCAGGCAGTGGGAAGAGGGTGAGAATCCCTCGCGGACCCGCCACTGTGATTGGCAAGCTGCCCGCCCATTACCACTGGCAAAAAGCCGGGAAGGGGGCGGGAGCGCTCGAGCCATCAGTCAGGAAACCCGCCTGTTCGTACGATCCCAAAACCTCTTCGAGGATTGAGAGAAAGGGACGATTGCAGACCCTCCCAAGTTCCCCGGAAAGGAACTGGAGGGTTTTTTTGATTCCTCCTTTCCCGTGACGGACTCGTCTGTCTAATAACCGCCTTTCTCTCTCTCGCTCACTGGAGCGGCGGTTTGAAAACTCCGCTTTGCGCATGCCTTTTCGCAGCGACGATATTGCCGGCGGGCACCGCCACGTCGGCGTCGCCGGCGGATACGATGTACGTGGCAGCGCCGATTATCGTTAAGGCAAAACGAAAAGATCCCAACGCCGACCTGTTCAACAGGGCCGGTTTTGTGGCCGCCGTCGACCTGAGAGAGCGCAGGGACCGGGTCGAAGATCTTTCCGCTGTCCTGAGACAAATGGTGGGTGTCAATGTCAAACAGTACGGCGGCCTGGGTGACTTCGCCACCGTTTCGATTCGCGGTTCGTCGGCCAGTCAAGTCCGGGTGTACCTCGACGGCGTCCCGATGAACGACGCCTACACCGGTGTGGCTAACCTTTCAGATTTTCCGTTAGGCGGTGTGCAGCGGGTGGAGGTGTACCGTGGATTTGCGCCGCCACACCTGGGATCGGGGGCGATCGGCGGTGCCATCAATCTGGTGACCACAGACCCGGCTCGATGGCAAAACGGTCGCACGTTGTCGGATCTCGAGGTGTTCGCATCTTACGGCTCGTTCGACACCTCGCGCCTGCAACTATCGGCGTGGCTGCAGTCGTGGAGAACGCGGTTGTTCGTGCACGGCGGCGCGACAAGCAGTCTGGGAAATTTCCCCTTTCTCGATAATAACGGTACTCCCGTAAACCCCGGCGACGACGTCGTCGTCGATCGACTGAACAACGCATACGAGAGTCGCAACACGCTTGCCCGGCTGGAGATCGATCTGCCCGGATTGGAAGTCGCGTCCCTCACACACGACGTGTTCTATCGCGACCAGGGTGTGGCCGGGCTGGGTTCGCACCAGTCGACGACGGCGCGTTTCCAGCGCGACCGGCGCCTGTCGCACTTGAGGTTGGAGACGCAACCCTTCATGCAGCAGCAGCTGCAAGCGTCGGTGACGGGGTTCTACTCGGACACCAGGGAACGGTTCAGCGATCCCGACGCAACCGTTGCGCTGGGCCGGCAGGATACCGACAATACGATTCTCGCGTGGGGTGGGCTGGGCTCGGTGAAGTGGTTCGTTCCTCTGGTTCCGGTTACGCTCCAGGGGACGTTCGAAAGGCGCTCGGAGGAGTTTCGGCCGGTCGACAACATCCCTGTGCGCGAGGAAGGCCCCACGAGGTCGCGGCGCGCGCGCACGCTCGTGGCGGCTGCTGACGTGTACTTGCTTCGTCAAACGCTGGTGGTGAGTCTGGCACAACGATGGGAGCGACACGTCAACGAGTTCTATGACGAAGCCCCGTTTCCGTGGTTGCCGCCATCGCCGCAGGGGCGAATCGCCCGGCAATACCAAACGCCCAGTATAGGACTTCGGTGGAATCCGGTGTCGTTTCTCACCGTCAAGGGCAACGTCGGCCGGTACTACCGGTTACCGACGTTTCTCGAGCTGTTCGGCAATCTGGGGACGGTGACCGGTTCCGCAGACCTCGAACCGGAGGAAGGTCTCAACCGGGACATCGGAGTGGTGTTAAACCTCAACCGCGCGGGTCCGCTTCGGAACATGTTCGCTGAGGTGGTTTACGTCGTCAACGAGGCGGACAATCTCATCCTGTTCTTTCCCAACTCTCAGAATACGGTAAAAGCAGCCAACATCGGAAGCGCGACGATCAAGGGGTGGGAGTTTTCGCTGGCCGCGTTCATCGGACGGCGATTTCACGTGTCGGGCAACTACACCAGTTTCGAATCAAAGGACACGAGTGAGATTCCCTACTACAACGGCAACGACCTCCCCACACAACCCCGGCATGACTTGAACGCGGCGGTATCGTGGGCCGAAGAATGGTGGAGGTTGACTTACGAACTGCATTATATCGGAGCCAATTATCTGGACCGCGCCAACATGCGGGAGGTCGCTGTGCGCGACCTTCATAATGTGATTTTCAAATTGGAAACACCTGTGAACGGGCTGTCGTTCACCCTCGAAGTGCGCAATGTCACCGACAACCAGACGAGTGACGTGAGCGGTTATCCGCTCCCGGGCAGAACTGTATACAGCACCGTGAGCTACAAGATGTGAGACTTCAACTCGAGGAGGACGATACCGTGCATTCCACAAAACTGTTATCAGCACTTAACATCGCAATCGCTGCACTCATCATAATGGTGGTCGCGTCACTGCCAAGGGACGCACAGGCATCCGAGGGGTTCGCGTTTATCACTACCAGCGACTACTCGACGGGTTCCTGTGCGACGATTGAGCTGGACGGGACGTATCGAGTCACAAAAAACGTTGCGCCTATCCACAGCGACGGCGTCGCGCGTTATTACGGCGGCTATATCTATGTGGTCAACAGCGCGGGCGCCGACAACATTCAGATCCTCGATCCAGACAACAACTTCTCGACGGTCCGACAGTTCTCCACGGGAAACGGATCGAATCCACAGGACGTCGCGTTTGCAAGCGCGACGAAGATGTACGTCACACGTTACGAGACCAACACGATGTGGATAATGAATCCGCAGACGGGAATCCAGACGGGGTCGATCGACTTCTCCTCCTTTGCCGACGCCGATGGGCTGTGCGAGATGCACCAGATGTGCCGCTACGGTGACTACGTGTTCATCACGATCCAACGGATGGACCGCGACAATTTCTGGGTGCCAGTCGGCGACAGCTACGTGGCTGTGATCGACGTGAACACGGATACGTTTGTCGACACCGACCCGATCACACCCGGTGTCCAGGCGATCGCGCTGTCCAACGCAAACCCTTTCAGCGAGATCCAGCTCGACCCGTGGACCGGACAACTGTACGTGGGCTGCGCCGGTTACTGGGGGCTGCTCGACGCCGGCGTCGAAACCATCGATCCGGTCTCATTGGTGACGTCAGGAACGATGTTCGGCGAGACCGCCGCCCAGGGCGATATTCTCGACGTCGAAATCATCGACGACCACATGGGGTACTGCTTGATTCAAAACGCCAGTTTTACCACGGATTTGATCAGTTTCGATCCGTCGACGGGCACGAAGATCCAGACGGTGTACGCGCCGGGCGCCTGGGTGCTGCGAGACATCGACCGGGCGCCGACGGGTGAGCTGTTTCTCGCGGATCGGACGGCGGTCAAACCGGGGATTCGGGTATACGACTCGGGCACCGGCGTAGAGATTACGACCAGCCCCCTCGACGTCGGGTTGCCGCCCACCGATATCACATTCAGCGTCGAAGTCCAAACGGGCGTCGGCGACACACCCACGATCGCCTCACTCGGCCAGAACTACCCGAACCCGTTCAATCCATCCACCACGATCCCGTACAGCGTGGATCGCGAGACGCGCGTCACGCTGGAGGTGTACGACATCGCCGGCGCACGCGTCGCCACCTTGGTTGACGAAGCGAAGCCGGCGGGTCACTACGAGATTCAATGGAACGGCCGCGACGACGCCTCACGCCCGGTGGCCTCCGGCGTCTACTTCGTCCGCCTGTCCACCCCCAGCCACGCGTCGACCTCAAAACTGGTCCTCCTAAAATAAGGCTTCGCACCCGCCACCCGGCGGCTGATCTTCTGTGATTTGGGGCCGGCCGGCGAGGGCCAAAACCTCTGAAGAAACACAGGCGGCGCGTGGCGGTGATTGTAGGGAGTCAAAAGAGAGTGGTTAGTGCTTGCCGAGCATGTGGAGCTGCCATAGCTCGCGGCTGCTAGTGTGAATTAGCGGGTGGATGGCCAGTTGTCCCGTGCGGCCGATGCTCTTCTCCAGGTGCTTTAGCTCGGCGAACTTCTCGCGGATGTCCGGCGTCGGTTGCGGGTCGAAGCCCGCTTCACGCATCAGCAAAAGTCCCTTGGCATTGATCGCGAGCTCCACGTGAAGCCGCAGATAGCACAACATGTCGACCACCACTTCGGACCGAAACGACTCCCGAATCGAGGCGAAGAATACGCCCAGGCGTGAATCCGACACCCGGCCCGAGTTGATGATGTCGAGCATCTCCTGGTCGATGTCGAATTGCGATCCCAACCACTGGCGCGTTGCCTGCTCGCTGCGGTAAAAGACCGTCAGGAACACCAACGGGAGCGTGACGTGCACCAACACCGTGGATACGACCGGATTCAACAGAAAATGATTGTAGAATGAGTGCACCAGTACTGCGATCACCAGACCGGGGACAAAGGCCAGCGCGCCCTTCGCTTCGCTGCGATCGTAGAGGCTCTTCGACAGTATTCCGAAAATCGCCGTGATACCACCGTGCATGATCGCCGTCCCGAAACCGCGAACGATCCAAATGACGACTCGCGGATCGCCGAGGGCATTGATGTAGTAGACATTTTCAACGATGGCAAAGCCCGCTCCGACCGCAAATCCGAGAATCGCCGCGTCGACCATAAAACCTATTTTTCGCGACCGGATCAGGTAGACCACGTAAATCGCTTTCAGCAGCTCCTCGACCAGCGGTGCCGCAAAACGGGCATACGTGACCGGTCTGATCGTGATCTGCCGCATGATCAGAACATAGACCAGCAAGCAGACCAACGCGACCAGCACCCCGACGATCATTGCCCGGATCATCGAGCGCGGACGGACCAGCTTGTAGCTGTCGACCAGGTTGAGCGCCAGCAGGAATAGCAATACGGGGAAAAGACTGACCGTTAGACGCAGTATGTAATCGAATACCTGAGAACCCAAATTCACCCCGGGGTACGTATCGTTGAACGGGCGGCAAACAGACTATAGTATCTTCAAGGATATCATAAATTCCGTTTGAAGCCGACGATCTTGTTCCCAGGCGGCGGCGTAACCCAATGAAAACGTCATATCCAACCCGGACATCCATACCAGCCGGTAATCAATCTGACCGCCAAGATTTATGAGCTCGCGCTGACGTTCTTCGCTCCCATGGCTGGTGACGATCCCGGTGGTGAACAGTGACGTCCCCATCCAAGTGACGTACACCCATGGGAATCCCAACCGTTCGAAGCGCAACGGCGGCAGTGTCCATTCGAGCATCAGTCTGCTGTAGTTCGTCCCGCCGAGGCTGCTGATGTCGATGCCGGGATACCTGATGAACTCTCGGAATTGCTTGAATTCCCGGTGGTCGACGTAGTTGTTGCCAAATCCTCCAAAAAAGAAATTGGCAAACGCGTCATCTGGCTCACCCCAGGAGTATCCGGCGTCGCCGCGAAGCCAAATCGACGAGTGATCGATGGGGGTCAAGAAACCGTAAGTCAAGTAGCCGCGCAGCGCCGAGAAGTACGTGTCGTTGACATAGTTGCCGATGTACTCGCCGCCGGTCTTGATTCCCCTCTCCTTCTCGATTCCCCCGATTGTTCTCCCCAGCGACCGGTATTCTAGACCGGCACTCCCGGTCGTGTATCGGTCGAAGGTAGCGGCTACGCCCTGAGCGAACGGCAGCTCGTCGAGGTTTCCGAAGTGGCCCAAGAATATGTCGTATTCTAAATAAGTCGGCCTGTCCGCGATGATGTAGTTTTCGTATCCGACAGTCCCGTAGTACCCCTTACGGCTCGTAAGCGTCGGGCCGAAGAAATCGTAGAAATCCGACCGATTCCAACCGGCGGTTACGGCCCACGGCCAGGTTTCGTACTCGAACATGATGTGGGGTTGCTGATCATCGGGCAGGTTATTTCCCCCGGGCGAATACGCCAGCTTTAGCATCGCACGTTGGAGCCCCACCGGATCCATAAAGTTGAATCGCACCCCGATCACGGTGTAGTCCCTGTAACTGTCGACGATCGGGTATGCCGATGCCAGCGAGGTATTTTTCCACTTACTGTACTTACCGTGGTACGTCGTCACCGAGTCGAGATTGACGTCGCGGGGTGACCCCAACTTCCATTCTTCCACCACCGGGTGTCTTTTGTACACTTCGTTGCCGAGGTAACGCACCGCGGCGACGTCTTCTATTGTCCGAACGGGGATTGACACTGGCAACAACCCGGATCCCGTGTATTCCATTACGATCAACGAATC